>NZ_JAQQPS010000017.1:0-155197 GCF_036688685.1 Massilia sp. S19_KUP03_FR1 | reverse complement strand
CCGCCCCGACCGCCAGCGCCGCCGGCACCGCCGGACGCACCGGCGCCACTGGTCGCGCCCCAGGCATTACCGCCTGCGCCGCCGGCCCCACCCGAGGCCAGGCCCGTTTCTGCCGAGCCGTTGGTGGCGCTGCCGCTGGTGGCGACGCCGCCGCTCGACCCGGCTGCCCCGTTTGCACCGGATGCCGCCGCACCGCGCCCGCCCGTACCGCTGGCCGAACCGCCGTAGCCTGCGGCACCGGTCCCGCCGCTACCGCCCCCGCCACTGGCATTGCCCAGGTTGGTGGCGAGGTTGCCGATGTTGTTAATGGTGTTGCCCGAGACCGTGCCGTTGAGCGTGCTGGCAGCGGTGGCCGACGAGGTGTTGAACGCATTCGATGCATTGGACGTGGCGGTGCCGCCGTTATTCGCAGCGGCGGCCCCGATTGCAGACGCGGCCGCACTGCCGGTCGAATTGTTCTTGGCGCTGCTGTTGTCGTTGTTCTGGTTGGAGTTGTCCCGCGCCGAGTTGTCGGCGAGGTTCGCGGTCAGCGTGGTGTCGGTGGTGCGAACGGAATTGTCGTTGTTGGTGTTGGTGGTGGTGGTGGTATCGGCGGGCGTCGTGGTCTGGGCGTGGGCGCCAAGGCTGAAAGCGAGCGTGATGGCGGCGGCGAGCAAAGTCTTGTTCATGCGTTTCCCCTCTGGATTATGTGGTTGAGAACAAATTTGGCAAGGTTGAACCAAGCTCTGTTTGCTATCGCAAAAACGATGCCACCGGGGTGAAACGCCGCTAACGCATTGACGTAAAAGGAAAATTATTTGTGAAAGAATCTTGCCTTGCACATAATCATCTTGACGCACTGCTTAGAGATCAAAAGTGTGCCACTTGTGTGACAGAGTTGTCGTATTGACGAACAAATATGTACAGTGAATGCGCCACCAACCATGCATCAAAGGTGCAGGCCATGCTTGCTGAGCAGGCGGTACATGGTGGTGCGCGACACGCCCAATGTGCGTGCGGCGCGGCTGACGTTGTGGCCCGACCGGTCGAGGCATTCCTGGATGGCGACGCGCTCGGAGTGCTGCCGTGTGTCGTCCAGCGCCGGCGGCGGTGGGACATCGAACGGGTCGTTGAACCCGAGGTCCCCCGCAGCGATCAGGCGGCCTTCGGCCATGACCATCGCGCGCCGCACGCGGTTCATCAATTCGCGCACGTTCCCGGGCCAGTGATGGGACAGGATGGCGCTGGCGGCGCCGCTGGAGAAACCCTTCAGGCGCGGCGGCTTCTCGTCCGCGTACTGGGCAAAGAAATGTTCGGCCAGCAGCATCAGATCGTCACGGCGCTCGCGCAGCGGCGGCACGGTGATCGGCAATACGGCCAGGCGGTAATACAGGTCTTCGCGGAAGGCGCCGCGCGCAACGGCATCTTGCAAATCGACATGGGAGGCGGCAATCACGCGCACATCCACCGGGATGGCGCGGGTGGCCCCCAGCCGCGTGATCGTTTTTTCCTGCAAAAAGCGTAGCAAGGTCGCCTGCAACTCACGCGGCAGGTCGGCAATTTCATCGAGAAAAATCGTGCCGCCATGGGCCGCTTCGAGCAGGCCTACCTTGTCGCGTGTGGCGCCGGTGAATGCCCCGCGTTCGTAGCCGAACAGCTCGGACTGGATCAGGTTGGGGGCAATCGCGCCACAGTTGACGGCGATGAACGGGGCGCGCGCCCGCGCCGACTGTTCGTGCACGCCCTTTGCCGCCAGTTCCTTGCCGCTGCCGCTTTCGCCCCAGATCAGGACCGGTGCGCTGGTCCGCGCGACGCGTTCGACCTGTTCGCGCAGGCGCGCGACAGCGCTGCTGACACCCACCTGGCGCGTGCAAGGCGCCGTCACACGCGGGCGTGGCCGGCGCAGGCTCGCCCAGCCGTGCACATGACCGAGCGTGTCGGCCAGCCGGCGCCCGTCCACCGGTTCCGAGTGGTAATCGTACAAATGGTCGGCGATCAGGTCGCGGCAGGCATCGGACGCCAGGGCCGCGTCGCTCACCACGCCGACCCAGTGCACGTGGCTGTGGGCGCGCAGGAACTGGTCCACCTCGCGCGGGCGCAAGGCGCCGATCACACCATTGAGCAGGCCAACCAGAAAGTGGCTGGCGCGCAGTGCATGGGCGGCTTCAGCCAGCGTACCGACCTGGCAAATGTCCCAGTGCATGGCGTGGTCGGCCAGTGGCAGTGCCGCCCGGTCGCCGCCAACCGCTACATACAGCAACCGTCGTCCCAGCATGTCTCGCGTTTTGTTGTCCATGACGTGCTCATCAATCAAATTGACGCCGTATTTTTAGTGACTATTCACAACTTGCAGTTAGCATTCATCACAATGATTAATATACGCAAGGATGCGCCTGATGGATGCAGTTAAGTGCTCTGCCGTCACGCCGATTTATCTGGAGTGCTGCATCCATGAGACATAAAAGCGAAATAAATCGCATGATTAACACTATTTTCACGGTGATGTTTCGCGATAATTTCTCATTATAAACTTCCTTTCCTGCCTCACAATTTTGCGACCTGTACAGCACGGTGCCTTTCTTTTTTTTATCATCGCGAGCTCTCCAGCGACCGATTCAACTATGGCGCACCGGACAAAATAATAATTTCCACAATTAAATTAAAATTATTAAAAATAAAAATTAACATCGTGCAGAAACAGCAATTACATGCAGATGACATATGAAATAAATTGTATTTACTGCGTTTAATATATTGATAGGAACACACTATTGACCAATAAATCACTATTCGTTTTTTTATGCATTAAAATCCGGCTCATTCAATGTCTGCATTGCGTACTGGTTCCCGAATCAATTACCAGCAACACGCACATGCAGAAATGGGTCGTATAAATTTTTTGATGAGGTTACCAATGCTGCACACTCCGCATCGCATCAAACACCGCAGCGCCGGCCAGGGAATGATGGAATACGTCATTATCGTCGCGCTAATTGCCGTTGCTGCCATCGGCATTTATTCCGCGTTCGGCCGCACCGTGCGCGTCCAGACGGCGGGCATGGCCCAGGAAGCAGCCGGCGCGAAGGCAAGTACTGAAATTGCAGTCGATGCAGCCAATTCCGCAGCCGGCCGCGCCAACGATCCGCAAAAGGTCGGAATGGGCCAGTACAACTACGCCAACGATCAGAAAGCGAATTGATTCTCCGCTTTTATCCGAATGTCTCCGGCGGCGCCTTGTCCGCTGGAACTTGCAGCAGCATCACTTTACTTTTTTAACTTCTGGAGTCCACTATGAAAATCAAACTGAAACAGCTTGGCCAGGGAATGATGGAATACGTCATTATCGTCGCTCTTATCGCGGTTGCCGCCATTGGCGTCTACAGCATGTTCGGCAAAACGATTCGTAACCAGACCGCGGGTCTATCGAAAGAAGTCGCCGGCCAGGACAGTAAAGACCAGATCACCGCCGCAGGCACCTCGTCGACCGCAGCCGCCAGCCGTGGCGATGTCGCCAAAGGCATGGGCGAATACAACAAGGACAATGACCAAAAAGGCGGCAAGTAATCCACGCCAATTCACCTGACGATTGCAGCGCATGAATCATCCCGATAAACGACGCAATGCCATGCCTGTACGCGCTGCGCAGCGCGGCCAGGCCTTGGTATTCACGCTGTTATTCGCTGCCATCGCCCTCGTCATGTCGCTGGTGTTATATAACAGCGGAAAATTGGCAACAACAAAGACGCAATTGCAGAATGCCGCCGATGCGGGCGCCTACAGTGGTGCCGTGCTGTTGGCGCGCGATCACAATTTTGCGGCTTATACCAACCGCGCCATGGTGGCCAACCAGGTTTCCGTCGCGCAGTTGGTGAGCCTGAAATCCTATGTCGACGATGCCGCCGCCACCCACCGGCGGATGAAAGGCACCGCCCATACCGTCGCGGCCGACACCATTCCCTACAGCATTGGCAGAATTCCCTGGACGATCGCCAGTGCCCTGCCCATCGAACCGCTGGCCGCCGCCTACGATGCGGTGGCACCCACCGCGGTCATCGCACTCGACAAACTGATCGCCATCATGCAGCTGGCGCAGGAAGCCCACCACGACGCCACAGCCGTGAACGTGGCACTGGTGGCCAACCAGGTGGTCAAGCGCAACGACCCCAATGCTGGCATCAGCATGTTGTCCTTTCAGACCGCCTACACGGCCAACCAGATCAAGGAATGGGCCAGCTACACCACGCGCCAGCACGCCAATGACGCCACCCCGCAGGCCGACCGCTTTGCCAACGTCGTTGTCAACCGCGAGTCGACCGACGAACTGGTGCGCAAGCGCGGCAATACGCTGGTGGCCAGCTGGGAGTCCCTGCCCACGGAAATTGCCTGTCCGCCGCCGTCCATCCCGATTTTTACCCTGTATGGTTTCCACCACGATGGCGGCACCATCCTGAGCGCGAACCAGAAGCGCTGGATGGCGCTCGACGCCACCCAAGGCGCCGGCGTCGTCATCTGCGAAACGGAACTCCTGATACCCTTCTTCTACCTGCTGCCGCAGGACGGCCCCGGTGGGTCGGCCGGTGCGCTGGCCGGACGCGCAGGTCGCTATGGCTCGCGCACCGGCTTTGCCGGGAATCCGTCCGAAACCCGCAACTACGGCGGCGCCCTGAATGGCCTGGCCGCGATTCCCGCGAATGCGCGCTACCGCCGCGGCCCGGGCGCCAGCATGGACGCCAACGGCGGCCTGCAGGACTATTACCGCGACGTGGCCGATACCGCCGCGACGCCCGCCAACCAGAGTGCCGACTTGAATGGCGCGCAGCGACCGTTCACCATCGAAGTACGCCACGAGGGCAGCACCATCCGCACCTCGAGCAAAGTGCTCGGCGCCGGCGCCAGCGTGGTCAGGGCGGACGAAGCGTTGAAGGGCGACACGCTGCGGGCGCTGGCGTCCGGCGCCGCGTACTTTTTCCGCGCAAGCAAAGACACATCCGCCTTCAACCGCGCCGGCTGGCAGCGCGCCGATAAGCGCACCGAGATGGCCAACCTGTTCAATCCGTACTGGCAAGCGCAGCTGGTAGAAAATCCCCCGGCCGCGCTGGCTGCCTCGGTGGTGGCGCCATGATGGCGCGTCGTCAGCAGGGCCAGGCCATGGTCGAATTCCTGGTGGCGGCGCTGTTTTTCCTGTTGCCACTGTTCCTTGCCATCGTCGTGCTGGCCAAGTTCAGCGACGTGCAGCACACCACCCAAATGGCGGCGCGCTACAGCGCCTGGGAACGCACGGTCTGGTACGACGACGGCGGCACCCAGTTCGACACGATCAACGGCAGCAACCAGAAAACCGCCGCCGAAATTGGCCATGAAATCGGCGTGCGCATCATCAACGACCGTTCGCAAGCGCAAACCGTCATCAAGGACACCGACCGCGCCGCCACCACCTTTGCCAATGGCATCGACCCGATGTGGCGCGACAACGCGAACGTCGCCTACATGAGCCGCTATGAGCAACAGTCCAGCACCCTCACGCGCACCAGCCTGTCGACCGACCTGACCAGCAAGGCCGTCGAAGCACTGGGCGCGCTGTCAATTCCCGGTGTAACCGGTTCGATGGCGCCGCCGGTCCCGCGCGATACGTTCGCGGTCGCCGAGGTCAGCTTCAAGGAAATGGCGAAAAACAGCACAGCCTATCAGCGCCTGTGGCCACGCGCCGACGTGTGGAAAGGGCCGTGGAACGGACTCGATTTCAGCGCCACGGGCGCCATCCTGTCGAACACCTGGTACGCCAACGGGTCCGGCGCGACCGAAAAAATGGTGGCCGAAACCGTCCCGATGGCCAAGGGTATGGGCCACTATGCAGGCGAAGCCGTCATTCTGGGCATGCGGCCGTGGGTGCTGACTGCCCCCGAGTCCGAACTGGGCAAGGTTGCGCCGGACGTCGTCCCCGGAGACCGCCTGCGATGAGATTCCCGCGCCTGACTTCCTGCTGCGGCCTGGCCGCGCTGTGCGCCCTCCTCGGCGCGCCGTCCGCCGCAAGCGCCTGTCCGGAAAAAGTTCCCGCCGCAATGCGTGCCGTCTCCGTGGCCGAATCGGTGGCAGTGAGCGGGATGGATGTGGCCATTTTGCAGGTGTCGTCGCGCGAGAACAGCGCCACGCTGCTCGCGCGGATGGAGAAGGAATGGCGCGAAGCAGGTTTCGACGTCAAGCGCAATGCAGCGCAGGGCTGGCAAGTGGTCTCCGCGCTGAGCGAAAAATGCCTGACCACGCTCCAATTGAACGACCAGGGCGGCGCATTTGGCTATCTGGCCGTCAACCACTTCGCCAAGGTCAAGGCCACGCGCCTGCCGCAGCTGGAACTGCCCGGCGGCGCCAAAGTGTTGTCGCACGTGCTCAGCGACGACGACGGCCGCCGGGGCAGCACGACGGTGCTCGCCACGGGCCAGAGCGTCGCCCAACTGGCCAGCTTTTACAAGCAGCGCCTGGAACAGGACCGCTGGTCGGGCGTGCGCGCCATGTCAGGCATGGGCGCCGATCACACACTCAAGCACGCCACGGTCAGCGCCCAGCGCGGGCGCGAGCGCGTCGAGGTCGTCATCGTTCACGACAACGGCGCCAAAATCATCGTCAACGTGGCAACCGAGCTGTGATGCGCGCCCCACTGCACCACCGGCGCGGCCAGGCCATGACCGAATACCTGGTCGTGGGCGTGTTCTGCGTGATCATCCTGGTGACCGTGGCGCTCGGCCCGCAACCGGTCCAGGAGCTGCTCGACGCGATCAAGAATTTTTTCAAGGCGTACTCGTACGTCATTTCCGTTACTTCGTGAAAGAGAACCGCGCAATATGGCCAACATTTCCGCTGCAAGAATCGCCCAACTCAAAAGCCCGATCGCGCTCCTGGTCTTTGCGGCCGTGATGGCCGCAGCCGTCGCCTGGATTGCGTACCATTATTTGCAGCGGCGCGAAGAAACCATCAAGCAAGAAATTGCCGCCAAGGGCGCGCGACAGAGTACGCCACAGGTCACCGTCGCTGTCCCGAAAATCGATGCGCAGGCGGGCACCGTGCTGAACCTGAACAATTTCGTCGCGCGCCCGATCGACGCCGACCTGGTCTATCCTGACACCATCCTGGCCGCCGACTTCCCTTCGCTCGAAGGCATCAAGCTGGCACGGCCGGTGCTGCACGGCCGCCCGGTCCGCCTGACCGACCTGACCGCGCCGGAAGTGCGCGACGTGGCCGCCATCCTGCCGGCCGGCCAGCGCGCGCTGACCATCGAAATTGACAACCTCAACTCGATTTCCCAGACGCTGCGCCCGAACCACCACATCGACGTGTTTTTGGTCAGCAAAGCGCCGCGCCGGGAGGAGTCCGCAGACGACAGCGACGCGTCCGACGCCCAGGCCAGCATCTACATGCAGGACCTGGTGGTGCTGGCCACGGGTGCGGAGTTCCAGGACATCACCAAAGTAAACGATGCGCAGGCGGCCAAGATGGCACGTCCTGGCGATGTGCCGGGCAAGGAGCGCGGCTACGACACCGTGACGGTACTGGTCAGCCCGGCCGAGGCGGCGCGCCTGATCGTCGGCCAGCGCATGGGCTCATTCCGCGTCACGCTACGCGGCACCACGGACCGCGCGCCAATCCAGATGGCGGCCCTGCGCGCCAGCGACCTGCTGCCCAATTCGCCCAAAGCGCGCGACGGCGGAATCGAATTCATCGTCGGCGGCAGGAGCAACCTGGTCTCGCAAATGGCGCTGCCGCCGTCGCAGGAACTGGCCAAGGCCGCGCGCCAGGCAGCCGCCACGCCGGTCCCCGCGCCGCCAGCGCCCGACAAGCAGAACATGACGGTAACGGTGCCGATGGCGCCGCGCAGCAATATCACCGCGTTCGACAAGAACTGATCCCCTCCTACAACAATAAAATGGCCGATCCTTACATGAAAAACTTTGCAGCGAACCCAAACCAACCTTCCCGCTTCTCGTTCTGCCTGATTCTCATGACCTTTCTTGCGCTGCCGCTTGCCCACGCCGACGACCTTTATGCGCAGCCACCCATCGGTGCACAGGCGGCGCCGCCCGCCTGCGTGACACAGCCAGCCCCCACCAATTGCACGCCCGCGCCCAGTGCGCGCGTGCGCAAAGTGGTACGGCGCGTTCCCTCGACGCTCGTCGTCGCCCCGGTCGCGGCCAGGGTGGAGCCGGCGTACGCGCCGACGCAGCCACTGACGATGGCCATCGGCGACATCAAACTGCTGCCGGTCAGCGGCAAGATCATTCGTGTGGCGCTCGGCAACGGCACCATCGTCAGCACCACCTCGGTCGAACCGAACCTGCTGTTGATCGCGGAGAAGGTGGGCGAGACCAGCCTGATGGTCTGGAGCGGCGCCAACGTGTACAGCTACCGCTTGCAGGTGCTGAGCAAGAACATGGCCAACATCCGCACCAAGCTTGATGCGCTGATCGGCAAGGACACCAACATCGTGGTCACCCAGGTCGGCCCCGACCTGATCCTGTCGGGCATGGCGCACAGGGAAGTGCTGAGCAAGCTGAACGCCGTGATTGCCGACCTGCCGAACGTGATCAACAACATCACGGAAGAGCAAGGCAGCGCGCTGGCGCGCCAGGTGCTGTTCCGCCTGACCTTTGTCGAAGTAAAAAAGGCGCTGCTCGAACAGATCGGCATCAACTGGGACAAGGCGGCCACCGGCCCCGTACTGGGCGTGGCCGGCGTGGCCCGCAACAGCGGCATCTACGCCAACATTCCGCCGCCGCAAAACGACAACAGCCTGCTCGACCCCAATCCCGGCTTCATCACCCGCAATGGCAGTACCGGCGGGGTGTTCTTCGGCCTGGCCACGACGATTGCGTCACGCATCAACCTGGGCGTCTCAGACGGCGACGCGCGCGTGCTGGCGTCGCCGGAACTGACGGCCAAAAACGGCGGCAAGGCGCGGCTGCAGGTGGGCGGTGAGGTGCCGATCCCGCTGGCCGGCGCGTTCGGCGCCACCACGGTGGAATTCAAACCGTACGGGATCATGTTCGCGGTCGAACCGACGCTCGATTCCACCAACACCATCACGGCGAAACTGTCGACGGAACTGTCGCAGATCGATCCGGCCGTCACGGTCAACGGCATCCCCGGCTTCATCACCCGCAACACCTCGACGGAAATTTCGATCAAACCGGGCGAAGTGGTGGCGCTGTCGGGCCTCGTCAACAGTGAGTTGTCGAGCGCCATCGACCGTGTGCCGGGCCTGTCGCGCATTCCGATTTTCGGCCGCCTGTTCCGGTCCGACGATTTCCGTAACCGCAAGACCGAACTGGTGGTGTTCGTCGAGGCCGAAATCATCGCCGCCGGCGACGGCCTGGCAGGCCAGCTGCGCGCGCGCGGCCTCGAACAGAAGCGCCAGTTCGAGGACAAGGTGCGCACCGCCCCCGCCGCTGTGCCGCTTGCGCCGCCGTCCGCCCCGCTGCACAACCGCACAGAATAAGGAGATTGCGATGATACGAGTCCATGTGGTCCGGCGCGGTGTGGCCGAAGGCGAATTCAACGCCGAGGGCGACGAATGCTTCCTCGGCAAGGACGAGGGCACGCTGCTGATGCTGCAGGGCTGGCGCGTCGGCCGGCGCCAGTTGCAGTTCAGCGTGCGCAACGGCGAAGTGTTTCTGACCGACGGCGGCGGCCTGGCGCCGGTGAAGGTGAACGGCACGGCGGTCAACGAATACGGCCCGGTGTCCAGCACCGATGTGATCGAACTGTCCGACTACATCGTGCGTGTCAACTTTGTCGACCCGGTCCAGGTGCAGCAAAAACCGCTCGCCAGGGAGGCGCCACTGGCGGCGGTGCCGGAAGCGGAAGCACCACCACCAGGTGCGCCAGGGTCCCGCGTGGTTGTGGCACAAGGCGCGCCGGACGGCCTGGAACGGCGCCGCGCGGCGCGCCTGTCGGCCGAAGAAGCCGGCCCCAATCCGCTCGAACTGCCGGACGGGATCGCCGCGCGCGGCGCACTGCATAAGAAACTCATCGGCGCCATGGACCTGCGCCGCGTGAACGTCTCGCGCATGGGCGACAGCGAACTGCGCGAAACAGTCCATAAAATTATCGACGAAATCATCGAAACCGACCCGGCCTTCCGCGCCATGCGCTACTGGCGCAGCATGCTGCGCGACGTGGTGCTCAACGAGGTGGTGGGGCTGGGCCCGCTAGAGGCGCTCCTCAACGACGACTCCGTCACCGAGATCATGGTCAACCGCCACAACGATATTTTTATCGAACGCGATGGCCAGTTGACGCGTTCGTCCGTGTCGTTTTCCAACGATGCGTCGGTGCTGGCCGCGATCGAGCGCATCGTCTCGCCACTGGGCCGGCGCATCGATGAAAGCTCGCCGATGGTCGACGCGCGCCTGAAAGACGGTTCGCGCGTAAACGCCATCATCCCGCCGCTGGCCATCAAGGGACCGAGTATCACGATCCGGAAATTCGCGCGCAAGAAGCTCACGGCGGATGACCTGACGCGCTTCGGCGCCATCGACCCGGCCATGGTGGCATTCCTGCGCGTGGCAGTCGAAATGCGCGCCAACATTGTCATCTCGGGCGGTACCGGCTCCGGCAAAACCACCCTCCTCAACGTGCTGTCGAATTTCATTCCCGACGATGAACGCATCGTCACGGTGGAAGACGCGGCGGAATTGCAGCTGTCGCAGCCGAACCTGGTATCGCTCGAAGCGCGCCCTGCCAACATCGAGGGACGCGGCGCGATCACGATCCGCGACCTGGTAAAAAATTGCCTGCGCATGCGGCCGGACCGCATCGTCGTCGGCGAGTGCCGCGGCGGCGAAGCGCTCGACATGCTGCAGGCGATGAACACGGGCCACGACGGCTCGCTGACCACGGCGCACGCGAACAACCCGCGCGACTGCCTGTCGCGCCTGGAGGTGATGACCCTGATGAGCGGCCTCGATATCCCCATGCAGGCGATCCGCGAGCAGATCTGCTCGGCCGTCAACCTGATCGTCCAGCAGACGCGCTTTTCGTGCGGCACGCGCCGCGTCACCTACATTACCGAAGTGACTGGCATCGAAAACAACGTCATCTCGATGCAGGATATCTTCCGCTTCGAGCAGGACGGTTTTACGCCGGAAGGCAAGGTGCGCGGCCGGTTCGTGCCGACTGGCCACGTGCCTGACTTCATCCAGGACCTGGTGGCGCGCGGCATCGAAGTCGACATGTCGATCTACGCGCGCGCGGCGCCGAGCCTGCCGCCCACCGTGAAACGGATGTTCTGACATGGACGGCCTGATTCTCGTTGTCGCCGGCGTGTTCTTGTGCGCCATGTTCATCGGCTGGATGATTCTGCGCTTCGGCAGCCGCTGGTTCAACAGCCGCCAGCAGGGTCAGGCCAGCGCTGCAAAGTCCGACCTGGAGAGCATGTTCATTTTTACGGACTCCAACCGCATCCTGTACATCAATCTGGGCGTGCTCATTGCGCTGCCGGTGCTGGCATGGTTGTTGACCAGGAATATCCTGATCGTCGCCCTTTGCGGCGCCGTGGCATTCATCGCGCCGCGCTACGTGCTGCGCTACATCGCCTTCCGGCGCCTGCGCCAGTTCGAAACCCAGTTACCGGACGCGCTGAACATGATCACCGGCGCCCTGCGCGCCGGCGCCAGCCTGCCAATTGCGCTGGAAAGCGTGGCCAATGAAAGCCAGCCACCGGTGTCGCAGGAATTCGCGCTGCTGCTGCGCGAAATGAAGCTCGGCACCGATTTTGGCGTCGCCCTGCAAAACCTCGAGCGCCGCGTGCCGCTGCAGGATCTGGCCATGGTCACGGCAGGCATGGCGCTGGCGCGCGAGGTGGGCGCCAACCTTGCCGAAACGCTGGAATCGATCTCGGCCACCATCCGCGCCAAGCTGCAAATGGAAGGAAAGATCCGCAGCCTGACGGCGCAGGGCAAGATGCAGGGTATGGTCATGTCCGGGCTGCCGATTTTTTTGATCGTGATTTTGCGCGTGATGGAGCCGGAAGCGATGGCCCCGCTGTTTTCGGAATGGTACGGCTGGTGCACGCTGGCCGTCATCATCGTGGCGGTGTCGATCGGTTACCACTTCATCAGCAAGATCACCAACATCGACGTCTGAGGAAACGACCATGGAATCACTGCTGATCGCGGTACTGGTGGGCGTGGCCTTCGTCCTGTTCGCGGGTGCCGTCATTTACAGCACGATGCACCTGAAGGCGGTAGTGCCGGCCGAGGACCGCGAATACCTCGACCCGCTGCCGAAGTGGCTGCTGGCGCTGTGGCCCCTGCTGCGTTTGATCGACTACCACATCTGCCAGCGCCTGCCCAAGCGCATGATGGCCAGCTCGTCGGAATCGCTGCGTTTGTCCGGTCTGCTGTACCTGATGAGCCCAACGCAATTCCTGGCGCTGTGCCTGGTCAGCATGGCCACCTTTTTCGGCCTGGCGCTGTTCGCGCTGGACATGCTCGATACGACCAGCATACTGGCCCCGATCGGGGCGGCGGCGTTCGGTTACATCTATCCGCGCATGTGGCTCAAGGATTCGCTGAAAAAACGCCGCAAGCTGATGGTCAAGGCGCTGCCGGTGTACCTCGACTTTCTGACGATGGGCATCGAGGCGGGCCTGAACATGGCCGGCGCGCTGGGCCAGGCGGTGGCCAAGGGACCGGCCGGGCCGCTGAAAAACGAGTTCGCCTTTGTCATCCGCGATTTGCGTTCAGGCTTGACACGCGCCGAAGGACTACGCCGCATGGAAGAGCGCGTGCGCATTCCGCAGATCACCAGTTTCGTCAGCGCCGTGATCCAGGCCGAGCGGATGGGCGCGAGCTTGGGGCCGACCTTCCGCAGCCAGGCCGACCAGAGACGCACCGAGCGCTTTCAACTGGCCGAAAAACTGGCCATGGAAGCGCCAGTGAAACTGATCTTTCCGCTGGTGGCATTCATTTTCCCGGTGACGTTCCTGGTGCTGATGTTTCCCATTGCCGTCAAGTTCATGCAGTCGGGGGCGTTTTAACATGCAGCGCCACACCGTGCGGTTTGAGCTCGGCTGCGGTCCGCAAGCGCTCGACGTGATGGTCGCATCGACCGCGCTGGAGCGCATGCAGGGCCTGCTGGGCCGCGCGCCGCTGCAGGCGTTCGAGGCGATGCTGCTGCGTTCGTGCAGGCTGGTGCACACCATCGGCATGGGGTATCCGCTGGACCTGGTCTACCTCCAGCGCGACGGCACCGTGTTAAAAGTGACACAGGCGCTGCCGGCGCGCCGCATCGACGGACACTGGCGCGCGCACAGCGTGCTGGAAATGGCGGCCGGGATGGCAGCGCGTTGCGGCATCCGCCGCGGCGACCGGCTGGTGCTCGACAAGATGGAGGCCTTCCATGGATAAGCGCGGGCGCGGCCAGTCGACGACGGAATTCCTGATCATTTTTCCGCTGTTGATCATGCTGGTGTTCGGAATCATCCAGTTCGCGCTGATCTACCAGGCGCGGGCCACGCTGAACCATGCGGCGCTGCTGGCGGCGCGCGCCGGGGCGCTGAACAACGGCGACGCGGGCAAGATGCGCACGGCGCTGGCGTCAGGACTGGCGCCGCTGTTTGCCACCGAACCGAGCATGCCCGGTTATGTCAAGGCAGTCGCCAAGGCCAATTTCGAAACAGTTGCGGCGGCCAATATGGTCAAGCTCGACGTCCTCAATCCCACCCGCGCCGCGCTGAGCGACTTCGGCCGCCCGCGCCTCGACGGCCTGGGCGGCAACGAACTGCCCAGCGACACTCTCAGTTACCGCACCACCACGCCGGGCAGCAGTTCCAGGATCTCGGTGCAGGACGCCAACATCCTGCATGTGCGCGTCAGCTACTGCCTGCGCCTGATCGTGCCGGTCATGGACCGCGTGATCTCGGCCGGCGTGGATGCGCTGTCGCCGACGTCAAGCGCTTTGTCCGCCAACGGCATGAGCGATCCCTTCGGCACGGGCGGCATCAATGTGTCAGTCAATTGCATCAATCCCCTGTTTCGCGGCCCGCGAATCATCATTCGCAGTGAAGCGATGGTGCGCATGCAGTCGCCTTTTTTCGAGTCCAATCTATGATGCCATTTCACCTGTTTCGCCTGGCAGCGGGCGCCCTGCTGTTATGCGCCGCCGGCCAGGCCGCTGCGCAGATTTCCGCCCTGCGCTATATCGACAAGCAGGGCATCGAGGTGATCGTCAACCGCGACGCCCCCCGGCCCGCCGAGCTGCCGGGGGCGCAACCAGCTGCCGTGCCAGCGGCGAAAGCGGTGCGCGATCCGAAGCTACAAATTGCCGCTGCTGAACAGGACAGGCGTGACCGCGATCGGGTTGGTATCCTGCAGCAGGAACTCGACAGCGAAGCACGCAAATACGCGGCCCTGATGCAGCGCAGCCAGCCGGGCCCTGGTGCCGAAAAATTATCCGCTGCCGATGCGCAGCGCCTTACCGAGGAGTTGTATGACCGTCAAAAAAATATCCAGTCCCTCAATGCCGAGTTGCGCCGGGCGCGCTCTGCGCAGTAGCCTGCTGGCGTGTGCGCTGGCAGCGGCGGCGCCTGCCTTCGCCGCCGCCGTCGACAAGGCCGAAATCGACCGACCCGGCGGCAGCGACAACCGCGTCGTCGGCCGCTACCAGGGCTCCGTGCTGTACCTGTACGGCGACACGGCACTCGGCAAGGTCAATATCCTGAGCGCCAAGGGTGGCAAACCCGTGCTGCTGTCGGTCGAAGGCAAGGTTGCCAACCGCATGTATGTGGCACCGAAGGGCGCCAGTCCGCTGGAGGTGTACCGTAATTATCGCGATGCGCTCACCAAAGCCGGCTTTGAGCCCATCTACGCATGTGAACTGACCGCATGCGACAAGGATGGCACGCAACCCATGATGAGCGACCGGCCGCGCGAAGCGGTGTGGGTCAAGTCGAGCGCGCAGGCCGACAGCCTGTTCAACAGCGGCAACCAGCCCGACTTCAGCTACTACAGCGGCCGCCGCAGCGGGCCCGATGGCATCACGTATGTCTCGATCGGCATCGCAGGCGGCGGCTCGTTCGATGGCCGCGTGCGCCAGTTCATCCAGGTGGCAGAACCCTCGACGACCCAACTGGGCAAGGTGAAGGTGGACGCAAAGGCGATCGAGGCCGGCCTGAAACGGGACGGAAAAATGGCGCTGTACGGCGTCAACTTCGATACCAACAAGGCGCTGCTGCGCGACGATTCCGCGGCCCAGTTGACCGAGATGGCGGCAGTGCTGAAGGCCGCGCCGGCACTGAAGGTATTTATCGTCGGGCACACCGACAACCAGGGTGAGTTTGGCGCAAACACGACCCTTTCGCAGAAGCGCGCCGAGGCCGTGGTGGCAGCGCTGTCGGGCAAATATGGCATTGCACCGACGCGCCTGATCGCACGCGGGGTGGCCAACCTGGCGCCGGTATCGGCGAATGACAATGAAGATGGGCGAGCCAAAAACCGTCGTGTCGAAATGGTTGTACGTTAAGGAGAAACTGAATGCTGAAATTGACTTTGCTGGCCCTGGCCGCTTTGCACGGCGGCGTTGGCGCTGCCACCCCCGCTGCCACCCCTGCCGCCGTCAACGCCAGCCTGCCGCCGCCGGGCCTTTACCGCGTCGACATGGATGCCAACAATGCCTACCAGGATGGCACCAGGGTCGCGCTGCAACAGTCTGCCGCGGGCGGCGTCACGATGCGCGCCGGGAAGCCGGGCAGCGCGCCGACGACGCGCACGTTTCCGGCCCAGGGGCCGCAGCAGATCTGCATCGGCGATCGCAGCGCCGGCGGCTTCAACCCGATGGCGCTTAATGCCAAGGCCAATTGCAAGTCGTCGTCGGTGGTCACCGGCGCCGCCGGCACGACCTTCACGGCGAAATGCGACGCCGTCGATTTCACCAGCGTCGTGCGCAAGCTCAATGCCACGACGTGGGAAGTAAAAACGCAGGTGGACATGCATCAGGGCGGCAAAGGCATGCTTGACTTCGACGCGCAGCGCAAGATGTTTGAAACCGCGCTGAAAAACGCCACGACGCCGGAAGACCGCGCCGACGCGCAAGACACGCTCGATCACTGGGAGGAATACAAGACCGAAATGCGCCAGAGCGCCGCCGAAGCGGGTGCAGCCGGCGCGCCGGGGGCGGTGACGCGCAGTACCAGCGCCGTGACCAAAATGACGCGCTTGGGCGATTGCACGGTAGCCGGTGCGGCGGCGGGCAAAGCGGGAAGGTGACGACCGCCTTGCCGGTGGTCGATCTGTTTGACGATTCAAGCCAGCGCCGTTGGCACCTCGATGCGGCGTACATTACCGGCACAACGTTAAATGTGGACGGTGGCCAGAACAGGTGAGTCTGGTCAGAAGTCAAACACCGTCCTCACCATGATCGTGCGCGGGTCACCCACCCCGATCATGTTCGCACTCAGCACACCCGCGTAGTAATCCTTGCCAAACAAATTTTTTACATTGGCTATCACGCTGTATCCGCGGCCCTCGTAGCGCAGGCTCGCATCGGCCACGGTGTAGGCCGGCACGGAAAAGGTGACCGCGGGACTGGTCTTGTCGCTCTCATGGCGCACGCCGACACCGGCGCGCAAACCTGCCAGCGCGCCGTCGAACTGGTAGTTGGCCAGCAGGCTGCTGCTGCGCCCCGGCACGTTCTGGATGCGCTTGCCGATATTCGCGGCGGTGGTGTCGTCGGTGGTGCGCGCGTCGACCGTCGAAAAGGCCGCGCTGAGATCCCAGCCGTTGCGCAGGTTCGCCACCAGTTCCGCTTCGAAACCTTCGCTGCGCTGCTCGCCCACCTGCACGCTGTAGCCGGTGTTGTTCAGGTCGGACACGGTGACATTCGTGCGTCGCAAAGCGTAGTAGGCCAGCGTCGCGCCGAAGCGCTGGTCGGTGGTCTGGAACTTGACGCCTAGTTCGGCCTGCTTGCCCTGCTCCGGCTTGAACGGGTTTTGCGCGATGTCGGAACCAGCCACCGGGAGGAACGACGTGGCGTAACTAAGGTAGGGTGCCAGGTTCGGGGTGGCCTGGTAGCGCAGGGCGACGTTGCCGGTGCTGGCGTGGCTGTCCTGGTCGGTCGCCGTGCCGGGTGTCAGGAGGCGCAAGGTGGTGGTGGCGCGGTCGTGGCGCGCGGCGAGATTGAGCATCCATCGCTCGTTGAAGCGGATCTGGTCGCGCAGGTACACGGCGACATACGACAGTTCGTTTTTCTCGTTGGTCTGGGTCGCGCAGGCGCTGTAGGCCTTGCCGTACACCGGGGCGTACACATTGAGCGCACCGATCGCGCAACGCAGGCTGGTGGTACGGGCGTTATCGCGATTGATGTCGACCCCTGCCATGACCGTGTGCGAGGTGGCGCCGAACAGGAACGCGCGCGCGGCATAGGTGTCGAGCGCGGCCGAGCGTTCGCCGATATCCTGCAACAGCACGTTGCGGGCGATATTCCCGTTGGCCTGCACCGCGCCGGTCACGTTCACCAGGGCGCCGTCGAGCGTCAGGTCGAGCAGGCGCAGGTTCTGGTGCAGCGTCCAGCCGGAATCGAAACGATGGGTCAGCGCGTAGCCGATGGTGCGCTGGATGGCGTTGTAGGGGCCGACGCTCGGGTCGCTCGTGAACAGGCTGCGCGGCGCCGCCTTGCCGGGCGCGGCCAGCAGCGAGGCCAGCACGGGAATGCCTTGCTGGCGCAGGTACTGGCGCTGGTTGAACGCGCTCAGCAGCGTGAAGTCGGTGCGCGGCCCCAGGTCGAGCGACAGCGAGGGCGCCAGGTAGCGGTTCTTGTACCAGACGGCGTCGGTGGCATCGTCCGCGTTCGACAGCATGCCGGCCACACGCAAGGCGGCCTTGCCCTGCGCGGCATCGAGCGGGCGGCCGAGATCGAAGCTGGCCTGGCGATAGCCGTAATTCCCAACGGTGAAACCGACTTCGTTGAACGCGCGCGCGCGCGGCCGTTTGCTGATCATGTTGACGATGCCGCCCGGCTGCATCTGGCCGAAGTTGATCGAGGCCGGGCCTTTCACGACCTCGATGCTGTCGACGCCAAACACCTCTTGCGCGACATAATTACTCTGGCCCAGTTTCAGGCCGTCGACATACAGCGATTCGGAGGCACGCTGGCCGCGGATCGTGTAGTCGTCCCAGCCACGGCGCCCGTAGCCACCGGACGCCACGCCGGCGGTGGTTTGAATGGCTTCGTTCAAGGTCGTCACCTGGCGCGCATCGAGATAGGCGCGCGTAAGCACCGAGATGGCCTGCGGCGTGTCGTACAGCGATGCATCCGATTTGGTGCTCGAGGCGGCATGCTGCGCCACAAAGCCATTGTCGCGCGCGGCGCTGACCGTCACGGTGGGGACAGGCGCATCGCCGGCGTCAGCCGGCGCTTCTGCGGCGGCGGCGCTGGTAACGGCGGCGAGGGCGAGGTGGACGAAAAGAGCGAGGGGACGGACGCGAAAAGGAATGGACATCGGCAAAGGTTGAGTGTGAATGATAATCATTATCATTCATACCCACGCACCTTGTCCAGTTCCGCCACCGCACGACCTGTGCAGGTCGGGGCAGCGGATCATGGGCGGCGCGAGTTACTGCGCTTCTTTCAGCTGCTCGAGGATGGCCGGATTTTCCAGCGTGGAGATATCCTGCGTGATGGTTTCGCCCTTGGCCAGCACGCGCAGCAGGCGGCGCATGATCTTGCCAGAACGCGTTTTCGGCAGGTTGTCGCCAAAGCGGATTTCCTTCGGCTTGGCAATCGGGCCAATCTCTTTGGCTACCCAGTTGCGCAATTCCAGCGCCAGCTTCTTGGCTTCCTCGCCGGTCGGGCGCGCCTGTTTCAGCACGACGAAGGCGCAGATCGATTCGCCGGTGGTGTCGTCTGGTTTACCGACCACCGCGGCTTCGGCGACCAGCGGATTGGCCACCAGCGCCGACTCGATTTCCATCGTTCCCATGCGGTGTCCCGACACGTTCAGCACATCGTCGATGCGGCCGGTGATGGTGAAGTAGCCGGTGTCCTTGTTGCGGATGGCGCCGTCGCCGGCCAGGTAGTAGGTGCCACCGAATTCCTCGGGGAAGTAACTGGTCTTGAAGCGCTCCGGATTGTTCCAGATGGTGCGGATCATCGCCGGCCATGGACGTTTCACCACCAGGATGCCGCCCTGCCCGTTTGGCACATCAACGCCGGCTTCATCGACAATCGCCGCCATGATGCCCGGCAGCGGCAAGGTGCAGGAGCCCGGTACCATCGGCGTCGCGCCCGGCAGTGGCGTGATCATGTGGCCGCCCGTTTCGGTCTGCCAGAAGGTGTCGACGATCGGGCAGCGCTCGCCGCCGACGTTCTTGTAGTACCACATCCAGGCTTCCGGATTGATCGGCTCGCCGACCGAACCGAGCAGGCGCAGGCTGGACAGATCGAAGTTCGATGGGTGCACGGCAGGCGTAACATCCGACGCCTTGATTAGCGAGCGGATGGCGGTCGGCGCCGTGTAGAAAATCGAGACCTTGTGCTTGGCGATGGTGTCCCAGAAGCGGCCCGCGTGCGGGAAGGTCGGCACGCCTTCGAACACCACTTCGGTGGCGCCGACGGCCAGCGGGCCGTAGGCGATATAACTGTGGCCGGTGACCCAGCCGATGTCGGCGGTGCACCAGAACACATCGGCGGGCTTGATGTCGAAGGTCCACTTCATGGTGAGTGCGGCCCACAGCAGGTAGCCGCCGGTGGAATGCTGCACGCCTTTCGGGGTGCCGGTCGAGCCGGACGTGTAGAGGATGAACAGCGGGTGCTCGGCGCCGACCCATTCCGGCTCGCATTCAGCGGCCTGGCCGTCGACCAGGTCGTGCAGCCAGGTGTCGCGGCCCTCTTTAAAAGCGATGGCGCCGCCGGTGCGCTTGTAGACGATGACGTCGCGAATGGTGTCGCAGCCGCCCAGCGCCAGCGCTTCGTCGACGATGGCTTTCAGGGGCAGCGCTTTACCGCCGCGCTGTTGCTCGTCGGCGGTGATGACCGCCACCGCGCCGGCATCGATGATGCGTTCCTGCAGCGACTTGGCGGAGAAGCCGCCGAACACCACCGAGTGGGTGGCGCCGATGCGCGCGCAGGCCTGCATGGCGGCCACGCCTTCGATCGACATCGACATGTAGATGATGACGCGGTCGCCCTTCTTGATGCCGCGCGATTTAAGGCCGTTGGCGAATTTGCAGGTGCGTTCGTACAGTTCGCGGTAGGTGGCGCGCGTGACAGTACCGTCGTCGGCCTCAAAAATGATCGCGGCCTTGTCGGCGTTACCGTTTTGCAGGTTGCGGTCGAGGCAGTTGTACGACGCGTTCAGCGTGCCGTCCTTGAACCATTCGTAGAACGGTGCGTTCGATTCGTCCAGCGTGCTGGTAAACGGGGTGTGCCAGTCGAGGTTTTCGCGGGCCAGCCTGGCCCAGAACCCTTCGTAGTCGGCGCCGGCTTCCGCGCACAGGGCGTCGTAGGCAGCCATGCTCGGGATGGCGGCCTGGGCGGCAAAGGCGGCAGGCGGGGCAAACACCCGGTTCTCCTGCAAGCCATGGTTTTCCTGCTGGGATGTTTCGATCTCGGCCATGATTGTCTCCTTATAGTCGTTATGCGGCATACCTTAGGCGTGCACGCTTACTGCGCCCTTACATCGCTGGCGTTACAGGGTCCCTGTTGCCGATTTTACCAAGCTTTCCACAATGCGAATGGTACCCGCGGCGGATGAAGACCACACGGCCGCCGGGGTGTAAAATGCCGAGTTGAAACTTGCCTCCTGGAGTACGCAACAATGTCAGAAAATCAACGCCCCGAAATCCCACGCCACATGACGCCACTCAACCGTGTTGTGTTTGCCAGCCGCTGGCTGCAGGTGCCGCTGTACCTGGGCCTGATCCTGGCGCAATGCGTGTATGTCTTTCACTTCTGGGTCGAGCTGAAAGACCTGATCGGCGCCGCCATGGGCAACCAGGCAGCGCTCAGCCACATCCTCGATGCGGTCACTGTTCCCGGCGCCGATCGCCCCGACAAACTGAATGAAACGACGATCATGCTGGTCGTGCTGGGCCTGATCGACGTGGTGATGATTTCGAACCTGCTGGTGATGGTCATCGTCGGCGGCTACGAAACCTTTGTCTCCCGGATGAACCTGGAAGGCCATCCGGATCAACCGGAATGGCTGTCGCACGTCAATGCGTCTGTACTGAAAAGCAAGCTGGCCATGGCCATCATCGGCATTTCGTCGATCCATTTGCTCAAGACGTTCATCAGTGCCGAGGCTTATGAAGTGAAGGTACTGGTCGCCCAAACCGTCATCCATACCGTGTTCCTGCTCTCGGCCCTGGCCATCGCCTACACCGACCGCATCATGACCGGCACCCAATACCAGTCCAAGTCACATTAATTTTTCGAGAATGCCATGACCATCATCAAGCAGGAAGACCTGATCGAATACGTTGCAGCATGCCAGTAGGGCGGTAGCGTGTCACAAGCCTCGCGTGCAAAATTTGTACAAATTAGGTGATTCTGTGAGGCAACTTTTCCGCTGCACCAAAAAACAAAAGCCCGAAAGTAAAACCTCGGGGCTTTTGTTATTTAGGCTAACCTAACCTAACCGAACCAGTCAGGCCCTGCTTGATGCTTACGCGGATTTGCGACGACGTGCAGCGGCGATACCGACGAGGCCAAGGCCCAGGATTGCCAGCGAAGCTGGTTCAGGTACGGCGGCGGTTGCAGCAGCCCGGTTGATGACGATGTTATCAACGACGAGATAAAAGCCAGATGCAGCAATCTTGAACGATTTGAGGTTCGTAAAGCCGCTCAGCAACTCGGTGGTGAAATCGTTCGTGGAAACAATGTTGTTATTGTTTAAGAGATAAGTCGTCGAAATCGTGGCCCCGTTGGCAAAAGTTCCGGTCAAAGTCGCTTTCGCGTTATAGCTAGCAATGCCGTTGTAAACCCAGTTAGCCAAATCAATGCTATTTACGCTAAAGAGCGGTTGGGCAGTGCTCGTCAACGTTATTGAACCCCCGCTAAGGATCCGCAGATAGTCGGTGCCATTCGAGGCATCGCCTACGTTGGTGAACGTCGCCGAATCGAATACATACAACGATCCTGACGGTGTCAACGCGTAGCCTGGCAGTGGTACGTACTGGCCACCAGAGGCGTAACTTACGGAGCGGCCAGGGCCAGCGATGTCCTCGAATGTAATGACATCAGCGTGTGCCACGGCTGCGCTCGATGCAAGGATGGCGGCGAGCAGGACAGTTTTGAACTTAGAAGCGAACATGGCAGAACTCTTTACTTGAAGAGGAAACCGTCAGTAAAGCATTATTCGTGCCAGAAAATTAAGTTTATTAAAATCAACCACTTATCGTTGTAACTTTGCAATACACATTTCCAAGTGTAAATATTTTCGACAGTCGTGAGACGTCGTTGACGCGTTCTGCTACATGACTATGAGCATTTCGACAACGCATTACCAGCTGAACAAGCCGTCTGCAATCAACAAGCTGTGTCGCCTCGTTTACTTCGCGTGCTTTGCGCTATTTCTTAGCCTTAGAACCTATCTCGGTAGGTAGGAGGAAGCGGGTGGCGACATGCGCGTCCGCGATGCATGGCGAGTGTGGGCAGGGCGACCCGACAACTATCGCCATCGCCTCCCTGGTGCCGGACTCTGCTCTAGATCGTAGGCGGGCACGAGGTGCTGGAGGCAATCGGCCGGGTGGTAGAATGAAGAGTTAATTTTTTGAACCTTTCGAGAATGCCATGACCATCATCAAGCAGGAAGACCTGATCGAATCCGTTGCAGCCGCCCTGCAATACATCAGCTATTACCACCCGGCCGATTATTTGCAGCACCTCGCGCGCGCCTACGACCTCGAGCAGAGCCCGGCCGCCAAGGACGCGATCGCCCAGATCCTGACCAACTCGCGCATGTGCGCCGAGGGCAAGCGCCCGATCTGCCAGGACACCGGCATTGTCAACGTCTTCCTGAAAATCGGCATGGGCGTGCGCTTCGAAGGTTTCAGCGGCACCGTCACCGACGCCGTCAACGAAGGCGTGCGCCGCGCCTACAATTTTGATGACAACAAGCTGCGCGCCTCGATCGTGGCCGACCCGCATTTCGACCGCAAAAACACCAAGGACAACACCCCGGCCGTGGTGCACATGGAACTGGTCGAAGGCAATACGGTCGACGTGAAAGTGGCGGCCAAGGGTGGCGGTTCGGAAAACAAATCGAAGTTCGTCATGCTCAATCCGTCCGATTCGCTGATCGACTGGGTCATGAAAACCGTGCCGACCATGGGCGCCGGCTGGTGCCCGCCCGGCATGCTGGGCATCGGCATCGGCGGCACCGCCGAAAAGGCCATGCTGATGGCCAAGGAAGTGTTGATGGACGATATCGACATGTACGAACTCAAGCAGCGCGGCCCGCAGAACAAGCTTGAGGAACTGCGCATCGAACTGTGCGACAAGATCAATGCCCTCGGTATCGGCGCGCAGGGCCTGGGCGGCCTGACCACCGTGCTGGACGTAAAGATCAGCATGTACCCGACCCACGCGGCATCGAAACCGGTGGCGATGATCCCGAACTGCGCCGCCACGCGCCACGCGCACTTCGTGCTGGACGGCTCGGGTGCCGCCTACATCGAGCCGCCTGCGCTGTCGAGCTGGCCGGATGTCAGCTGGGCGCCGGACACCGAGAAATCGAAGCGCATCGACCTCAACACGCTGACCAAGGAAGAAGTCGCGTCCTGGAAACCGGGCCAGACCTTGCTCCTGAACGGCAAAATGCTGACCGGCCGCGATGCGGCCCACAAGCGCATCCAGGACATGCTGGCCAGGGGCGAGCCGCTGCCGGTCGACTTTACCAACCGCGTAATTTATTACGTCGGCCCGGTCGATCCGGTGCGCGATGAAGTGGTGGGCCCGGCCGGTCCGACCACCGCAACGCGCATGGACAAGTTCACTGACATGATGCTCGAACAGACCGGACTGATCTCGATGATCGGCAAGGCCGAGCGCGGCCCGGCGGCGATTGAATCGATCAAGAAGCATGGCTCGGCCTACCTGATGGCAGTGGGCGGCTCGGCCTACCTGGTCTCGAAAGCGATCAAGTCGGCGCAGGTAGTGGGTTTTGCCGACCTCGGCATGGAAGCGATTTACGAGTTCGACGTGGTCGACATGCCGGTGACGGTGGCGGTCGACTCGACGGGAACGTCGGTGCACAACACCGGCCCCAAGGAGTGGGCAGCGAAGATTGAATCGCTCAAGGCGATCAACATTCCTGTCATCGCCGCCTGATCGGGTGCCCCTGTGACGCCCGCCCCTGCTGTCAGCACGGCCCCGATCGGCATCTTCGATTCGGGTGTCGGTGGCTTGTCGATCCTGCGCCATATCCGCGCCCAGCTGCCGCATGAGCAGTTGCTGTACGTGGCCGACTCCGGTTTTGCACCCTACGGCGACAAGCCGGAGCAGATAGTGGCCGCGCGTTCGCTGTCGATCGCGCAGTTCCTGGTCGCGCGCGGCGCCAAGGCGCTGGTGGTGGCCTGCAATAGCGCCACCGTGGCGGCCATCAAGGTACTTCGCGAGCACTATCCGGACATGCCGATCGTGGGCGTGGAGCCGGGCCTGAAACCGGCGGCGGCGGCCAGCCGCAGTGGCAAAGTCGGCGTGCTGGCCACCGACATGACACTGCGCGGCGCCAAGTTTCTGGCCCTGCGCGAACAGGTCAGCGCAGCCACCGGCGTGCAATTTTTGTTGCAGCCGTGCGTGGGCCTGGTCGACCAGATCGAACTGGGCAACCTGGGCGCCCCCGAGATCGAAGCGCTGCTCACGCGCTTCATCACGCCCCTTCTTGAAGACGGCGCCGACACCATCGTGCTGGGCTGCACCCACTACCCGCTGGTGCGCGCCACGATCGAGCAAGTGATTGCGGCGGCCACGACGGCGCCGGTCACGCTGATCGACACGGGCGACGCGGTGGCGCGCCAACTGGCGCGCTTGCTGGGGCAAGCCAACTTGCTGCGCAGCGAGGGCGGCGTGACGAAAGTAGCCGGCTTCACCAGCGCCAGCATTTCCGCGCTTGGGGCCGCATTTGCCAACCTGGCCGGCGTGACGGCGCCAGTGGTGCAAGTGGGCTTTCCGGTGCCGACGGCAGCCGCTTTTCCGGCACAGGATTGACCGGACAATAAAATTTGCCAGCAGGCGCAGTTGTTTGTATAATCTCGTTCTGTTCGGGCAACCCCTGAACAGAAAACGTAAGTCAGTGGTGGCTGTAGCTCAGTTGGTAGAGTCCAGGATTGTGATTCCTGTTGTCGTGGGTTCGAGCCCCATCAGCCACCCCAAAGAATATGCAGTAAATCAAAGGTTACATGCTTCGGCTTGTAGCCTTTTTTGTTATGGGCGCCGCTTCACTGCGTTAAATGGCTTATCGGCGCGCCGGCTTTTTAGCCCGGCCGGCAGCCCATCCCAACACCGCCCACCCGAACGACCAGTAGGCCACGTCCTGCAGCCAGGCGCCGACGAGGAAACTGTCCTCGCTACCGATCGCGCTGAGCAGGTTGATCGACCCCTCGACGGAGATACCCGGAACGTCGACGATATACCGTACCGGCCAGCCGCCCGCCACCAGCGCGCACGGCCGCTCGCCGATCACATTGGGGCACAGGCCAGGCACAGTGCCTCGGAGCGCGCTCGACAGCAACGAGGCGGCGATGCCCAACGTGACGATCAGAAGCAGTCTGCGCAGGGTGCTCATCGCGGCGCCTCAAGGGTTGATTCAGCCAGCACTCATTGTATCGTCATGCGTCCGTCACATTACGCTGCTAAGCTGGAAAATTGCCCACTTTCTGCCCCCACGCCATGCGCCCTCTTTCGTTCGCCGCTTCCGCCGTCCTGCTGTTCACCATTCACACTGTTCAGGCGGCTACCCCCACGGTGGCGGTCGCCCTGCCGGCGCCACCAAAACTGGTGGTGGTCCTGGTCGTCGACGGCCTGCCCAACGAGCAGCTGCAGCGCTACCGTGACCAGTTCGGCCAGGGCGGCCTGCGCCGCCTGATGGATCAGGGCGCCACGTTCAGCAATGCGCACCAGGCGCATGGCGTGACGGTCACGGCGGTGGGCCACGCGGCGATCCTGTCCGGCGCCTACCCTTACCAGCACGGCATCATCGGCAACAACTGGATCGACCCGGTCACCAGGCAATCGGTGTACTGCACCGAAGACGCGGCTTACACCTATATCGGCGAAGAGACCAAGGCCGGCGACGGCACCTCGCCGAACCGGCTGCGCGTGGACACGCTGGGCGACCAGCTGCGTTATGCAACCGGCAACCGCGCCAAGGTCATCGCGGTATCGGGCAAGGACCGCGGCGCAATCCTGCTGGCGGGCAAATCGGGCACGCCGTATATGTACATGGACAAGACCGGCAATTTCGCCTCGTCGACCTTCTATATGCAGCAGCATCCGCAATGGGCGCAGCGCTATGCGGCAACCAAGCCGCAGGAACGCTACTACGGCAAGAGCTGGAAGCCGCTGCTGGCCGACGCGGCCTACGCCACCGATGCGCCGGACGAGCTGTATCCGGCCACGCCAGCGTCGCCGAACCGCTTTCCGTTTGCCTACTACAGCGACAGCGGCGACATCGATGCCGGTTACTACAATCGCCTGAAAGCCAGCCCCTTCCTCGATGAGCTGACGCTCGATTTCGCGCGCGCGGCGGTCGAGGGCGAGCAGCTCGGCAACAACCCGGCCGGCGTGCCGGACCTGCTGGGCGTAAGCCTGTCGGCGCACGACTACGTCAACCATGCGTACGGTCCCGAAAGCAAGATGTCGCACGACCACCTGCAACGGCTCGACCGCATGCTGGCCAACTTCATGAGCTACATCGACCGCAAAGTCGGCGCCGGCAAAGTGCTGTACGTCCTGACGGCGGACCATGGCTTCCCGAACACGCCGGAGTTCGCAAAAGCCGCGCACCAGGATGCCGGCCGCATCGACGGCGCCAAGCTGACGGATGCCCTGAACGGCGCGCTGGCCGCCAGATACGGCAAGCCGAAACTGGTCATCGCGCAGTCGGTGCCGAACCTGCACCTCGACTACGCGGCCATCGACAAGCTGGGCCTCGCCCGTGCCGACGTCGAACACAGCGCCGCGCAGTTCCTGCGCACGCAGGCCGGAGTAGCGGAAGTGTTCACCCGCACGCAATTCGAAGCGGGTGCGGTGGGCAATGCCGGCACCACGCGCCTGGGCGTGCTGATGCAGCGCGCGTGGAACCGTGAACTGTCGGGCGACCTGATCGTCATCACCAAGCCGAACTGGCTGTTCGGCTCGGGCAGCACCGGCACCTCGCACGGCTCGCCGTATGCGTACGACACCAACGTGCCACTGGTCTTGAGTGGCCCGGCCTGGATCAAGCCCGGCCATTACGGCCAGTACGCCGAAACCGTCGACATCGCCCCCACCCTGGCCAACCTGCTGCGCGTGCGCCCGCCTGCTGGCGCCGAAGGCCGCGTCCTGACCGAACTCCTGCGCACCAACTAAGCTGCCTAAAATCAATTGCAAAAGAATTAGGGTCAGAGTCGAATTTTTGAGCAATTGATCACGCCACGCGCGATATAACTTGTTGATTTTATGTGGTTTTCTGCAATCAATTGGCCAATAATTCTACTCTGACCCTAATTGTTGGGCTATTGATTTTGGGAAGATGTTGTATCGTTGGGCGAACCATATGGGCGTGAAAAAAGGGAGTGCTTTGAAGCACTCCCTTTCTTGTTGGCGCTGCGGTTTTATGCTTTTGGTGACGGCGCCACGTGACCCTGCGCCAGCAATTCCGCTTCGGCGTCGCGCACTTCCTTGCTGGTGGGGGTGGCGACTTCGCTGAGCAGATTCAGCAGCATATCCTGCGCGCTGTTGCGGGTCTGCTTGCTGCGCGGTTTGCGGCGGCGGTAGTGGCCGTCGCTGTCGAGCTCCCACGCGTCGACATTGTCTTTCAGGTAGGGATACAGGCCCTCGCGCAGCACGCGCTTTTTCAGCGCCGGCGACTTCACCGGGAACGCCACTTCCACCCGGCGCAGCAGGTTGCGACTCATCCAGTCGGCACTGCTCAGATACACCTGGCTGTCGCGCTCGTTGCGGAAGTAGAAAATCCGCGTGTGCTCCAGAAAACGCCCCACCACCGAACGCACCCGGATGTTGCTCGACAAGCCCGCCAAACCCGGCCGCAGCGCACACGCGCCGCGTACGATCAGGTCGATGCGTACGCCGTCTTCCGATGCATCGTACAGCGCGCGGATGATGGTTTCATCAGTCAGCGAATTCATCTTCGCGATGATGCGCGCCGGCTTGCCGCTGCGCGCAATCGATGCTTCCTTGCGGATCGCCTGGCACAGATGCTTTTGCAGCGTAAACGGCGCCAGCCACAGGTTCTCCAGCGCTTTCGGCCGCGTCAGGCTGGTCAAATGGATGAACACCTCGTTGACATCGGAGGTGAGCGCCACATCGGCCGTCATCAGGCCGAAATCGGTGTAGTGGCGGGCGGTGGTCGGGTTGTAGTTGCCGGTGCCCAGGTGGGCGTAACTGCGCAGCGTGCCGTTTTCGCGACGCAGCACCAGCGCCATCTTGGCATGGGTTTTCAGGCCCACCACGCCGTAGACCACCTGCGCGCCCGCTTCGTCCAGGCGCTCGGCCCAGTTGATGTTGGCTTCTTCGTCGAAGCGCGCCATCAGTTCGACAATCACCGTCACTTCCTTGCCGCTGACCGCCGCCCTAATCAGCGCCTCGACCAGCTCCGAATCCATGCCGGCGCGGTAGATGGTCTGCTTGATGGCCAACACGTCCGGGTCGCGCGCCGCTTCCTTGATGAAGTCGACCACCGGCTGAAACGATTGAAACGGATGGTGCAGCAGTACATCCTGCTTGCGCAAGGTGGCGAAGATGTCGCGGTTGCCCAGCTTGGCCGGAAAACCCGGCATAAACGGCGCAAATTTCAATTCAGGGCGCGCATTGCTGTTGACGATTTCCAGCAACCGGCCCATGTTGACCGGCCCGTCCACGGCGAACAGGCGGCTGCGGTCGATATTGAACTGGTCCAGCAAAAAGTCGGACAGGTGCGGCGGGCACGCGTGCGCCACTTCCAGCCGCACCGCGAAACCGTAGTGCCGGCTGTGCAAACCGCTCTGCAGCGCCTGGCGCAGGTTTTTGACCTCGTCCTCGTCGACCCAGAGGTCGCTGTTGCGCGTCACGCGGAACTGCGAATACGACAGCACTTCGCGCCCCGTGAACAGGTCGGCGATGTGCGACTGGATCACCGACGACAGCAAGCAATACGAGGCCCCCTTCTGGTCGGACAATTCGTCCGGCAGGCGTATTACGCGCGGCAAGACGCGCGGCGCCTTCATGATGGCAATCCCGCTGCCGCGCCCGAACGCATCCTTGCCCGCCAGCTCGACGATGAAATTCAGGCTCTTGTTGATCACGCGCGGGAACGGGTGGGCCGGGTCAAGCCCGACCGGCGTGAGCAGCGGACGGACCTGCTCGTCGAAGTAACGCTTGACCCACGCCTTCTGGGCCGGATTGCGGTCGCTGCGGCGCAGCAGGAAAATCTGCTTCTCGGCCAGCTGCGGCAGGATCTGGTCATTAAGCAGTGCGTACTGGCGCGCGATCAGGCGGCGCGCTTCGTTGCTGACGTGCTCCAGCGTCGCCGCAAACACGCCCGACAAATCGCCGTGCGCGCTGTCGATCTTGTGCTGCGCCAGCAGGCTGGCCACGCGCACCTCGAAAAATTCGTCGATATTGCTGCTGACAATGCACAGAAAACGCAGGCGCTCAAGCAGCGGCAAAGTGACATCCTCGGCCTGGGCCAGCACGCGCAAATTGAATTCCAGCAGGGACAGTTCGCGGTTAAGGTATTGATCGGTTTCCGGGATGGCGACACGGGCGGGCCCGGTGCCGGGTGACTTCATATCCATGTGGCAATTCCTGTTCGAAGACCAGCTATCTTAGTGAACAAGTATGACAGGACTGTTACAGAAAAGGTAAGTGACCGACCCACCGTGGCCGCGTACCTGCGCGACGTCATTCGGCGGTCACATTAATTGCTTAACATCAACTCGTTATAATGGTTGCAACGCTGGCACTGCAGCGTTGCCGAAATTGGTGCCGATGCTCGAGCCGACCGGACAAAGCTGCCCGTGCGGTCCTCCTGCACAAGACCTGGCCAGTGTGCCCGTGCAGTGTGACGCGATGATGACCGCCCCGGACCTGAACTGAACCATGAGAAAAATCGTCCTGAATATCCTGTCCCGCACCAAACCGTACCTGCACCTGGCCTGGCCTCTGTGCGCCTTGCTCGGCGCCGCCCTTCTCTGGGTCAATCTCATCAGCAACGCCAGGGTCGAAAGGCAAGCCGCGCGCGCGCTGCTGGTGCAGCAAACCGCGACGTATGCAGAAGCCTACGCGCAATACCTGACCCGCTCGATCGCGCAGATGGACCAGGTCACCATGCAACTCAAGCACAGCTGGGAACATGCGCGCCGCACCAGCTTGCTGGAAGACATGAAGGCAGCGGGCATGTTCAGCGATGCCGCCTTCGTCAACGTCAGCGTGCTCGACCGCAACGGCACCTTGCGCTCTTCCACGCGGCCCGGGCGCGGCAGCGTCAACTTTGCGCAAGCCGACTTTTTCAGCGCGCACAGCAACAGCAATTCCAGCGCCCTGCGCATCGGCGCCACCCCCGTCGGCAGCGCGGCCCAGGACCTCCCCTGGCTCGGCCGCGACGTGGTGTTGCTGACGCGCCGGCTCGACACTGACGACGATGAATTCGACGGCGTGGTGCTGATGGCCATCGACGCCGGCTACTTCACCGCCTTCGGCAGCCCGGCCATGCTGGGCCGCGCCGGCGTACTGGGCGCGGCCGGCGGCGACGACCATTTGCGCGTCGAGCAGACCGCCCACGGCAACCCGCACCTGGGCGCGCCTGGCGCGATCCTGCCGCCCGACGCCAGTCGATGGTCGGGCGCGGCCGGCATGCAACTGCTGCCGGCCGCCAGTGCCGATGGCTACACGCGCATGCTGGGCTGGAAAGCCTCGAGCGACTACCAGGTGACGGCGCTGGTGGCCCTGAGCCTGGACGACGCGCTGGCGCCGGCGACAAGCCACTGGCGCGCCAGCCGCAACAATGCGCTGGCCGCCTCCGTCGCGCTGGCTGTGCTGGCGCTGCTGGCCAGCATCCTGACCCTGCGCGCCGCCGCGCGCGAGCGCGAGCAGGACGAAGTGCGGCGCGTCTACCGTACCGCCACCGAACACGCCAACGATGGGTTTTACATGGCCTCGCCGGTGCGCGACCGCAAGGGCGCCATCACCGACTTCCGCATCGTCGATTGCAACGAGCAGGGCGCCTGGTTCTACGGCTACCAGCGCGCCAGCCTGGTCGGCAAACTGCTCTCCGAGGTGAACCTGGGCACCGATCACGCAACACTGTTCGCGTCCTACCAGGCTGCCATGGAAACCGGCTTTTACGAAGAAGACCGGCGCATTTCCGACGAACCGGGCATGAATCTGCGCTGGGGCCACCGGCGCCTGGTGCGGGTCGGCGCGGGCCTGGCCATCACCCTGCAGGACATCAGCGAGAGAAAAGCGCACGAGGCGCAGACAGCGCGCCTGGTCAACGAAGACAGCCTGACCGGCTTGCCGAACCGGCCCGCCTTTCTGCACTACGCCCAGCAGGCGCTCGAGCGCGCGCAGCAGGATGGCGCCGCCTCGGCCTTGCTGTTCATCGACCTCGACGACTTCAAGCAGGTCAACGATACCCATGGCCACGGCGCCGGCGACCGCCTGCTGCAAGCGGCCGCCGCGCGCCTGCTGTCCCTGCTGCGCCCGCAGGACCGGGTGGCGCGCTTCGGCGGCGACGAATTCGTCGTCCTGCTCGATTGCTGCGACGGCCCGCTGCACAGCGCCAGCGTGGCCGAGCGCGTCATCGGCGCATTTGCCCAGCCCTTCCCCATCGGCGATGGCGTGCAGGTGCTGGTCGGCGCCTCGGTCGGCATTGCGCTGGCGCCCAACGACGGCGCCGACGCCAGCACGCTGATCCAGCACGCCGATATGGCGATGTACGCGGGCAAAAACGACGGCAAGGGGCAGTACCGCTACTTCGACCACGCCATCTCGCATGCGGCGCGCACCCGCATGCAGCTCAAGCAGCGCCTGGCCGACGCCATCGACGCCGGCCTGCTTGTGCTGCACTACCAGCCGCGCGTTGATACCGGCTCGGGCCAGCTGCGCAGCATGGAAGCGCTGCTGCGCTGGCACGACCCGGTGCTCGGCCACGTGTCGCCAGCGGCCTTCATTCCCGTCGCCGAAGCGGGTGGCCTGATCCTGCGCATCGGCGAACTGGTCGTCGAACAGGCCTGCGCGCAGCTTGCCGCGTGGCGCAATGATGGGCTCGATCCGGTGCCTGTCTCTATCAATATCTCGCCCAAGCAGTTCATGCGGCGCGGGCTGGCAGCGCAAGTCGGCGCGGCCCTGGTCCGGCACCGGATCCCGGCCCACCTGCTGCAAATTGAAATCACCGAGTCGGCCATGCTGGGCGAGCAGGACGAAGTGGTGGCCGAACTGGCCGCCCTGCGCGCCCTCGGCCTGGCCCTGTATGTCGACGATTTCGGCACCGGCTACTCGTCGCTGTCGCAACTGCAGCGGCTGCGCATGGACGGCCTGAAAGTCGACCGCGCCTTCACCGCCCAGCTGGGCGTGGCGGCCGAAGGTAAAGTGTTTTTCCAGGCGATCGTCTCGATGGCGCACGCACTGGGCATGTCGGTGGTGGCCGAAGGCGTCGAAACACCGGCCGAACTGGCCGTGCTGGCCGCGCTGCGCTGCGACGAGGTGCAAGGCTACCTGATCGACCGGCCGATGCCGGCGGCGCAGATGGCGGCCCTGCTGCAACGGCGCCTGGCGCTGGCGTAATTACGTCAACCGATAATTGATCGGCAGTAGCGGCGGCGGCAAATCGGGGTCGCCCAGCGCCGCGCGCAGGTCGATCTCGATGGCGCGGCAGATGGCGTCGAGCGGCAAGTCATTCGCTTCCGTGCCGAACGGTTCCTCGATCTCGTCGCCGAGCACGTCCAGGCCAAAAAAGGTGTAGGCCACAATGGCGACCACGAACGGCGTCATGAAGCCGATCGAATCGACCAGCCCGAATGGCAGCAAAAAGCAGTACAGGTACGAGGTGCGGTGCAGCAGCAACACGTAGGAAAACGGCAGCGGCGTATTCTTGATGCGCTCGCACGAGGCGGCGGCGCCGGTCAGCGCCGTCAGCGTGGTGTCGATGGCCACGGCCAGGCAAGGGTCGATGCGGCCTTCCTTCATGCACAACTGCAGGTCCATGCCCATTTGCTGCATCAGGTAGGCGGGCGGATTCGGCGCACCCTGCAGCGCGGCCCATTCGGCCGGCGCCAGCAGGTCTTGCGTGGCGCGCGCCGGCGCTTGCTGGCGCAGCAGGTCGCGCACGGCAAAGTTGAAGGCGATCGCGCGCAGCACCATGCGCACGCGGGTGTCGGCCAGGCCGTCCGCAATGGTGGCCGGCGCAGGATAGTCGATCAGGCTGCAGCACTGGCGCGCCAGGCTGCGGCTGCGCAGCACCTGCTCGCCCCACAGCTTGCGCCCTTCCCAGAAACGGTCGTAGGCTGCGTTGTTGCGAAAGCCGAGGAAGATCGCCAGCGGCAAGCCGATCAGCGTAAACGGAATCGTCGTCAGCGTGATCTTCAGGTGAAACAGGTCGCCGTGCGACCAGGTCACCAGCGTGGCGATGGCCACGTTCACGATCAGCGCGGGCAGGATGCGCGGCACGATCGAGCCGCGCAAGGCGAGGAACAGCTTGATGCCCGAGGGGCGCTCGCGCAGGATCACCGGTGCGCTAGCCGACCGACACGGACAGCGCCACGCTCACCTCGTCCCAGCAATCTTTTTCCTTCTCCAGCCAGAACATCACGGTCGGATGGCGCTTGGCCCAGTCGGCGCCCACGCCGATATCGATGCGCGACTTCATGCGCAGCCGGATGCCTTCGATGTGTTCGTCGAGACGCGCATGCATCATCATCGCGGCCAGGCGCAGGGCCAGCTGGGCGCGCGCGAAATCAGGGTCGCCCAGCTGCTCCTTCACCTTGCGCAAATTGCCCTTCTGGCCCAGCACGAGCTTACCCATGATGGCCTGGTCGCCGGTGGTAAAGCCCGGCATGTCGGCGTTCTCGACCATGTAGGCGCCGTGCTTGTGCGCGCCGCTGTGGGAGATGGCCTGGCCCACTTCGTGCAGGCGGCTGGCCCAGTCGAGGTAACGCTGGTACGGTCCCGCCTCCGGATCGAGCTGCAGGTGCAGGTGGCGCGCCAGCGCGGCAGTGCGCGCGGCGCGTTCTTCGTCCACCCGAAAGCGGCGCTGGAACACTTCGATGGCCTGGTCGCGCCGGTCGAGCCGGTTCGAGCGCATCTCCAGGTCGCACAGCGCGCCCAGGCGCAGGCCGGCGTTGATGGCCACCATGCGCGGCACCTGCAATTCTTCCATCACGCCCAGCAGCACCGACAGGCCGCCCAGCATGACGAATACGCGTTCACGCTTGATGCCGGGCAGCAGGAAGCGGTCGACGTGGCCGCAGCGCACCAGCACCGCTTCGAGCGCCTTCAGGCTGGAGAACGACATCGCGCCGTCGCCGATGCCGTTCACGGCGATCACTTCGGCAATCGCGCGGATGGTGCCGGACGAGCCATACACGGCCTCCCATTCACCGGGCCGGAACAGGGCGGCGGCGTCATCGAAGCGCGAACGGGCCGACGTGATGGCGGCCTCGAACGCGCGCGCGTCGATCTTGCCGTCGGGGAAAAAGGTGATGCTCTGCTGCTGGGTGCCGATACCGAACGACTCGACCACGTCGATGTCGTTGCCGCGCCCGAGGATCAGCTCGGTGGAGCCGCCGCCGATATCGATCACCAGGCGCGCCTCGAGCGGGCGCGCCACTTCATGCGACACGCCCATGTAGATCAAGCGCCCCTCTTCTTCGCCCGAAATGATCTCGATCGGATAGCCGATGGCCTGCTCCATCAGCGGCATGAAGGCCGCCACGTTGCGCGCCACGCGGAAAGTGTTGGTGGCCACCACGCGCACCCCGGTCAACTGGTGCTGGCCGAGAATTTCCTTGAAGCTGCGTAGCGCGCGCACGCCGTCGGCAATGGCCTCGGCGCTGAGGATCTTGTCCTTGTCCAGCCCGGCCGCGAGGCGCACCGGGTCGCGCGCGGTCTTCACCACGCGCATCCGGTTGCCGGCCTGGTGGCCAATGTGGAGGCGAAAACTGTTGGACCCTAAATCGACTGCAGCAAACATGATGGAAATACCTTTGGATGGAAAGCAGCGGCCCGCCACGGGCCGCAAAAGTGCGCATAGTGTGACAGATTGCGCCAGATCAAAGTGCGGCAACGATGTCGATCCCACCACAGGTGTGCGGCAGGCGGGCGCAAAAAGGTCTACCATGAACCAACTCTTACTAGCTCAGCCGAGGCATTCTCGCCATGGAAACCGAACTCAAATTGACATCCAGCGTGGACCACCTGCATAAAATTTCTTCGCAGCGATTGCTGCAGGATTTTGCCACGAAGGAGCCGGTCACACGCCAACTCACCTCGCATTATTTCGACACGCCCGATAACGCCTTGCAAAAGCACGGCCTGTCGCTGCGGGTGCGCGAGGATGCGCAGCAGCGCACCCAAACGCTCAAGGGCCAGCCGGACGGGGCCGCTGCCGGGCCGCTGGTGCGGGGTGAATGGGAATCGGCGGTGGGCACCAGTAGCCCCGATGTGCGCGGCCTGCTCCAGGCCAATCACTTGCCGGCAAAGTATGCGCGCATGCTGCGCCGTGTCGAACGCAGCGGCACGCTGGCCGAACTGTTCACGGTGCAGGCAAGGCGCACCACCTGGACGCTGGAGGTGGACGGCGCCAGCATCGAGATGGCGCTCGATGAAGGCACCACGCTGGCCAATGGCGCCCGAAGTACGTTTGCCGAAATCGAACTGGAACGCAAGTCCGGCAAAAAATCGGCCTTGTACACGGCGGCGCACCAGCTGGCGCGCCACATCCCGGTGCAACTGAGTTTTGTCAGCAAGGCCGAGCGTGGCTTCGCCTTGCTGGGCCAAGGGATGCAGCCGCGCAAGGCCAGCGCCATCGCCTTGCCGCGCCGCGCCAGCGTCGAGCAGGGACTGCGCCGCATCCTGGCCGCCTGCCTCGAACATGCGCAAAGCAATGCCCAGGGGTTTCTCGAGAGCGACGACCCCGAATACCTGCACCAGTTGCGCGTCGGGCTGCGCCGCTTCAAGTCGGCGCTGAAACTGTTTCGCGACCTGGTCGCCCTGCCCGCCGACCTGCAGGCGCAGCTCGACGACGTTGCCGTCATGCTGGGCGCAGCGCGCGATGCCGACGTGCTGCTGCTCACCACCTTGCCACGCATTGCCGACGCCGGCCGGCACCGCGATTTTCTGCAAAGCCTGTTCGAGCATGTGCAGGCAGATGCGCACGAAAAACGCGCGGCCGCGCGCCGCGCCGTGCACGCCACCCACTACGCGCAAATGATGCTGGGCCTGTTCGCGTGGGTGGACGGCAAGCGCTGGCGCAAGGACGCCTCGCGCGCGGGCCGCGCGCGCCTGCGGCGCCCGTTGGCGATCTTCGCACGCGGCGCGCTCGCCGCCGCACATGACAAGGTGCGCAAACGCGCGAACACGGTGCACAAACTCGGCGACCACGACAGCAGCTCGCTGCACCGGCTGCGCATCGGCTGCAAGCAGGCCCGCTACGCGGTCGAGTTTTTCGGCGCGATCGAGCGCAGCAACAAGGCCAAGCGCTATGTCAAACAACTGTCCGCCGTGCAGCATGCGCTGGGCGTGCTCAACGACAGCCACGTGGCGCAGACCATCCTGGCCGGCTATGCGCAGGCGCGGCCGGAACTGGCCACGCAGGTGCATGTTGTGGCGGCGTACCTGAACGGCATTGCCGCGGCGCGACTGGCGCAACGCCAGGCGCCATGGCGCAAGCTGGCCCATCCCGCCGCCGCCGCGGGCGTGCGCGACCTGATCCGCAAAGGGGGCCGTTGATGGAACTCATTTTATGGCGCCACGCCGAAGCCGAAGACGGTGACGACGACATGGCGCGCGCCCTCACCCCAAAAGGCTGGCGCCAGGCGGAGCAGATGGCGCAGTGGCTGAAGGCCCAGTTGCCCGGCGCCGTGCGCATCGTCGCCAGCCCGGCAGTGCGCACGCGCGAGACGGCCGATGCGCTCGCGCTACCATACGAAATCGACCGCCGGATTGCCCCGGATGCGGACGCCGACCAGTTGCTGGCGGCGAGCGGCTGGCCAGATAGTCATGGTCTTGTCATTTTAATAGGGCATAATCCTGCTATGAGCGTACTGGCTTCCCGTTTGGCGGGCGCGCAAGAATCGGCCTTGGTCCTGCGCCGCGGCGCGACCTGGTGGTTCGCCTGCAATACCGACGCAGCCCAACCCCGGCTGACCCTCAAGACAGTGATGACACCGTCGTTGCTGGCATCGGCATAGAAAGGAAGTCCTCCTGGAGAGCTTGCTATGGAACAATTTTCTGAATTAATAGATGCGCCGCGTCCCGATGCGGACCTGCTGCACGACAAGCGCTACAGTTCATCGATCGAATCGCTTGCACGCGAACTGGCCGTGCCCATCGACGACGTGCTGGCACGCTACCAGACCACCCTGGCCACACTGGCGCCCAGGGCGACGGTGACAGATTACATTGCCATCCTTGTGGAAAAGAAAGTAAAAGCCCTGTACCGGGCCGGTTACCGTAACCTGCAAGCACAGCGCTTCGCGCTCTAGCACCGTGCCTTTTTGCACTCAGCATTCGCTTCCCTACTGAAAGCCTGAACAGATGAACAAAAAAACCAATCGCAGCAACCTGCGCGGCCCGACCGCCAAACCTGCCGCCAGCATCGTCCCATCGGCCACGCTGGCACTGGATGGCGAGTTGCCGCTGGCGGCATCGCACGGCGTGTCCGCACCTGAACCGCTCGCCGCACACGACGTGCTGCACGCTGCCATGGCGCCGCTGGACGGCGCCGCTGCCGACGCCACCGCGCCGGTAGCAGACGGCGTGGCGGTCGAACCAGCCATCGACACGCCAGCCGAGGTCGCGGCCACGCCGGCGGCAAGCGCCAAACCGAAGCGCGACACCAAAAAACCGGCAAAGTCCGTAACTGTCGATGCTCCGGCCGTGCCGGCCAAAGCTGCCAAAGCCGTCAAGGACAAGTTCGTCAAAGTCACGTTCGCGCTGCCGGAAAGCGAAGCAGGCTTGCTCGACGCGATGAAAAAAACGCATCAGGGCAACGGCGTCGCACTGAAAAAAGGCCAGTTACTGCGTGCCGGCCTGCTGGCCCTGGCTGATCTCGACTCCGCACACATTGCCAAACTGGTGGCCCACCTGCCGGCTGCGCCGGTTGCCACCAAAAAGAAGAAGTCGTCGACAAAGTAACACGCGAAGTTTGCAGCACGGCCCCACCTTTTCCTGCAACAGACCTGCGCGGCGCCCATCGGCGCTGCCACCCACGCTTGCACCGATTCTGTCGCGCCAAGCGATCCGGTGCAAGTCGCGCCTTCCTTGCCTTGCAAGCAATAATCGAAAAAATCAGTACTGCCAAGCAACAGACTAGTCGTCTCTGCGTGATATGATCGTTCCGGTCTACCCGGCGCCGACATCGACACGGCACGCCCGGCACCATGGCTGCAAGCTCGGCCAATGACGCGGCTGTCCCGTACCGTCCAAGTGGAAATAACATGAGCATCAGGAAGCGCAACAATGTGCAGGTGCACGGTACTGGCCCAGCCACGCTGGTGCTGGCGCATGGCTTCGGCTGCAACCAGAATGTGTGGCAGCGCATGCTGCCGTTCTTCGCCGACCGATACCGCATGGTGACGTTCGACCTGGTCGGCAGCGGTGGCTCCGATGGTGCCGCGTACAGCCGCGCCAAATACGGTGCGCTGCACGGCTATGCGGATGACCTGCTGGAAGTCATGGATGCATTTTGCGACGGCCCCTGCATTTACGTCGGCCATTCGGTCAGCGCCATGATCGGCATGCTCGCCACCATCCGCGCACCGCAACGCTTCATGGCCCAGGTCATGGTCGGCCCCTCCCCTTGCTACATCAACGACGGCGACTACGCCGGTGGTTTCGCACGCGCCGATATCGACGAACTGCTCGACGCCATGGCCGGCAATTACCTGGGCTGGTCGAGCAGCATGGCGCCGACGCTGATGGGTACCGACAACGGTCCCGCGCTTGGCAGTGAATTGACTATGTCGTTTTCCAACAGCGACCCGGCCATTGCCCGCCATTTCGCTGAAGTGACGTTCCTGTCGGACCATCGCGCCGACCTGCCGCGCTCGTCCACCCCGACCCTGATCCTGCAATCGACCCAGGATCCGGTGGTGCCGCTGGGCGTAGGCACCTACCTGCACCAGCACATCGCCAACAGCACGCTGGCCGTGATCGAAAATATCGGCCATTACCCGCACATGAGCGCCCCGCTCGACAGCGCTGCGGCCATGTCGGCCTTCCTGCACCAGCGCGCGCTGTGAAAGGGCGCGCGCACGCATGACCGTCCCGCTCATCTCCGCCACCGAAGTGGTCGAGCGCGCCCCGTGCGGCCTGCTCGCGGCCGGGCCGGATGGCCTGATCGTGCGCATCAACGCCACCATGTGCGGCTGGCTCGGCATGCCCCCTGAAGATTTGCTTGGCAAGAAATATCTGCCGGAACTGTTCACCGTCGGCGCGCGCGTGTTTTACCAGACCCACTGCCTGCCGATGCTGCAAGTGCAAGGTTCCGTGGCCGAGATCCAGGTCGACGTGCCGCACCGGGACGGCACCCGCATCCCGATGCTGATGAATATCGTGCGCCAGCACATCGACGGCCATTGCCACGACGAAGTGGCGTTCTTCATTACCAAGGAACGGCGCTCGTACGAACGCGAACTGGTGCAAGCACGCAAAACCGCCGAGGCCGCGCTCGAAGCGCGCCGCGACGCCGAGTCGAAATTGCTGGAACTGAACGCCGCGCTGTCACAGGCGGACCGCCGCAAGGACGAGTTCCTGGCCACCCTCGCCCATGAGCTGCGCAACCCGCTGGCGCCGATTCGCAACGTCATCGAATTGCTGAAACTGCAGCTGCCCGCCAACGAACAGGCCACCCGGCCGCTGGCGGTGCTGGAACGCCAGGTGGGCCACCTGCGCCACCTGGTCGACGACCTGCTCGACATTTCGCGCATCACGCTGGGCCAGGTGGCGCTGCGCAAGGCACGCGTGCTGCTGGCCGAGACCATGCAGGCCGCCGCCGACGACACCCGTCCTCTGGCAGCAAAAGCCGGGCACCGGCTGCACCTGGTGCTGCCCGACCCAGGCGTCACGCTCGACGCCGACCCGACCCGCCTGATGCAGGTGATCCTGAACCTGCTCAATAACGCCGTAAAATACACACCGCCCGGCGGCGATATCTGGCTGACGGCCAGCTTCGACGATGGCCAGGCCGTGATCACCGTGCGCGACACCGGCATCGGGATGCCGCAGCAATCGCTGTCGACCATATTCCACATGTTCTCCCAGCTGACCCCGGCGCTGGAACGTTCCCAGGGCGGCCTGGGCATTGGCCTGGCGCTGGTGCGTGGCCTGGTTGAGCTGCATGGCGGCAGCATCAGTGCCGCCAGCGACGGGGTCGGCCTGGGCAGCCGGTTCGAGGTGCGCCTGCCGGCCCACGCCAGCGCAGCGCTTGTACTGGCGCCGGCCACGGCGCTGGCCGTCGCGGCGGCGCAGCGCCGGATTCTGGTGGTCGACGACAACGTCGACGTCACCGAAACCATGACGATGCTGCTCGAGACGGTCGGCCACCACACGGCGTGCGCGCACAATGGCGCCGATGCGCTGTCCCTTGCTGCGGCATACCGCCCGCATATCGTGATCCTCGATATCGGCCTGCCCGATCAGAACGGGTATGAAGTGGCGCGCAAGTTGCGCCAGCGCGAAGAAGGCGCGACCGTGTTCCTGGTGGCCGCCACCGGCTGGGGCCAGGACGCCGACCGCGAGCGGGCCAGGCTCGCCGGCTTCGACCTGCACATGACCAAGCCGATCGACTTCGGAAAATTGCAGGAAGCAATCGCTGCCTTGCCGTAAAAGCACGTTTTTGAAACGCTGAAACAGTCACAAAAAGTCACCTGTGCCACGCCTTTTTATGTGCACAATTCAAGTCCCGGACCAATCTCACGCAATTCTCACAACGCACGATTCTTTGTTACTTCAAGGCGACAGTATTTGCCTTAAAAAATGACGATTTCATGCTCGCGGGATATGATTCTGTATTGCAATACGATTCCCGAACAAAAAGAACCCACCCTGGGCCATCGTGCCGGCGTTGCGGGGTACCCGAAAGTTCAACTTGGCACCACTCGACAATATCGCGCATTGGCGCACGCAGATTTTCTCTTCGCTGGTGTCCTTCATCGTGGCGATGGCCTTCGTCACCGCGATTCCAAGCATGGCGATGCTGGCCAACGAAGGCCGCTGGCCGATGTTCTTCGTCGATGCGGCAGCGCTGTGCTGGCTGGTCGGCCTGTGGTATTTCAAACATGCCGCTTACCGGACCCGGGTCCTCAATTTCCTCGCCATCCCGGTGCTGGTGGGCACGGGGATGATGATGTACGCCGGCCCGGTCAGCCAGATCTACCTGGTTGCCGCGCCGCTGCTGGCCGCTGTCCTGCTGGGTACCGGGCCCGCCATCATCGCGCTGGCAGGCACGACGATCCTGGTATTTATCCTGGCCATCAGCGGCTACGCGCGCCTGCCCGACCATGCCCTGCTGCCGTCCCTCACGATTTCCCTGAATTACCTGTTCATCGGCGCCGTCATCACCATGTCGAGCGCCATCATGCTGCAGCGGCTGGCCAAGTCGCTGGAGGATTTGCGCGCCGTCGCCACCTCGCTGCAGGAAGGCCAGGATGCCCTGCATGCGGTCAATGCCGAACTGCGCCTGACTGCCGCCGCAGTGGCGCGCCTGAACGATATGGTGATCATCTCCAAGGTGATGCCGGGCGACCTGGCGAACCAGCAGATCATTTTTGTCAATGAAGCATTCGAGCGCCGTACCGGCTACCAGCGGCCGGAGGTGATCGGCCGCGGCTGGCACCTGATGCTGGGCGCCGATACCGACGTGGCAGAAGTGGCCCGCATCGGCGAGGCGGTGGCGCGTATGGAAGCGGTCAGCGCCGAACTGCTCTACTACACCAAGGACCACGATCCGTACTGGATCGAAATGGAAATGGTGCCGTTCAACGATGAACATGGCACCAACACGCACTGGGTCATGGTCGGGCGCGACATCACCGAGCGCAAGAAGTCGGAAAAACACATCCATCGCCTGGCGTTCTTCGACGTCCTCACTGGCCTGCCGAACCGGCGCCTGCTGATGGAGCGCATCGAGCGCCTGCTGGCGCACGCACGCGAACAGGCTGGCCACGGCGCACTGCTGTTCATCGACCTGGATCACTTCAAATACATCAACGATGCGCGCGGCCATGGCGTCGGCGACGCACTGCTGCGCAATATCGCGGGCCGCCTGGCGGCACTGGTGCGCAAGGGTGACACCGTAGCGCGGGTCGGCGGCGACGAGTTCGTGGTGCTGCTGGCGCACCTCGGCGACGATGCGCGTCTGGCCACGCACTCGGCCCTGCTGGTGGCCGAAAAAATCCGCCGCGCGATTACCGAAAGCGTTGAAGTCGACAACCAGTTCTACGATACCTCCGCCTCGATCGGCGTGACCTTGCTGTCGCATCCGAACCAGTCTGCCCACGACCTGCTGCGCGAAGCCGATACCGCCATGTACCGCGCCAAGGCCGATGGGCGCAATCGCGTGTCGTTCTTCGAAGCGACCATGCAGGCCGAAGTCGAGCGCCGCCTGACGCTCGAACGCGACCTGGCCGCGGCGCTCGACAACGGCGAACTGTCGATGCACTGGCAGTTGCAGGTGGACGCGCGCGGCCTGCCCGTCGGCGCCGAACTGCTGATGCGCTGGCAGCGCCCGAACGGCACCTTCGTGCCACCCGATGTGTTCATTCCCGTGGCCGAAGAATGCGGCCTGATCGTCTCGCTGGGCCAGTGGGCGCTGCGCCAGGCCTGCCTGGGTTTCCTGGAACTGCGCCAGGCCGGCTTTGCGATGCCGCTGTCGGTGAATGTCAGCCCGTCGCAATTTCGCCAGACCGATTTCGTTGCCCAGGTCCGCACGATCCTGGGCGAAACCGGCGCGCCTGCCTCGGAACTGATTTTCGAAGTGACCGAAGGGCTGCTGATCGAGAACCTGGACGACACCATCGGCCGCATGCACGAACTGGCGGCGCTGGGCATTCGCCTGTCGATCGACGATTTCGGCACCGGCTATTCGAGCCTGTCGTACCTGAAGCGCATGCCGCTGTACGAACTCAAAATCGACAAGAGTTTTATTCGCGATACGCCCTGCGACGCCAACGGCACGGCCATCGTGCAATCGATCCTGGCCATGGCCAGCCACCTTGGCTTGTCGGTCGTGGCCGAAGGCGTCGAGACGCGCGAGCAGGCCGACTTCCTCGCGGCCAACGGCGCCCCGCGCATGCAGGGTTACCTGTTTGCGCGCCCGATGCCGCTCGAGCAGATGGTGGCACGCCTGTGCGCCACCGGGCCGCTGCAAGTGACGGGCATGCCAGAAACATTTCCGGGTTAAGTTGTATCGGATGTAAGCGAATGATTCCTGTGCGCCATAAATAGAATGCAAGCGCTATAGTGAAGTCACTTAACCAATCAAGGAGACGTGATGAAACGCATTCTTACAGCAGCAGCAGCAGCCATTGCCATCAGTAGCGCAGCATTCATTCCCGCCACCGCATCGGCCGCTGGCGCCGGGTATGTCGGCGCAGGCGCCGGCGACGTGATCATCGTCCGCACCCAGCCACCAGCACCACGCCGCGAAGCCATGCCGGGCGCACGCCGCGGTTACGAATGGGCGCCGGGTTACTGGAACTGGAATGGCCGCAAATATGTCTGGACCAAGGGCCATTGGGAACGCACCCGTCCTGGCTACGCTTATGCCCGTCCAGTCTGGTCGCAAGGCAAAGACGGCTGGGAACTGGACCGCGGCGGCTGGCGCCATGGCGACCGCGCCGACGGCCCACGCCGTGGCGACCGTGACGGCGACGGCGTACCGAACCGGGCCGACGATCACCCGAACAACCCGCGCCGTAATTAATCCGGCAGGGTAAAACAAAAGCGCGGCATGCAAATGCCGCGCTTTTTTATTGGCCTGCCAGCGGCAATACCCGCACGCCAAAAATATCCACCTTGTTCAAGGCCCCGCCCTTGCCGCCACCGTTCGCATACACGGCGTTCGCTTCCAGATAACTCATATTATAAAAGTCGTCCAGGCGCACCGCGTAGGTCCCGGCCTTGAGCAGGATATCGGCCGGTGTCGAGTACATCGGCGCTGATTCGGGTGGCAAATGCGGCATCTGGATCACGCGCCGTGCCACGGTGTGGCCGGCAGCATCGACCACCGACAGCACCTTGACGCCATTGCTGATGCCGGTGTTGATGGCGTTCCCGTGATTCGTGTAGCGCACCTGGAAGCTGAAGCGGCCCGCGCCGAGCTGCACCTGGTCGACGCTGAAGCGGTCCTGCGGCGCGCCCCAGCCGGCGATGCGCGCGCCGCTGCGCGCCACGCTGCTGCGCACGCGCGCGTCGTCGACGCCAATCAGGATACCCGCCTCGGCGCACACGGCGCCGCTGTGATGCGAGACATTGCCAGATGCCGCATCGACCACCTCGACCGCGTAGCAGTTGGCCTGCGCCAGCGGAGCAATATCGCGCCAGGCCGGCTGCTTGAGCTGGTCGGCGACCAATACCCCATTACGGTATAAACGATATACCACAGGCCCGGCCTGCTGTGCGTCGGCGATGCCGACATCAATACCCGTGACTGCGGCCACGACGTGCGAGATGGCCGCTTCGCGCGGCGCGAACAGCGCGCCGCTCAACGCAGCCGGGTCGCCCGCCACGCTGCGAATGGCCTGGCGACCGGCCTGCAGCGCACCCAGCGTCACCTCGATCAGGTTGTCTTCCTCGAGCGTATCCCATGCAATCAAACCACCGGCCACCGGTTTGCCGTTGAGGGTGACCGCATCGACCGCATAGTGACCCTCGCTGCTCGATACAGGCGGCAAGGCCACGCGCACAGCCAGCTTTTTGCCGCGCACGGACAGATCGTCCAGGACGATCCGATTGCTATCCTTGAAACTGTCGCGCCGCAGTCTGGCGGTGATGAACGGCGCCACGTGCACGCCGTCGTCGGCGTAACGCACGCCGAAGACATTCCGCACCACCATCCCGACGTAGGCGCCGACCGACCATAGCTGGCGGCGCGAGTTGACCACCGGTCCGCCCAGCTCGGGGTGACCGGCATCGGTGACGATTTGCTGACCCGACAACCACTCCATGTTTTCCATGTTCGACAAATGCACCGATGCGCCGCGCTGCAGCGAGGCATACGCCGCGTCGGCCACGCTGACATTGGCGCCGGCAATCGCGGCATCGAGGCCATACGCAGTCACGAACGGCCAGATGGCGCGGTTGTGATACACCGGCACGCCCTGCTGCTGCGGGAAGATGACCGGGGCACCCACCGGGCCGTGCGGATAGCTGGCCAGGATGCGCTCGCGCCGCGTTTCGTCGGCAATGCCGGTGACAATTGCCAGCGACAGGCCGAGCCAGTCATATTTGTGCAGCGGCGCGCCGTCGGAATGGGCCGCCGTGAGGCTGGCGTACATGCCGGCGTCTTCCAGCCAGAAGCGCGCGTTGATCGCAGTTTTCAGTTGCGCCGCCCATGCGGCGTAGCGCTGCGCGCGCGCGCTGTCGCTCTGGTCGGCGGCCAGGTTTGCCGCCAGCGTCAGGGCCTTGTAATGGGCCACATTGGTCGACAATGCTTTGGCGGTCGCCATGCGCGCCAGGTCCGTTTCGATGTCGCGGCCGTAGCTTTGTTCGCGCCAGTCGAGGAACGATTGTTCGCCCGTGTACAGGCCGTCGCGCGGGTCGAAGGCCGCAATGCGGTCGTTCTCGATCGTGTTCGAGAGGGCTTTCAGGGCGGTCACGCCAAACGCCGCGCGTTCGGGGCCGGACAGTGCAGTGAGCGCCTGCTCCGCGCCAAACGCCCACGTGACACGGTCGGTGCTGACTGGCCAGCTGCCGCCGCTGCCGGTGTCCTGGATGATTTGCAGGCCGTCGGCCGTGCCAGCCGCCTCGCGCGGCTTGCTGCTGCCGGGCCGGTAGCCGGACAATTTGAAGGTGAGCGAATCGCGCACCCGACGCGGGTCGAGCATGGCCAGGCCGAGGTTGGCGCCGTATGCCAAATCGCGGGTCCAGACGTAATGCCATTTTTCGCCGGTCTCGAAGCAGTGGCAGGCAATCGGCTGGTCGTCGTTGTACGCGCCGTCGCGGATCGCGTCCACGGACAGTTCCTTCATCTCGGAAATCGCGTGCGCAAACAGGGCATCAAAGGCAACGCTGCCGGTACGGATGAACGGCTGGCCGGGCACCTCGGCGTAGCGAATCGTCGCTGGCGCCTGCTCGCGCGTGGGCATGGTGCTGCTCTGGATGTAGCCGCTGGCGCCGTCGCGGGCGAAGCGTACCTGCACATTGGCGGCGCCGGCGACGGCAAAGTCGCGCACCTCGGTGGCGGGCGCTCTGGCGGGCGTTGTGGCGCAGCCGGACAGCGCACACAGGCTGGCGACAGCAGCCGCAATGGAAGGTTTCAACATGCGTTTTCCAGGAAACAATTAAGGAGAACGCATTATGTATGAATACTACTTAGGGAATCAAACGATCGGCCCGCAACTGGGCGAACAGGTCGAAGAAGGAATCTTCGGTGCTCTGGTAGGTCGTGAACCCGAGCTTGCGACTTTTCGACATATCGGTCATCACATCGATCGGGCGTCCGAGGTCGAGGTCGGTATGCCAGGCGGACGCCAGTTGCTGCAAGTCGGGTTCGACCAGCTGCAGGCGTTCGGCCATGGCGCGCCAGCGCGCCTCGTCACCGACCATTTGCGTGGCCAGCGGCTTGACACTGCCGTCGAACCCGGCCGCCTCGACGCCGAACCAGTTCGCCAGGCGCGGCCACAGCCACTTCCAGCGGAAGTAGTCGCCATTGACGACGTTGAACGCTTCGTTGCGTGCGGCCGGGGTGGTGGCGGCCCAGATCAGCTGGGCCGCCAGTACCCGCGCGTCGGTCACGTCCGAAATGCCTTCCCACTGCGCTTGCGAGCCGGGAAAGTGGAACGGGCGCCCGGTTTCCTTGCACAGCGACGCGAACACCGCCAGCGTGGTGCCCATGTTCATGGCGTTGCCGACCGCTTTGCCGATCACGGTGTGCGGGCGGTGCACGCTCCAGCTAAAGCCGTCGCGGCGCGCTGCGGCATAGACTTCGTCTTCCTGGGCGTAGTAAAAATTTTCCAGCGGCAGGCGCGGCTGCTCTTCGCGCAGCGGCGTGTCGGGCAAGGTGCCGGCCTTGGCGTAGGCTTCGAACGGCCCCAGATAGTGCTTCAGCCCGGTAACCAGCGCCACGTGCTGCACGCTTTTTTGCGGCGCCAGCGCGTCCAGCAAGTTGCGCACCATGGCACCGTTGACGCGGATATTTTCCGCTTCGGTGGCGTTGCGCATCCAGGTGGTGATGAACACGTGGGTCGGCTGCAAGCTGGTCAATGCCACGGCCAGGCTGCCAGGGTCCATCAGGTCGGCGGCCACCGGCACCACACCTGGCACTTCATCGCGCGGACGGCGCGCCAGCCCCGCGACATCCCAGCCCTGCGCGATCAGGGCGCGCGCCAGATTGCTGCCAGCAATTCCGCTGGCGCCGACGACCAGTGCTTTTCGTTGGGGCATGCATCCTCCGTCTGAATGGTAAAAACCCATTGTAGGACCTTGAGGCGCGATCGGCCGCACGGATGCATTCGGGGAAGGAAGAGAACTGCGATGCGGGCCGGCGCGTGTGCGCGGCCGCGGGAGGCACGACGCGCGCCGCCGACCGGGTCGGCGTGCGCGATCAAACAATTAGTCGAGTTTCCAGGCGTAGTCGACTTTGGTCCAGGTCTGGGCCGGCGCGCCGTCCTTGCTGCCTGGTTTGAATTTGCACGCCGACAGCGACTTGATCGCTGCTTTGTCCAGGCCTTTGAAGCCGCTCGACTTTTCCAGCTTCGACTCGGCCACGGAACCGTCGGCGCCGATCAGGAACGACATCGAGGTCGTGCCCTGCTCTTCGTTCATCAGCGATGCTTTTGGATAGTCGACTTTGCAGTTTTTCGGATCAAAGCTGGCCGGCACTTCGGCTGCCATAGCCAGTCCAGCGATGCTCGAGAGGGCCAGGGCGGCGATGAAGTTAATTTTGGACATATTATTTTCCTTAAAAGTGTGTCACTAAAAAACGATAAAAATGCGGCGGGTTGCGGAACATTGAACACGCCACCGGTCAGGCAAACTTAAAACTCTTCCCAATCGTCGCTGGAGGCGGCGGCAGCGGCTTTTGGTGCAGCTTTTTTCGGGGCCGGGGCGGCCGGTGCCGCCTTCGCTGCGGTTTTCGCTGGCGCCGGACGTGCGACTGGTGCCGGACGCTTCAGGGCGGCGCGCGGTGCGACCGGCCTGGCGGCCGGTGCCGGGGCACGGACCGCAACGGCGCGACTTGCCACCGGCGCGGCGGCGGCCTGCTGCACCTGTTCACCTTCGATCAGGCGGAACACGCTCACCACCCGCTGCAATTCGCCGGCCTGGTCTTGCAGGCTTTGCGCTGCGGCGGCGGCTTGCTCCACCAGTGCGGCATTTTGCTGGGTCATGCCATCCATCTCGATGATCGACAGGTTGACCTGTTCGATGCCGGCACTCTGTTCCTGGCTGGCGCTGGCGATCTCGCTCATGATGTCGGTCACGCGTTTCACGCTGGCCACCACTTCATCCATCGTCACACCGGCCTGGCCAACCAGCTTGCTGCCGGCGGCGACCTTCTCGACCGAATCGCCGATCAGCGTCTTGATTTCCTTGGCTGCTGCCGCCGAGCGCTGGGCCAGGTTGCGCACTTCAGACGCCACCACCGCAAAGCCGCGGCCTTGTTCGCCGGCACGGGCTGCTTCCACGGCAGCGTTCAGCGCCAGGATGTTGGTCTGGAAGGCGATGCCATCGATCACGCCGATGATGTCGACAATCTTGTTGGCCGAGGTGTTGATCGAACCCATGGTGTCGACCACTTGCGAGACCACTTCACCACCCTTGCGGGCCACTTCCGAAGCGCTGGCGGCCAGCAAATTGGCTTCACGGGCGTTGTCGGCGTTCTGTTTCACGGTCGAGGTCAACTCTTCCATGGCCGACGCGGTTTTCTCCAGCGAACTGGCTTGCATTTCTGTACGGGACGACAGGTCGATGTTGCCGGCTGCAATTTCGCGCGAGGCGGTGCCGATGGTTTCGGTGCCGGCACGAACCTGGCCGACGATATCGACCAGGCTGCCACGCATATTGTTCATTTCCACCAGCAGGCTGCCAGCGACGGCACGGTCGGTGTTGATGTCGATGGCCAGGTCGCCATGGGCGATGCTGGTGGCAATTTTTGCGGTGTAGCCAGGCTCGGCGCCGAGTTGACGCAGCAGGCTGCGGGTAATCACGACCGCAGCGGCGACGCCCAGGGCGACCGCGACGGCCAGCAGGATCAGCATGAAGTTACGGGCATTGGCGAACGCCGCGCCGGCATCGACCTGGCTCTGGGCATTCTGCTTGTCTTCCATCGTGGCCAGTTGCTCCAGGCCTTCCATCCATTTTTTCTGGACTGGACGGATTTCCTTGATCATCACGCGGGTAGCGTCTTCAGCTTTGTTGGCCAGGTACAGTTCCGATGCTTTGGCGATGGCTGGCATCGCGCTGCTTTCGTAACCTTCGATCTGGCTCAGCAAGGTTTTTTCCTGCGGAGTGGACTCAGCGGCAAATTTGGCAGCCAGCTTTTTCTTCAGTTCATTGTACTTTGCGGTCTGAACTTTGAAGCGATCAAGTTCCGGCTCCATGTCGTCCGGATTGGTCATCAGGGTCAGGGTGCGCAGTGAGGTGAGGCGCTCGCTGACGTTGTTGCGCATGTCGACCACGAGGCGGGTAACGACGTTATTCACACTGACCACGTGATCGAGACGGTCCTGGATTTGCGCCATGCGCAAGATCCCGACGACAGTGACTGCCACCAGCAGCACCAGCACCAAGGCGAATCCCAAGCCGAGGCGTTGCCCAACCTTCATGTTCGATAAATTCATTTCGTCCTATTTCCTCTGTCGTGTTTATCAAGCCGCTCGGCGGCCGCGTCATTTCGACGGTGCATTTTTGGTGCCTTAACGGCAACTCTGGGTCCATCAGGATAAGTCAAAAAAACGCGATGCAGACAGAAACCGTTCCCACGTGGCAATTTATTCCGCTTGCGCAACGACAGCCGTCAAAGCTAGCGCCGGGAACTGCGTCCACGAGGAAAGTATAAGAGGATAGTTTGCCGAACAGCAAGCTTTCTATGCGGAATTAGATTGTTGTGTGGAAATTTTCACACGCTTTTTGCCACAACAGGGGCACGGCAGGAAAAAATTACTATGCAAACTGAATACGTGCTGCAGCCTCCAGCAGCAAGGCTGGATCGGCCTCGGCCAGGCGGGTCGGATCGGACATCAGCTGGCGAAACGCGCGCGCACCGGGCAAACCGGTCATGATGCCGAGCATGTGGCGGGTGATGCTGTTGAGCTTGAGTCCGCGCTCGCCATGTTCGGCCAACTGTGACGCAATATAGGGCAGCATGGCGGCCAGCACCTCGGTGCGCGACTTGACGGCTGCGTCGTCGCCGTAAAAACGGGCATCGTAGTCGGCCATCACGTACGGGTTATGGTATGCCTCGCGCCCCAGCATCACGCCGTCGACATGTTCCAGGTGCAGGGCCACCTCATCGCTGGTCTTGATCCCGCCGTTGATGATAATTTCGAGCGACGGGAACTCGCGCTTGAGCTGGTAGGCGACCTCATACTTGAGTGGCGGGATTTCGCGGTTTTCCTTTGGCGACAAGCCCTTCAGGATAGCGTTGCGGGCGTGCACGATAAAGGTGTTGCAGCCGGCGTCGGCGATGGTGCCGACGAAATCGCGCACAAAACCGTAGTCCTCGTTCTTGTCGATACCGATGCGGTGCTTCACCGTGACGTCGATGGAAACCGCATCGCGCATGGCTTTCACGCAATCGGCCACCAGTTGCGGCTCGGCCATCAGGCAAGCGCCGAACGCGCCGCGCTGCACCCGCTCGGACGGGCAGCCGCAGTTCAGGTTGATTTCGTCGTAGCCCCAGTCCTGGCCGAGCTTTGCGCTGACGGCCAGGTCGGCCGGGTCGCTGCCGCCCAGTTGCAGCGCGACCGGATGTTCGATCTCGTCGTAGCGCAGATGGCGCGCCACGTCGCCATGGATCAGCGCGCCGGTCGTCACCATCTCTGTATACAACCAGGTGTGGCGCGTGATCTGGCGGTGGAAGACGCGGCAGTGGCGGTCGGTCCAGTCCATCATGGGTGCGACGGAGAGCTTGCGGCTTTTGTAAGTTGCTGATTTCATTGAGGGTCGATGTGCTGCGGAAGGCGCAATTCTATTACATTGCAGCGTCGCGGGCTGTGTCAGGCATCGCCTCCGACCGCGGCACGGGTCGCTCGCCAATCTGCTGGCGCCACATTGCGTAGTACAGCCCTTTCTTCTCCAGCAACCCAGCATGGCCGCCGCTTTCGACGATCTTGCCCTTCTCCAGCACAAAAATCGTATCGGCATGCATGATGGTCGACAGGCGGTGGGCAATCAACAGCGTGATCTGGCTGTCGCGCGCGGAAATTTCGCGCACGGTGTTGGTGATCTGCTCTTCGGTCAGCGAATCGAGCGCCGACGTGGCTTCGTCGAAAATCAGCAGGCGCGGCTGGCGCACCAGCGCGCGCGCGATCGAGAGCCGCTGCTTTTCGCCGCCCGACAATTTCATGCCTTGCTCGCCGATCACGGTATCGAGCCCTTCCGGCGATTTATCGAGCAGGTAGGCGCAGGAAGCCTGCTGCATGGCTGCGATGATGTCCGCGTCGGTGGCGTCCTGTTTCACGAAGCAGATATTCTCGCGCAGCGTGCCGGCAAACAAATGCGTGTCTTGCGTCACAAAACCGATCTGGCGGCGCGCCTCGTTGTAGCGCAAATCGGTGGTGGATATCTCGTTATAAAACACTTCCCCGCTAACCGGTGTGTACAGCCCCACCAGCAATTTCACCAGCGTCGACTTGCCGGAACCGGACGGGCCGACGAACGCGAGGGTATTGCCCAGCTGGGCCTGGAACGAGATCTGTTGCAGCGCATCGTCGACGGCGCCCCGATGGCGAAAACGCACGTCGGCAAAGCGCACCTGGGTGACGGGACCGACTTCGACCGGATCGGCCGACCGCCGCTCGATCGGTTTCTGCATCAAGGCCTCGAAGTTCAGCAGGGAGGCCTCGGCTTCGCGCCAGGCCAGGATGATATTGCCTAGCTCCTGCAGCGGGGCGAAGATGGCCACCGTGATGAACTGCATCGCGATCAGTTCGCCGGTCGACAGCACATCGCGGAAAATTAGCCACAGTAACGCGAACAGGATCGCCAGTTTCAGCATGGAAAGTGTGGTGCCCTGCAGAAACGACAGCCGGCGGATGCGCTTCACCTTTTCCATTTCGAGCGCGAAGATCGCGTCGGTCTGAGCTTTCAGGCGCCGGATTTCGGTGAAGGTCAGGCCCAGGCTTTTGATCAGTTCAATATTGCGCAGTGACTCCGTGATGAAGCCCGAGTTGCGGTTCGTCTCGCGCGTGATGGAGCGTTGCTGACCCTTGATTTCGCGGCTCAGGAGTCCCGTCAGCCCGCCCAGTAACAGGATGCCGATCAAAAACACCGGGACCAGCAGCCAGTGTTTGGTCACCGCATACCAGGTCAAAAAGCCGATCCCGACCACGCTGGCGAACACGGTATTGATGAACGCGTTGATGAAACGCTCGCTGTCTTGCCGCACCTTTTGCAGCAGCGACAAGGTTTCGCCGCTGCGCAGGTCTTCGAATTCCTGGAACTTCAGGCGCATCAGGTGGCGTAGGCCATCATTGAAAATCTGCGTGCCGATTTTCTGCACCACCAGGCGGGTGACGTATTCCTGAAACGCTTTCGCCGCCCGCGACGCGATCGCCACCAGCACGGCGAGCGCCAGCAGCCTCAGCACGCCATGGACCAGCTCGTCGCTGGTCTGGTTGCCGCGGTGGATAGCGTACTTGTCGATGATCGTGCCGAAGATGATCGGGTCGACCAGGGCGAGAATTTGACCGGCGGCCGCCAGGATCAGGGCCAGCAGGGCAAGGCGGGCGTGGGGGCGGAGGTAAGTCCAGAGAATATGCATGTTGAAATTTTACCAACGGCATGCGGTGGCCGATGTTCTGCAGGAAAAGCCGGATCCGCGCGCCTGTCAAGTGCGCACCGGATCTCGACCGCTGATATGGCGCAGTTGTCGCGCGACCTGCGGCGCGTATCGTTGCATGACTGCGGCGTTTTTCCACCGCCATGCATCTGATCAATCTTCGCCGAGGTTTGTCATGCTTATGCACAAATTCTTTGCTGTAATGATGCTGTTTTCCGCGCTACTGGCGCCCGGTTTCAGCCAAGCCGCGCCAGTTTACATCGCCAGCTTCCTGCCTGGCGCCGACTTCGCGCCAACGGGCATGAACAATGCCGGGCAAATCGTCGGGTTCGCCGGCACCGGCGCAGTTGCCATCCACACCGTGCTGTATGACGGCGGCATGCTGTCCGATCTGGGCAGCATGGGCGGCCGGGACAGCTACGCGCTGGCCATCAACGACGCCGGCGACCTGACTGGTTCCCTCGTCACCGCCAACGGCGAGGAACATGCATTCCTGTACCGGAACGGGCAGGTGACGGATCTGGGGGGCGGTACAGTCGGCTACGGCATCAACGCGCGCGCCGATATCGTCGGAAAGAAACAAACTGCCATGGGCTGGACCGGGTTTCTGTTTAGCGACGGCAAGCTCACCGAGATCGCCAATCTGGACACCGGCCTTGATGGCTGTGCGGTCGGCATCAACGACCACGGCCAGATCGTCGGCGAGTCGCGCATTGCCGCCGAGATGCCGGCCCCGACGCGGCATCCCTACCTGTACCGCCAGGGTGTCATGACCGACCTGGGTGCGCTGTCCGACGGCGACAACAACGGTGCGGTCGCCATCAATAACCGCGGCCAGGTTGCCGGGTACAGCGAGGGTGCGGACGGCGTCATGCATGCCTTCCTGTACCAGCACGGCGCCCTGCAGGATCTGGGCAGCCTGGGCGACGCCGAACTGACCATCCATGACCTCAACGAACACGGCACGCTGGTCGGCACCGCCAGCAACGAGGACGACGGTCTGGTTCCCTTCATGAATCTGGACGGCGCCCTGGTCGACCTGAATACCTTGCTTGACCCTGCCCTTGGCTGGCACATCTACAGCGCGTACGCCAACAACGATCTCGGCCAGATCGTCGGGTATGGCTGCCGCGACGCGGCGTGCGGGCTGGTCCGCCTCGACCTGGCCAGCGCCGTGCCGGCACCAGGCGGCGCCTTGCTGTTGTTGGCCGGCTTGCCGACGCTGGCGCGAGCAAGGCAACGGCAGCACGGCAGGCGCGCGGCGGCACATGCCATGCAGCGGCGGACGGCCTGACTGTCCCGCTTCACAGCACGCTGTTCGATCAAGCATCCAGCCTGCCTTTATCACCTTCGCGAGGTCACCATGATTTTCCGACGATACGTTCTGGCCCTGGCACTGGTGCCGGCCCTCCTGCTACCAGCGCTGGCACAGGCTGATGCAATTTATACCGTCCACTTCCTGCCCAAGAATTTCTATCCTGCAGACATTAACAATGCGGGCCAGATTGCCGGCACAGCCGATTTTGGCGACAACAACGCGCATGCCGCGATTTACGCGGGGGGTGTCGTCACCGATCTCGGCTCGTTTGGGGATAATTACGTGAACGTTGTCGCGATCACCGAGGCCGGCACCGTACTGGGTAACGCCGGTTCGCCCGCGGGGGAAAACCGTGCTTTTGTTCGCGGCAACGGCGCTATGCAGGAAATCGCCGGTCTGTACGGGTATGGCATCAACGCCGGCGGCGATATCGTCGGGTACAACAATACCAGCGGTGCGATTCTGTACAGCCAGGGCACATTGACTGAACTGGGGCATCTGGGCAGCGGCGACTTCAGCGTCGCGCGGGGCATCAACGATGCGGGCGCCATCGTCGGCACCTCCACCATCGACCTCGATTTTCATTCCCGCCAACATCCCTTCCTGTACCGCGACGGCGTCTTGCATGACCTTGGCACGCTCGACGAACGCGAATTCAACAGCGCGGTCGCCATCAACAGCGCCGGCCAGATTGCCGGTTACAGCGAAGGAACGGGCGGTGGCATGCATGCCTTTTTCTATGAAAATGGCGTCATGACCGATCTCGGCAGCTTTGGCGGCTTGAACCTCGACGTGGGGGGCATGAACGAGCACGGTCAAGTCGTCGGTAGTGGCGATCCATGGGAAGGCGAGAGGATCTGATTCATCTCGCAGGGCGGTGGCCTGGTGGACTTGAACACCCTGATCGATCCTGCGTCTGGCTGGCAAATCGGCGGCGCCATCGACATCAACGATAACGGTCAGATTCTCGCTTACGCCTGCCGTGAGTTCCAGTGTACCAACGTGCGGCTTGACCTTGCCAGCGCGGTGCCGGAACCGGTGGCGGCAGGGATGCTCGTACCCGGCCTGCTGGCATTGGCCGGGGTATGGCGCCGACAAAAACGCCGTGGCGCCCCCCCCGGCCGTAATCGGTTCCTGCACGGCGCCGCGGCGCCCCGGATTACTTGCCGTTCGTCGTTTGCGGCATGCCGCCATCCTGACTCGTTTTGCCGACGCCATTCATGGTGCCGGCGCCTTCTGCGCTGCCGTTACCAGAATTGCCGGACGTTCCGGTCTGGCCGGCACCAGACGCACCGGTGCTGGTCGACGATTTGGTTTTTTTGGCCTTGGTCTTTTTCGCTTTTGGCGTCGTGGCGGCGGACGTGGCATTGTCCATCGTTTTGTCCTGCGCCGTGGTGGTGGCATTGTCCTGACCCGCAGCTTGGGCGCCGCCAGCCAATGTCAACGCAATCGACGCACCGATAATACCTTTGAGGATGTGATTCATTTGTTTCTCCTGAAATGTTGGAAAAAGTTCAGTCGTTACTGAACCAGTTATCAAACAGTCTAGGCTTTCGCGCAGCTTACCAGCGCACGGTACCGCGTGGAAATTTATGACATTGACCAATCAAGCCAATCCGGCTAGCTGCACAGGCGAAAAAAAGCCGCCGGCCCTTGCGGGTACGGCGGCTTCTTACGCTACGACGCTGGTATTACGCGTCGCGGCCAGCGCGTTTGCGCTCATTTTCTTTCAGGTAGCGCTTGCGCAGGCGGATCGATTTCGGGGTGATTTCGACCAGCTCGTCGTCCTCGATGAACTCGACAGCGTACTCGAGCGACATCAGGATTGGCGGTACCAGGCGTACGGCTTCATCGGTACCCGACGAACGCACGTTGGTCAGCTGCTTGCCCTTGATCGGGTTGACGACCAGGTCGTTGTCACGCGAGTGAATGCCGATGATCATGCCTTCGTAGACTGGGTCGTTGTGGCTCACGAACATGCGGCCGCGATCCTGCAGTTTCCAGATAGCGTAGGCAACGGCTGCGCCGTCATCCTGCGACACCAGCACGCCGTTACGACGGCCAGCCATTTCACCGCGGGTGTTATCCACTGCGCCGTAGGCATCGAACACGTGGCTCATCAAGCCGGTGCCGCGGGTCAGGGTCATGAATTCGCCCTGGAAACCGATCAGGCCACGCGCAGGAATACGGTATTCCAGACGCACACGGCCTTTGCCATCCGATTCCATGTTTTGCAGGTCGCCACGACGACGGCCCAGCTCTTCCATGACGCCGCCCTGGTTGACTTCTTCAACGTCGACCGACAGGTTCTCGAACGGCTCGTGACGCACGCCGTCGACCATTTTGTAGACCACGCGTGGACGCGACACAGCCAATTCAAAACCTTCGCGACGCATGTTTTCCAGCAAAATCGTCAGGTGCAGCTCGCCGCGTCCCGACACTTCGAAAATCGTGTCGTCGTCGGTTGGGGCAACGCGCAGAGCAACGTTGGCTTTCAGTTCGCGGTCGAGACGTTCGCGCAGCTGGCGGCTGGTAACGAACTTGCCTTCGCGGCCAGCCAGTGGCGAGTTGTTGACCATGAAGTTCATGGTCAAGGTTGGCTCGTCGACGGTCAGCATCGGCAGCGCATCTGGGGTGTCTGGCTGGCAAATCGTCGAACCGATACCGATTTCTTCGATACCGTTGATCAGCACAATGTCGCCGGCAACTGCTTCGTCGACCAGAACGCGCTCGAGGCCTTTAAAGTTCAGAACCTGGTTGATGCGGCCACGGATCGGGGTCGAATCAGGACCGTTCAGGACAACCACGTCCTGGCCAGCCTTGATGCGGCCGCGGCTGATACGGCCAATGCCGATTTTGCCGACGTACGACGAGTAGTCGAGCGAGGTCACTTGCATCTGCAGCGGGCCGTCTGGATTGTCGTCACGAACTGGCACGTATTTCAGGATGGCTTCGAACAGTGGCTTCATGTCGCCTTCGCGCACATCTTCGGTCAAGCCAGCATAGCCGTTCAGGCCCGATGCGTAGATGATCGGGAAGTCCAGCTGCTCGTCGGTTGCGCCGAGCTTGTCGAACAGTTCGAACGTCTGGTTGACGGCCCAGTCAGCGCGTGCGCCCGGACGGTCGACCTTGTTGACGACGACGATTGGCTTCAGGCCCAGGGCCAGCGCTTTACGCGTGACGAAACGGGTCTGTGGCATCGGGCCTTCCTGCGCATCGATCAGCAGCAGAACCGAGTCAACCATCGACAGCACGCGCTCGACTTCGCCGCCGAAGTCGGCGTGGCCTGGGGTGTCAACGATGTTGATGTGGGTGCCTTCGTACTCAACAGCGCAGTTCTTCGACAGAATCGTAATGCCGCGCTCTTTTTCGAGGTCGTTCGAGTCCATCACGCGGGTTTCCACCGCCTGGTTCTCACGGAAAGTACCCGATTGGCGCAGCAGCATGTCCACGAGGGTGGTTTTGCCGTGGTCAACGTGGGCGATGATTGCGATATTGCGAATCGCGCGTTTGGTATCTGACATAGGTATTTAGCGGAGAAAAAGGCGTGGTGTACGAAAGTGTACGGTGTTGCGTATTTCGATAGCCGGCTAGTATAGCACGGTTAATGGGGCGGTTCACATGCTCGCGGGAAAGTCGTGCAGATTCAATGGCTTAATGCTTGCCGATATACGTTACTACTTGCTCTGCATCGTACACGGCATGTGTGACAGGCGTGTGGCAAACGCCTGTCACGCTACTAGTTACCACTATACCGCTTTGGCGATCAGTCGTTCCGGCGCGAGGATGGCATATTCCTGCAACTGTGCCGTACCCAGCAACTTACCCTCCGAGTAGACGCGCACCCGACCCAGATCGGCAGGGACTGCTACAGCTTCCTTACCCAAGGCCAGGCGCTGCCCTTGCAGAAAGCGCACCGCCAGTTCGGGCGACAATTCAAGCGCCGGAAACGACGCCAACAAGGCATCCACCGGCGCGAGCAAGGTCAGCGGCTCGGCATGCGCCTGCAAGGCCTCCATCGTGATCATCCCATCGATGGTGAGCGGACCGACCTGCGTGCGCCGCAGCGCATTCAGGTGCGCGCCGCAACCGAGTGCCGCGCCGATGTCTTCCCCCAGCACGCGCACATACGTGCCCTTGCTGCAAGTTACGCGAATTTTTAAAAACGGGGCCTCGTACGACATGAATTCCAAACCATGGATCGTCACGGGCCGCGCTTCGCGTTCGAGCGTGATGCCTTCGCGCGCGTACTCGTAGTACGCCTTGCCGTCGCGCTTGAGCGCAGAATACATGGGAGGAATTTGCATGATCGGCCCGCGAAAACGCGCCAGCGCCGCCTCGATCTGCGCCTCGGTCACGTCGACAGGCAGTGTTTCGATGGCCTCGCCTTCGGTGTCGCCGGTATTCGTCATGATGCCGAGGTGAACCGTCGCTTCGTAGGTTTTATCGGCTTCCAGCAAATCCTGCGAAAACTTGGTCGCCTCGCCAAAGCATAGCGGCAGCAAACCGGTGGCAAACGGATCGAGCGTGCCGGTATGACCGGCCTTCTTTGCGTTGAGCACGCGCTTGGCGCGGATCAGGGCGTCGTTCGACGACAGGCCCACCGGCTTGTCCAGCAAGAGCACGCCGTCGACCAGGTCGCGCATGCGCTTGATGTGCTTCGGATCCCTGCCCTGCGTCACGCTGCCGGCTCTTCTTTTGGACCGGCGGCCGCTGCCGCGTCGCCCGCTGGCGCGTCGCCAATCTCATCGTCGGCCGCGCGGGTGGCGTTGGCGGCGTCAATCAACAGCGACATTTCCATGCCGCGCGAGGTCGACGTGTCGTGCACGAAGTGCAGCATCGGCAGCGTGTGGATGTGCAGGCGCTTGCCCAGCAGGTTGCGCATGTAGCCGGCGGCGGCGGCCAGGCCTTCGACCGTGTTCTTGATGACGTCTTTATTGTCATTGAGCATGGTGAAGAAGATTTTCGCGTGGGCGTAGTCGGGGGTGACCTGCACTTCGGTGATCGTGATCATGCCGACGCGCGGGTCCTTCAGTTCGTAGGCGACGATCTCGGCGAGGTCACGCTGGATCTGGTCAGCCACGCGAAGGCCGCGGGCGGGGATGTTTTTACTGTGTTTGGCCATGGTTTGCTTATTTTATTTAATTCACTACCGCTAACACGTCATCCCCGCGAAGGCGGGGACCTATAGCCCGTCAGCTACTTCGGACAAGTGTTATGGGTCCCGGCCTTCGCCGGGATGACGGTTTTTAGGGTGGTGGTAAAACGCCGCCAACTTCACGCAACATTTCACCAATTACTTCTGCTCAAAAAAATAGGGCCAGTGCATCTTCACGGGCAAGCCCGCAAAAATCACACTGACCCCATCGTACTCCCAAGCCTGAAATTACAGCGTACGAGCCACTTCTTGCACTTCGAAGACTTCCAGGGTGTCGCCAACCTGAATGTCGTTGTAGTTCTTCAGCGACAGGCCGCACTCGAGGCCGGCGCGTACTTCTTTGGCGTCGTCCTTGAAGCGCTTGAGCGAATCGATCTCGCCAGTCCAGACCACCAGGTTGTTGCGCAGCAGGCGGACCGACGAGGTACGCTTGACGACACCATCGGTGACCAGGCAACCGGCAATCGCACCGACTTTCGAGACCAGGATGACCTGGCGAATCTCGACCTGGCCGGTAATGGTTTCGCGGCGTTCCGGCGACAGCATGCCCGACAGTGCAGCACGGACTTCGTCGATCGCATCGTAAATGATGTTGTAGTAACGAATGTCCACGCCGTTCGACTCGGCCAGCTTGCGACCCTGGGCATCGGCACGGGCATTGAAGCCGATGATGACTGCTTTCGAAGCCACGGCCAGGTTGACGTCGGACTCGGTAATGCCACCCACCGCTGCGTGCACGATCTGCACCCGCACTTCGGAAGTCGACAATTTCTGGAGCGACGACACCAGCGCTTCTTGCGAACCCTGCACGTCGGTCTTGACGATCAGCGGCAGGTTTTTGACCTCGCCCTCGGCCATCTGGTCGAACATGTTTTCCAGCTTCGCTGCTTGCTGCTTGGCCAGTTTCACATCACGGAATTTACCTTGACGGAACAGACCGATTTCACGTGCTTTACGCTCGTCGGCCATGACCATGACTTCTTCACCGGCAACCGGCACTTCGGTCAAGCCCTGGATTTCGACCGGAATCGATGGACCCGCTTCGGTGATGGCCTTGCCGTTTTCGTCCAGCATCGCACGAACGCGACCGAAGGAAGAACCCGCCAAAATCACATCGCCGCGGCGCAAGGTACCCGACTGCACCAGGATCGTCGCAACCGGACCACGACCTTTATCCAGACGGCCCTCAACCACCAGGCCACGCGCTGGCGCGTCGACCGGGGCTTTCAGTTCCAGCACTTCAGCTTGCAGCAAGACTTGCTCGAGCAACTGGTCGATACCGACGCCGGTTTTGGCCGACACTGGCACGAATGGCGATTCGCCACCGTATTCTTCCGGCAGCACGCCTTCGGCTACCAGTTCCTGCGTCACACGGTCCAGGTTGGCACCCGGCTTGTCGATCTTGTTGATGGCAACCACCAGCGGTACGCCGGCAGCTTTTGCGTGAGCAATAGCTTCCTTCGTTTGCGGCATCACGCCGTCGTCCGCCGCCACCACCAGGATGACGATGTCGGTGGCCTTCGCACCGCGGGCACGCATGGCCGTAAAGGCTTCGTGACCTGGCGTGTCGAGGAAGGTAATGATGCCGCGCGGCGTTTCGACGTGGTAAGCGCCGATGTGCTGCGTAATCCCGCCCGCTTCGCCGGATGCCACTTTGGCGCGACGGATGTAATCGAGCAGCGAGGTTTTACCATGGTCGACGTGACCCATGACGGTGACCACCGGTGCGCGCGGGGTCGACTCGAAGTGAGCGTGCTCACCCTGGTCGGCCAGCAGCGCTTCCGGATCGTCCTGCTCGGCTGCGAATGCTTTGTGGCCCATTTCCTCGACCAGAATCATCGCGGTTTCCTGGTCCAGCACCTGGTTGATGGTGCACATCTGGCCCAGTTTCATCAATTGCTTGATGACTTCGGATGCCTTGACGGACATTTTGTGCGCCAGTTCAGCCACGGTGATGGTTTCAGGGACGTAGACGTCCTTGATGACCGCTTCGGTCGGGGCCTGGAAATTCGTTTCGCGGTCGTCGTGACTATTCCGACGGCCACCTTTGGCACCACCGCGCCAGCCATCACGGCCGGTCGGTGCGTTGCCGCGCGGCTTGATGCCACCCGGTGCGCCACCACGTTTTTTATCATCCGACCAGGTCGACGAAACGTTCGCCGATTTGATCGATTTTTTGTCAGCACCAGCTGGCTTTTTATCGGCCGGCTTCGCTTCGCCCGGCTTTTTATCGGCTGGCTTGTGCAGCGTGCCTTCTGGCGGCTTCGGTTTCACCACGACAGCGACCGGCACCGGCTCAGGGGCTTTGATGACGCGACGTGGCGCGTTCATCATGGCCTTGATCTGGGCCACTTCGTCAGCCACGGCTTTGCGGGCTTTCTCGGTGGCGGCAGCGCGGTCGGCAGCTTCCTTGGCAGCACCGTCGGCTTTAAGCTTGGCGGCTTCGGCGTCGGCTTTCTTGGCGTCGTCGCTGGCAGCAGTGGCGACCCCGGCAGCGCCGGCAGCACCAGCAGCGGCGGTCGCGGCAGCAGCTGCGGCACGTTTCACCTGGGCGTCTGCTTCGCGCTTGGCGTCGATTTCAGCCTGCTTGGCCTGGGCTTCCTTTTCGGACTCCAGCTTGGCCAGGCGTTCCTGCTTTTCACGCAGGTCGGCTTCCTGACGCGCCACGAGTTCGGCGTGCTTGCGCACTTCTTCCTCGCGGCGGGCGATTTCTGCAGTATCGATCACCGGCTCGGCGACCGCTTCGACAGCAACCGGTGCAGCGGCGACATCGTCGCGCTGTACAAAGGTACGCTTCTTGCGGACTTCAACCTGGATGGTGCGCGACTTGCCGCTGGAATCAGCTTGCTTGATTTCAGTGGTTTCTTTGCGCGTTACCGTGATCTTTTTCTTCTCGGAATTCTCCACTGCACCGTGGGTACGGCGCAGGTGGTTGAGCAGCTTGTCCTTATCATCCTTTGACAAGGGATCTGACGTCGAACTTTTTTCCACGCCAGCAGAACGCAGCTGCGTCAGCAGCAAGTCTGCAGGCATCTTCAGTTCGGTGGCAAATTGGGCTACGTTGTTACTCGCCATTCAGTCCTCTTTTCTATGTGTCGCGGAGATGATAAAGATTTGCAAATTATGCCTTGGCCGTTTCTGCCATGCTCCAGGCCTTGGCCTGGAGCGCCTTGGCGCGGTCGTCATACTTTGCGTCGACCAGCTTCATCTCGTCGTCGGTCACATCATTAAATTCATTGTCGATCAATGCACGGGCACGTTCCGACGGGAGGGCCAGGATGGCGCCGAACTCGTCGTATGCAAGGCCGGTAAAGGCTGCCACGGTCTTGATGCCTGCCAGGCCCAGCTTGCCAGCGGTGTTGCGATCCATGCCCTCGAGGGTGACCAGTGCTTCTTCCATGCCTTCGAGACCTTCTTCGGAGGCGATGGCTTCGGTCACCAGTGCATCACGGGCACGGGTACGCAATTCGTTGACGGTGTCTTCGTCGAACGATTCGATTTCCAGCATTTCGGAAATTGGCACGTAGGCGATTTCTTCCAGGCTGGCAAAGCCTTCTTCCACCAGGATGTCGGCCACTTCCTGGTCGACGTCCAGTTTTTCCATGAACAGCGCACGCACGGCAGCCGTTTCGGCAGCCGATTTGTTGTGCGACTCTTCAGCGGTCATGATGTTGATTTTCCAACCGGTCAGCTCGGCCGCCAGGCGGACGTTCTGTCCCGAGCGACCAATCGCGATCGCCAGGTTTTCTTCATCAACAACCACGTCCATCGCGTGCTTTTCTTCATCGACCATGATCGACGACACGTTGGCCGGGGCCAGTGCGCCAATCACGAACTGCGCCGGGTCTTCCGACCACAACACAATGTCGACGCGCTCGCCGCCCAGTTCACCGGTCACGGCCTGGACGCGCGAACCGCGCATGCCGACACAGGTACCGATCGGGTCGATGCGTTTATCCGCCGTGTAGACGGCGATTTTGGCGCGCACGCCGGCATCGCGGGCCGCGGATTTAATATCCAGCAGGCCTTGCTCGATTTCCGGCACTTCCAGCTCAAACAATTTCATGATGAACTCTGGCGCGGTACGCGACAGGATCACTTGCGGGCCGCGCATATTGCGGTCGACGCGCAGGATATAAGCACGCACACGGTCGCCGATACGCAGATTCTCTTTCGGGATCATCTGGTCGCGCGGCAGGCGCGCTTCGATCTTGCCCGACTCGACGATGGCGTCGCCGCGTTCCATGCGCTTGATGGTGCCGGTGACGAGCGAATCGCCACGTTCCAGGAAGTCGGCCAGGATCTGTTCGCGCTCGGCATCACGCACGCGCTGCAGGACAACTTGTTTCGTGTCCTGGGCAAAGCGGCGGCCGAAGTCGACCGATTCAATCGGCTCTTCAATGTATTCGTCGACTTCGATGTCCGGGATCTGGTCCAGGGCTTCAAAGTGCAGGATCTCTTGATCAGGCAATTGCAGGCCGGCTTCGTCGGGAACGACGTGCCAGCGACGGAACGACTCGAACTCGCCGCTTTCTCGGTCGATGGACACGCGAATATCGACTTCGCCCTCGTAACGCTTTTTCGTGGCTTGCGCCAAGGCGAATTCAAGCGCGCCGAAGACAACTTCCTTGTCGACGTTTTTTTCGCGCGCAAGCGCATCAACCAATAATAATACTTCGCGACTCATGCTTTGCGACTCCTAAAATCCACTTGCGGCACCAACCGTGCCTTATCCAGATCGGCGAGCGTAAACTCCAGCAACACCGGACCATCCTTGCTTTCAAATTCCAGGCCAATTTTATCGCCTTCCGGTGCATGCAGAATGCCCGTGAAGGTTTTCCGGTTGGCGCTACCCGGCATGGCGACGTGCAGCTTGACGGTGCATTCGCAACCCGCAAAGCGCTCAAAGTCGGCCATGGTGCGCACCGGGCGATCGAGCCCCGGCGACGAAATTTCCAAACGTTCGTAGTTGACGTTTTCCACCGTCAGCACATGTGACAGCTGGTGACTCACGGTCGCGCAATCCTCGACCGTAATCAAGCCCTTTTCGAGTGCATCGGCAGCCGAAAAATCGATATAGACGCGCAGGATGCCGCGATCACCGCGCTCCACGTCCACCAGTTCGTAGCCGAGTCCGGCGACGGTCTTGTTGATCAATTCAAACTGCTGCACAGCACATCTCCAGAGCACGCAACCCGATCGGACCAGGATGCGCAAAACGATTTAGCAAAAAAAAAATGGGCACATGCCCATCTTCTTGTATTACACCCGAATACAGGACCTGCACCGTGCAACGGCGCCGAGAACGTTAATTGGGATGCACATTATAACGCGTTCCCCACGTTGCTGCAATCGCACAAGCAAGCGTGTACGGTTAAACAACAGTTGGCAAAGTTCCCACCCGCGACCTTAAAACGTCATCCCCGCGCAGACGCGGGACCCATAGCACGCATGCTACTTCGGACACGTGTTATGGATCCCGGCCTTCGCCGGGACGACGGTCTGCAGCGTTGCGGTGAAAAATCAGCCTCGACGGCCGCGCCGCGGCAAGCCGTGATCGGCAGCACGCGGACCTTGCGGGCCCTGCGGACGGCGCGCACCACTGGCATTGCCGAAACCGAAAGTCGTCTGCAATGGATCCGGCTGGCGTGGGCGACCGCCTTGTCCACCTGCGCCACCTGCACCGCCCGCACCACCACTACCCGGACGACCCGACGACGCCGCGCCGAACGGCTTGGCGCCGCGCGCCTGCCCCATGCCAGCACCTTGACCGCCATCGGTCGGACGCCCCGAACCAGGCCGCCCACCCGGACGGCCAGGACGGCCGGTGGCAGGACCAAATGGCTCGGCATTGCGGTTCGCATCGACGCGGTCGACCCGGTTACCGTCCGAGCGACGCGGATCTTCCGTGCGCGGCTTGCCGCCCTGAAAGGTTTTGCCGCCGCCAGCAGCCGCAGCGCCCTTCTTCTCGACGCCGAACGCGGTCAGCAGCGAACGGACATCGTTTTCTTCCAGCTCTTCCCAGCGACCACGTTTCAGGCCGCTCGGCAGGGTCATGGCGCCGTAGCGCGTACGGATCAGGCGCGACACGGTCAGGCCGATCGCTTCGAACATGCGGCGCACTTCGCGGTTACGGCCTTCGCCAATCACCACGCGGTACCATTTATTAATACCCTCACCGCCGCCATCGGCGATTTTGGTGAAACTTGCCACACCGTCGTCCAGCTCGACGCCGGCCAGCAGTTTCTGGCGCATGCCTTCTTCCAGCTCGCCCAGGGTGCGGACGGCGTATTCGCGGTCGATGTTGTAACGCGGGTGCATCAGGCGGTTGGCCAGGTCACCCGAGGTGGTGAAAATGAGCAAGCCTTCGGTGTTGAAGTCGAGGCGGCCGACGGCCAGCCATTTGCCGGCTTTCATGGTCGGCAAGCGATCGAATACCGATGGCCGGCCTTCCGGATCGTCATGGCTGACAATTTCGCCGGCCGGCTTGTGGTACACCAGCACGCGCGGTGGCTTGCTGCTGACTTTGCGCTGGATGAGCTTGCCGTTGATGCGCACTGCATCGGTCGGCAGGATGCGCTGGCCGATGTGGGCTGGCTCGCCGTTCACCGACACGCGGCCGGCAACGATCAGGTCTTCCATATCGCGGCGCGAACCGAGGCCCGCTTCGGCCAGCACCTTGTGCAGCTTCGGTGCGTCGTCGTCCGAGGTCAGGTCGCGGCGCACGGTTTTGGCCGGGCCGCCACGGCCGCCTTCGAGGGCATCGTAGTCGTCCGAGGTGACGAACGAGAAGGCCGTATCGGCTTCGTTCATCTTGGTGTGCGCCGGGCGCGCCTGCTTGCCCTGCGGCTTGTTGCCGTGGGCGCCAGGGACGCGCGGCTGGCCGTTGGCCTGCAGACCCGGCTGCTTGCGCTGGCCCGGCTTGCCTTGACGGCCGTCGCGGCGCGGCTGGCCTGCTTCAGCAGCGCCTTCGCTGGCCGCCTCAATGGCGACTGCAGCTGGTGCTGCGATATCGGCGACTGGCGCCGGCGGATTCGCCGCAGCATCGGCAGCGGCTGTCAGCTCGCGGATTTCGCGCTGGGCGCGCATCTGGCGCGGGCCGCGCGGCGTGCGGGCGACCGGTGCTTCACCCTCGGCGCCAGGCACGGCCTGGGCAGCCGACTCGGCCACCTCGGCAGCCTTCACAGCGCGGGCCGGACGCGTCTTGCGCGGCGCCGGCTCGGCAGTTTCAGCAGCCGGCGCAGTGGCATCGGCCGGCAGCGCGGCTTTACGCGGTGCGCGTTTCGGCTTGGCGTCAACCGCCGCGTCGCCGGCCTCCCCTGCTACTTTGGCGCGGCGTTTCGGCTTGGCGGCAGCGTCGGTCGGGGCGGCGTCTGCCGGCAAGGTCTCTTTAGTATGGATGTCGTCGTTCATTATTCGTGTCTAGGTTGTTGACCCGGCAGCGCGTGGTCGTGATTCAAGCCGTCTTCAGGTGAAGGCGCGGCCTCATGTCCGGCCGCCGTGGCTGCCGCTTTGTCAAAATTTTCCTGCAAGGCGGCTTCCAGCGCCGCCATTCCGCGTCCATCCTGCTCTGCCGCCTGCTGCAACGGCGGCAATTGCGACAGCATGCCCAGGCCCAGGTCGTCGAGAAACTGCTTCGTCGTCCCCAGCAAGGCTGGCCGCCCCACCACTTCGCGGTGGCCGATCACATCGATCCAGCCCCGGTCTTCCAGCATCTTGATCGTCTGCGAATTGACGGCGACACCGCGGATTTCTTCGATGTCGCCGCGCGTCACGGGCTGGCGGTAGGCAATGATGGCCAGCGTTTCCAGCGTCGCACGCGAATATTTCGGCGGTTTTTCCGGGCTCAGCCGGTCGAGATAAGGTTTCATCTCGGGCCGGCTCTGGAAGCGCCAGCCGGTTGCCAGGCTGACGATTTCAATGCCGCGGTCCGCCCAGTCGTGGCGCAGTTGTTCCAGCATCAACCGGATGGTATCGAGCCCCACGCCCGGTGGGGCATGGCGGCCGCCATCGACATCGATGAACAGCTTTTTCATGCCCTGGATGGTCATCGGCTCGCGCGCGCACAGCAATGCAGTTTCCAGCACCCGTTTCGCCTCGGCAGTATTCATCGCGGTAGATGGTTCAAAAAATACAATAGTGAATAGCTCACACGAAGCTCGTCGAAACCGGAATGGTTGCTGAATTCGTCGCTGAAATGCGTCACCCGGGCCGATGCGCGCCGGGCAGAAATGCCGTGGTGATCTTGCGGGTCTGTTGCTTGTACCTAAGCGAAAGTGTGTACTGCGTCGATAACCTGGAGGGCCAGCGCGACGCGAGCGAACACGACGTTTCCTGCAACTAACAGCCATTGTAACCGATAAAACCGGCAGATGGACATCTGCCAGGATAGCGCCGCGTCGCTGTGGCTTTTACGCCGCCAATCGTTCGGCGAGCAAGGCCGAAACGCCGACGAACGCAGGGTATTTCGCCGTAATGACAAAGGTCGGCACTTGCGCCAGGTAGGCGACGAAGCGGCCCTTGTGTTCAAAGCGGCGCCGGAACGGCGATTTGGCGAAGCGCTCGCCCAGGCGCGGCACAATCCCGCCGCCAATATAAATGCCGCCCTGCGCACCGAGCGTCACGGCCAGGTTGCCGGCCACGGTACCGAGCATGCCGCAAAACATGTCGATGGTTTCATCACACAGCGGGCAGCTACCCTCGAGCGCGCGGCGGGCGATGTCCGGGGCGGCCAGGCGCTCATCGGGCTGGCCCGCGTTGTCGGCCAGGGCGCGGTAGATCAGTTCCAGCCCGGCGCCAGACAACAAACGTTCGGCCGACACATGTTCGAATTCGCGCCAGGCGTACTGCAGCACGGCGACTTCCTTTTCGTTGGCCGGCGAGAACGTCACATGACCGCCTTCGCTGCACAGGGCGGTCCAGCCGGCGGCCTCGGTACTGTCATCAGCGCCTGATGACATGCTCTTGCCGGTGGGGATCATCCCGGACACACCCAGGCCGGTGCCGGCGCCCAGCAGGCCGAGCGGCGTACCGGGACGCACGCTGCCGCCGCCGATTTGCAGTTTTTCGCTGTCCTGCAAATGCGGCAAGGCACTCGCCAGTGCGCTGAAATCGTTCACGACAATCAAAATGCCGAAATCCAGCTCGGCCTGCAGTGCCGCGATCGAAAACTCCCAATGATGATTGGTCATGCGCACAAAATCGTCGACCACCGGGTTGGCAATGGCAATGGCCGCGTGGTGCACCAGGCCGAGGCCGGCGCTGGCAAGCTGCTCCGAGTCGAGGTAGGCCCGGATGGCGTCGGCCAGGCGCGGATAGTCGGCGCAGGCCAGCACCTCGATGAACTCGATGCGGCCGGGCGCCAGCTCGAGTGCGAAGCGCGCATTGGTGCCGCCCACGTCCGCTAGCAGGCGCGGTCCGCCCGCATGCAAAGGGACGGCGGTGGAGGTCGGCGGGAGAGCGTGGGTAGCGGTCATGGCAACATTGGTCAAAAAGCGATCCACAAGCTTAAGGAGTTATAACTATATACGCAAGTAATTTTGTAGTTTAGGTACAGTGCGTCGTTCTACTACGTAAATGAACGAGGAAATAGCGTAGTTCTGCTACGCGGCTTGCGCCTTGACGGGATTCGCCGCGGCCGCATTCCAGGCGTCGAGCCCGCCATGCAAGGGTTTCGCACGGTGAAAGCCGTGGGTCAGGAACTGGTGCGCCACCTGGGCCGCCGTCACGTCGTTCGGGCAACTGCAAAACACCACGATGTGGCGGTCCTTGTCGAGCGTGGCCATCAGCCGGTCGGGGCCGCATTCACCATACACCAGCGCACCCGGAATACCGTCTTCCATGCCGCGCGCCGTCAGGCTGCGCGCATCGACGATGACGGGGTCGTGGCCGGCCGCGATCAGCGCGTTCAACTCTTTCAGGCTGATGCGCTCGACGGCGTTGATGCGCGCGCGCCGGCGCCGCTGCACATACTTGTAAAGGACGAACCCGCCCAGCGCGGCGCCGAGTACCAGCAAGGCCCGGCCACCCATCAGTTGCAGAAAGCTCAGTACCTGGTCAACCCTGTCATTGAACAGAAAGCCCAGGGTCAGCCAGGTGCCGGACCACAGCAGGCCGCCGAGCGCACTGAGCGCCACGAAGTGCGGGATGGTCACACCCGTGGCGCCGGCCAGCGGCGGCGCCACGATGCTGAAGCCGGGAATGAACTTGGCAACCACCAGCGAATTGGGCCCGAAGCGCAGGAAGGTGTCTTCCGTCCTGCTGACACAGGAATCGGGAGACAGCGAGATTTTGCAGAGCAGGCGCAGGATGCGCTTGCCATAGAAGCGTCCGGCGCTGAACCAGAACCCGTCGCTGATCAGGACCGCCGTCACGCTGGCAAGCAGACACAGCCACAAATTGGCGCCACCATTGACCGACATGGCGCCGGCGACGATCAACCAGGGCGACGACGGCAGCGGCAAGCCGATCTGCTGGCACAGCACGATGCCGAAGACGATCAACACGCCGTACGTTTGGATCAGGGTGACGAGTTCGGACATGTTGTCATGGTAACGGAAATCGAACGGCGGCGTGCGCGGGGCGCCCCTATCTTTTTGAAGGGATGGCGGCCAGCAAGCTGCGCGTATAGGGCTGTTGTGGAGCGCGGTACAAGGTATCCGCATCGGCCAGCTCCACTACCCTGCCATGCTGCATCACCATCACCTGGTCGGCCATATATTTCACCACCGCCAGGTCGTGCGAAATAAAAATGTAGCTCATGCCGAATTCGTCCTGCAAATCCTGCAGCAGATTGAGCACCTGCGCCTGCACCGATACGTCCAGCGCCGACACCGATTCGTCGCATACTAAAATATCCGGCTGCATGGTCAGGCAGCGCGCAATGGCAATGCGCTGGCGCTGGCCACCAGAAAATTCGTGGGGATAGCGCCCGAATGCCGCCGCTGGCAAGCCGACCCGCTCCAGCAACTGCTGCGCCAGCCCCACCCGTTCGCGGTCGTTCGCGCCGACCGCGTGGATGCGCATCGGCTCGAGTAAAATCTGGCCCACCGTAAAACGCGGATTGAGCGATGCATACGGATTCTGGAAAATGATCTGGATCCGGCGTTTATAGGGAAGGTAAGCGCGTTCCGGCATGCTCAGCAGATCGTGTCCTTCAAACAGGGCGCTGCCGGAACTGGCCTGGTGCAGGCGCAACAGCGTCAGGCCCACAGTGGTCTTGCCGGAGCCGGACTCGCCCACGATGCCCAGCGTCTTGCCGCGCGCCAGTGTGAACGAGACGTCCTCGATAGCCTTGAACTCGCGCTTGCCGAACAGCCCCGTGCGCACAAAAAAACTTTTGCACAGCTTGTCGACCACCAGAATGGGGGTGTCGGCCGCCGTCAGGCCGCGCGTGCGTTGCTCGAGCGCGATGCCCGGTCCGGCGGCGCCGCTGAGGAAATCGTCGATCACCGGCAGGCGACGCGGGCGCGCGTCCAGCGTCGGGCGGCAATACAGCAGCGCGCGCGTGTACGGGTCGGCAGGCGCCTCCAGCACCTGCGTGGCGGCGCCCTCTTCCTTGACTTCGCCGTGGCGCATCACGATCACGCGGTCGGCAATTTCTGCCACCAGGCCGAGGTCGTGCGTGATGAACAGCACCGCCATCTGACGTTTGACTTGCAGGCTGGCGATCAGTTCCACGATCTGCTTCTGGATCGTCACATCCAGCGCCGTGGTGGGCTCGTCGGCGATGAGCAGCTTCGGTTCGCAGGCAATTGCCATGGCGATCATCACGCGCTGCTGCTGGCCGCCCGACATCTGGCTCGGATAAGCATCGATTTTGGTGGATGGATCGGGCATGCCGACTTCTTTCAGCAGCGCGATGGTGCGCGCGCGCGCTTCCCGGCCTGATAAGCCCAGGTGCAGGCGCAGCACTTCGCCGATCTGAAAACCAACCGTGAACACGGGATTCAAGGACGACATCGGTTCCTGGAAAATCATGGCGATGTCCTTGCCGCACAGCGCGCGGCGCTGGTCGATCGACAGCGCCAGCAGGTCGACGCCGTTGAACAGGATCTGGCTGCCGGGAGAAATCGTCGTCGTGTCGCGCGGCAGCAAGCCCATCACGGCCAGCGAACTGACCGACTTGCCGCTGCCGGACTCTCCCACCAGCGCCACCGTGGTGTTCGCCGGGACGGTGAATGAGATGCCTTTCACGGCCTCGCTGCTGGTGTGCTTGTCGACGCGAAAGCTGATGCGCAGGTCGCGCACTTCAAGGAGATTGGTCATTTCAGTTTCGGGTCGAGCGCGTCGCGCAGGGCATCGGTGAGCAGGGAGAACGCGGTGACCAGCACGGCCATGCTACTGGCCGCAGCCGCCAGCTGCCACCATTTACCGAGGATCAGTTCATTCTGCGCTTCATTGAGCATGCTGCCCCACGAGACGGTCCCGACCGGCACGCCGAAGCCCAGAAAGGACAAAATGACTTCGGCCTTGATAAAGCCGACCACCAGGATCGACAGCTGCACCAGCGCCACGTGGCTGACGTTGGGGAAGATATGCGAGAACATCTTGCGCCAGTTCGAGGCCCCGATCGCGTGCGCGGCCAGCACGTACTCGCGCCCCTTGTGCTTGATGTACTCGGCGCGGATCAGGCGGAACGGCCCGGTCCAGCCGGTCAGCCCGAGGATCAGCACGATGGTGACGATACCCTTTTGCTGCAGCACCGCGGCCACCGTCAGGATCATCAAAATCGCCGGAATCGAGGTGAACACGCTGTAGAACCAGTTGAACAGGTCGTCCACCAGGCCGCCGTAAAAACCGGCAAACGCGCCAAACAGCGTGCCCAGCACGACGGCCAGCAAGGCCGCTCCCAGCCCGACCACGATCGAGGTCTGCGCACCTTTGACGGTTTTCTTGACGATGTCATGGCCCCATTTGTCGGCGCCGAACGGCAGCGTCGTGCGCTTCGCTGCTGGCGCGACCAGCTTGCCGCTCTGGCCCAGCGCCGCGATATCGGCGGCCAGCGGATCGAAGGGATTCGGTGCCAGCGCCCCATGCGCCGCCTGCACCGCGGCGCTGGCGGCGTCGGCGCCTGCAAACATCGGCGGGGCATAGTTGACGCCCACTTCCTGCTCCCAGTCGGCCGCCACCAGGCCGCTGGCGGACAAGGCCAGCAACAGCAAAAACGCCGCCACCACCGCCAGCGCGAGCATCGCGATGCGGTCGGCGCGCAGGCGGCGCCAGGCCAGCATCCACAGTCCGGGAGACGCGGCCGTCATGTCAGCTGCACCCGTGGATCGACGGCCTGGTACAGCACGTCCGCCAATAAATTGAACAGCATCGTGGCTGCGGCCACGTACACGGTGATGGCTTTAATAACGGGAAAATCGCTGCGCTCGACGGCCAGGATCACTTCACGCCCGATGCCGGGAATCCCGAAAAACCGTTCCAGCAAGAAGGCGCCGATCAACAAGGCCGGCAGGTTGGCCATCACGTGGGTGATGATGGGAATCGCGGCATTCCTGAGCACATGCACCCAGACGATGCGGCGCTCCGACAAACCCTTGGCGCGCGCCGTGCGCACATAGTCCTGCCCCGCTTCGTCGAGCACGAAACTGCGGAACAGGCGCAGGGTTGGCGCAATCGACACGCACAGCCCGATCAGGATCGGCAGCGGCGCGTAATGCAGCAGGTTCTGGCCCAGGCTGTCGCCCCAGCCCTGCACCGGAAACCAGCCCAGCTTGTAGGCCAGGCCATATTGAAACGCGATGATGTAGACCAGGATGCTGACCGACATCCCGACCGTGCACGCCACCATCACGGCGCGATCGATGCGCGAGCCGCGTACAAAGGCGAGCGCCAGCGCCAGCGCAATGCCGATCCCGGTTTCCAGGATGGTCAGCGGAATGAGCACCGTCAGCGACGGGCCCAGGCGGCTGGTGATGATCTGCGAAACCGGCTCGCCGGTCGCCCAGGAATTGCCGAAGTCGAAGGTGAGGATCTGCTGGACGAATTTCCACAGCTGTACCGGATACGGCTGATCGACGCCGAGTTGGGCGCGGATATTCGCGATGGCCTGCGCATCCGACATCTTGCCCGCCAGGATGTAGGCCGGGTCGCCACCGACCCAGTTAAACAGCAGGAACACCAGCAGGACCACCCCGGCCATGGTGGGCACCATCTGCCACAGGCGGCGCAAGAAATAAGCGGACATGGAATGGAATCGCGTGTGCCTGAGGAAAGACCACACCATAGCGCAAATGTAGACGTGGCAACAAGTGCCGCGCCGTGAACGGAGAAGCGCCCGTATCCATACTCGCACAATTTGCTTTTGGTAAATACAAAAATGACAAAAACATGATTACCAGTTGTATTTTTGTCGCAAAGAAATTTGCTAATTGACATGACTCCCTTGTAAATGTTTGTATGTCTGTACGACCACTTGTCATCGTGACGTCACAAATACAGTTGTCAATTCAGACCTCTGCGCGCCGGGTGCGTGCCTGGTGGGCAGAATTACACGGGGAAATCGCTATGATCGTTGAAACTGTTTTAGCTCGTTCAGTACGCTTGATGTTTACCGGAAGTATTGCTGTCGTTATGTCCGCAGCGGCGGCGCAGGAGGCAGAGGCGCCGCCAGCGGCGCGCGTGGAAGTAACGGGTTCGCGCATTCCCACGGCCAACCTGGAAGGGCCAAGCCCGATCACGGTTGTCACTGCGAAGGACATCCAGGCAGAAGGTGCGCGTTCGGTCGAGAGTTTCCTGAACAACCTGCCGCAAGTGTTCGCGGACCAGGGCGGCAGCATCTCCAACGGCGCCACCGGCACCGCGACGGTCAACCTGCGTAACTTTGGCGCCGACCGCACCCTGGTGCTGGTCAATGGCCGCCGTCTGCCTGCCGGCAGCCCGACCTCCACTGCCGCCGACTTGAACCAGATCCCGGCGCCGCTGATCAAGCGGGTCGAAGTGCTGACCGGCGGCGCATCTGCCGTGTACGGTTCGGATGCGGTGGCCGGCGTGGTCAACTTCATCATGAACGACACCTTCAGCGGCTTGCAACTGGAAGTGAACCAGAGTTTCTACAACCACTCCCAACACGGCGGCAATGCGGCCCAGGCCTCAGCCGACCGAAATTTCCCGCTGCCGGGCAAAATCGGCGCCGATGGCAAGATCAAGGATGGCGCCCTGACGATGGGTGGCAACTTCGACAACGGCAAGGGCAATGCGGTGGTGTATCTCGGTTACAAGAAGGAAGAACCGATCCTGCAGGCCGCGCGTGACTTCACGGCCTGCTCGCTGGGCGGCTTCACGACTGGCGACAAGTTCCATTGCGGCGGCTCCGGCACCAGCTATCCAGGCCGCTTCTTCACCGACAACGGCCAGAAAACCGTGGCCGATGCCAACGGCGGCGTGCGCCCCTATGTGGCCGCAACCGACCAGTATAACTTCGGCCCCCTGAATTACTTCCAGCGACCTTCCGAACGCTACGAATTCAGCTCGTTCGCCCACTACGACGTCAGCGACAAGGCACGTTTCTACATGGAAGCGGCTTTCCACGATGACCACACGGTGGCGCAGATCGCGCCATCCGGCCTGTTCGGTTTCGATGCGTCCGGTGCGAATGCGATCCACTACGAAAACCCGTTCCTGTCGTCGCAATGGCGCTCGGCACTGGGCCTGGCGGCACCCGGCGACACGGCTGACGCGCTGATCTATCGCCGCAACGTCGAAGGCGGCGGCCGCCAGGACGACATCCGTAACACGTCGTACCGCGGCGTCATCGGTATCAAGGGCGAAATTGGCAAGTGGAATTACGATGTATTCGCGCAGATGGGCAAGGTGCTGTATGCCGAGAACTACTTCAATGACTTCTCGAACGTGCGCATCGGCCGCGCGCTCGACGCGGTCACCGATGCTAACGGCAACGCCGTCTGCCGCAGCGTGGTGAACGGCACCGATCCAAACTGCGTACCATACAACATTTGGTCCCTGGGCAAGATTACACCGGCAGCGCTGAAATATCTGCAAACACCAGGCTTCAAGCGCGGCAGTACCTCGCAAAGCGTGGAGGGCTTCAACTTGTCGAGCGACCTGGGCGACTACGGTCTGAAGATGCCGCTGGCAAAAAGCGGCGTCGGCATCGCATTCGGCTTCGAACACCGCACCGAAAAACTGGACCTTGCAACCGACGTCGAATTCGATACCGGCGACCTGGCTGGCCAGGGTGGCCCAACCCACGGCGTGGGCGGCAGCTTCAGCGTGAAAGATTACTACGTCGAAGCGCGCGTGCCGCTGCTCGAAAAAGTACCGTTTGCTGAATTGCTCAGCGTAAATGCCAGCTATCGCAATTCGGATTACACCACGGGCCAGAAGACCGACTCCTACGGCGTCGGTGTCGAATGGGCGCCGATCAAGGAAATCAAACTGCGTGGCAGTTACCAGCGTGCAGCACGGGCCGCGAATATCGTCGAACTGTACACAGCCCAAGGCCTGGGCCTGTTCGGCATGGACAGCGACCCGTGCGCCGGCGCCAAGCCGACAGCCTCGCTGGCGCAATGCGCCCGCACTGGCGTTACCGCGGCCCAGTACGGCAACATCGAAGACAGTCCAGCCCAGCAATACAATGCTGTTTTCGGTGGCGCTGCCGATTTGAAGCCGGAGAAGTCCGATTCCTACACGCTGGGCCTGGTCTTGACACCCCTGCGCGACCTGAGCTTCACAATCGACGCGTTCGACATGAAGGTCAAGGGCGTGATTGACGAACTGCCGCCAGCGACCACCCTCGACACTTGCCTCGAAACAGGCAGCGCCGCGTCATGCAGCCTGATCACGCGTGACCGGCTCGGGACCTTGTGGGCACTCGAAACCGCCCGCATCCTTGCGTTCAACCAGAACCTGGCCGTTCGCAAGACCAGGGGCATCGACTTCGGCGCCAACTATCGCTACAAGATGGCCGACCTCGGCTCGCTCGACTTCGCCCTGAACGGCACCTTCCTCAAGGAATTCATCCAGGAAGATTTCCCGGGCAATGGCGAATATGACTGCGCTGGCTACCATGGCACCACCTGCGGCACCCCGCTGCCGAAATGGCGCCACAAGGCCCGCGTTTCCTGGACCACGCCATGGGCCGCCAACCTGAACCTGACCTGGCGTCACATCAATGCAGTCGAACTGGAAACGAGCAGCACCAACAAGCACCTGACCGCGGAATCGGAAACGGCCGACCAGCGCTACTCGGCCCGCGACTACCTGGATCTGTCCGCGAGCTATCGCGTCAACAAGATCTTCACGTTCAGTGCCGGCATCAATAACCTGTTCGACCGCGATCCGCCGGTCAGCGGCGTGGTGGCCGCCACGCTGGGCAACGGCAACACCTATCCACAGGTGTACGACGCCCTGGGCCGCAAGGTCTTCATGAATCTGACCGCGAAGTTCTGATCTTCGTCGCGGCAGCCAAACGGCGCACTTCGGTGCGCCGTTTTTTTGCCCGCCTTTTCTTATAAGCCGAAGCTGCCCTCTTCTTTTGAAAACGCATCGATGGCGACCGCCATGGCCGCCACTGCGTGCCGCTCCGCCAGGCTCAGCTGCGGATGCCAGATATCGAACATCAAAATCGTGCGCGCCTGCGTGCCATCGTTCCAGGCTTCGTGCTCGACGGTGTCATCGAACACCCAGGCCTGGCCAGGCACCCACGCGCGCGTTTCATTGCCGACCCGAAAACGGCAACCGGACGGCACCGTCAGCGGCAGGTGCACCACCAGGCGCGCATTCGACACGCCGGTGTGCGCCGGGATGTGGGTCCCGGCTTGCAAGCGCGAAAACATCGCGGTCGGCGTGCGCCCCCGCTGGTCGGGCTGGGGTGCACCGGCCAGGGCCGCCATGGTGGCCGGACAGCACGCCGCGTGGTCAGCGTTGACGACACCCGCTTCGATCAGGTGGTAGGCACTCCAGGCCAAATTGCGATTCAGCTCGGCCCATTGGCGCAGCGGCTGGTCGGACTGGTATTGCAGATAGGGGCTGAGCGCGACACGATCCATCAACGCGACATCGCACTCTGCGCGGATGGCATCGGTGGCCGCCTCGATGGCATCGAGCCAGGGAAACGCCTCGCGGGGAAAAAAACTGGCCGGCGCCAGGCCGTGAAAATGAAACAGGGCCGATTGCGAATCGAAGCGGCGCTTGCGTCCCAGCATGATATCGACTGACTCGCGAAACCGCGCCAGGTTTTCGCCCTGCAACTCGTCCAGCGTGGGTGCCAGCGCCGCGTCGAGAAACGCGCCGAATTCGTCCTGGTAGCGGTCGCGCTGCGCCTGGGCTTGGCGCACCGCCGGCTGCAAATTGGGCGCCAGCCGTTCCAGCGGCGGCGCCACCGCCGCGACCGCGCCGTACGCGCGCGCAGCCGCGTGGCGCTTGCCCTGGCGCGCCAGCAAACCGGCGCGCAGGATCAGCGCAATCAAATCGCTCGGGTCGATCGTCAGTGCGGCGCGGATGGCCGCCTCTTCGCCTGCTTCATTGCCCTGGGCCTGATACACCACAGCCAGATTCACCCATGCCTGCAGGCCACAGCCGGGAAACGCCACCAGGCGTGCCAACAAGCCCTGAGCACGCGCCAGGTCGCCTGCGTAAAAGGCCGTCTGGCTCAAGGCCAGCAAGGCAGAAGGGTCTTCGATGGGCGTCATTCGCAGGTTCTATTCAGGAAAAGTGGGATCGCTCCATTCTGGCGCGCCTGTGTACTTACAGCAAGTTGTATGTTGATCGAAACTGATGGTTTGCGCAGGCCGCTGGCGCCAGCCGCATGGTATTTCGTCGCAGATGTGTTGTAAATTTGCAATATGCATTCATACACTGTTGACAGAAATCTACGCGGAATGGTTTGATGCTTTGGCACAAAATTTACATTCATTTACAAAAACGAGCGACCGGCTGGCCACGCACCCGATTCGGGCAGAACCAATACTTCCTTGCCCGAAACGACGATGTGCGCCACTTGGTCTTGCCCAAAGGTCAACTCCAGGAGTTTCAATGCATCAGAAAAAAGTACTTGTCCAGGCTATTTCCCTCGCCCTCGCCTACGCCGCTCTGCAGGCACCGGCCATGGCCCAGGTTACTGAGCAAGGCCCGATCCAGCGCGTCGAAGTGACCGGTTCGAGCATCAAGCGCGCCAGCGTCGAGACCGCGTCGCCGATCCAGGTCATCACCCGCGACGATATCGCCAAGTCCGGCAAGGGCACCGTGGCCGAATACCTGCAAACGCTGACCGCCGACGGCGCCGGCTCGCTGCCAACCGGCTTCGGCAACGGTTTTGCCGCCGGCTCGACCGCCATCTCGCTGCGCGGCCTGGGTGCGACCTCGACCCTGGTGCTACTCAACGGTCGCCGCATGGCGCCGTTCGCGCGCGCTGACGATGGCCAGAAAAGCTTTACTGACCTCGCGACCATTCCAATGGAAGCGGTGGAACGCATCGAAGTGCTCAAGGACGGCGCCTCCGCCACCTATGGCGCCGATGCCATCGCCGGCGTGGTCAACATCATCCTGCGCAAGGACTTCACCGGCCTGGCCGTCAAAATGGAAGCCGGCACCTCGCGCTACCGCGACGCCGAGCAGGGCAAGCTGGCCCTCACCTGGGGCAAGGGCAACCTGGACGAAGACGGCTACAACTGGCTGATCAATGCCGAGCTGTTCGGCAATAGCCAACTGATGAACAAGGACCGCGCCGACCGCGCATGGATCGGCCACGGCGACATCCGCCCATGGGGCTATGCTGCCAACACCCAGTTTGCCGCCGGCTACCTCACGCAGGGCGCATCGACCGCCACCCCGACCGGCGCACTGCGCGATCCTAATTCCAAGAACCTGGACTATGTTTCGCTGCCTGGCTGCGCGGCCTTGTCGACCACGGTCGCCCAGGACCCAAAAGGTGGTTGCCTGTGGTACGCCGACCAGTTCCGTTCAATGCAGCCGAAAATCGGCGGCCTGAACCTGTACACCCGCTTCACCAAGAACCTGGACGGCGACCTGCAACTGTACGCCGAAGCAGGCTACTCGAAGCGCGATACCGAATTCACGCTGATTCCGGCATCGACCAGCACCACCGTGGCGTTCCCGCCGAACGCTGCCAACCCGACCGGCGTGATCAACTACGGCAACACCATCCTGGTCGCGGCCGGTCATCCGCAAAATCCGTACGGCGTCGCGACGCGCGTGCGCTATTCGATGTTCGACGTCGGCCCGAGCACCCGCTCGGCCGACAATGAGTTCAGCCGCTTCGTGATCGGCATCAAGGGCGCGAAATTCGGCTGGGACTTCGACACCGGCTACACGCACTCGCAATCGGCGCTCGACCTGAACTACAGCAACATGATCAACATGAAGGTGTTGCAGGCCGCGCTTGGCGATCCGACCAGTAAATACTTCCCGTATTACCTCGGAGCCCAGTCCAGCAAGAATCCGGCTTCCCTGTACGCCGCCATGGTGACGAACGCCACCTCGCACTCCACCACCGAGCTCGACGTCGTCGACTTCAAGGCCTCGCGCGAGTTGATGCAACTGCCGGGCGGCGCACTTGGCCTGGCAGTCGGCACCGAATACCGCCGCCTGAAGCTGGACAACCCGTCGCTGTCGGGCACCGCAGACGGCTCCATCAATTCGTCGTATGTCGCCGCCAAGGGCACCGACGACGTCAAGGCGGTGTTCGTCGAACTCGTGGCGCCGGTCATCAAGTCGGTCGAACTGAGCGGCGCATTGCGCTATGACCGCTACAAGAACTTCTCCTCGACCACGCCGAAACTGGGCGCCAAGTGGACCCCGGTGAACAGCTTCGCGCTGCGCGGCACCTACTCGGAAGGCTTCCGCGCCCCGGGTCCGGCTGAATCCGGCGTCGACAGCCAGAGCACGGGTAACTCCTCAGTACGCGATCCGGTACGATGCCCGGGCAACGTCCCGGCTGCCGGCGGCGCCACCCTGGCCGACTGCTCGATCACGATCGGCGCGGTCAAGGTCGGCAACCCGAACCTGCAACCGGAGACGTCGAAAGGCGCCACCCTGGGCATGGTCTGGGATCCGCTGCCATTCACCAGCATGTCGCTGGACGCCTGGAAGATCAAGCGCAGCAACGAGATCAACCCGCTCTCATACGTCGAAGCGGCCGCACTGCCTACCGCGATCCGCAACGACAACAACCTGGTTGTGAATGGTGTCGTCGTACCGAACACCGGCACCCTGCTGCTGTCGAACGCGCCGTACCAGAACTCGAGCTACACCGAAGTCAAGGGTATCGACCTGGACGTCAAGCAGCGCATTCCGATGGGCAGCTATGGCCGCTCGATCATCAACCTGACCTGGACCCACGTGGCCTCGTGGCGCCGCGCCGAGAAAAACGGCACGACGTTCCAGTACGCCGGTACCCACGGCAACTGCGATACCTCGAACTGCGCCGGCACGCCGAAGGACAAGATCAGCGTGAACGCCACCTGGGAGCGTGAACTCCTGAGCGTGAGCGCGATTGCCAACTACCGCGCCGACCTGGCCAATACCTCCTTTGCCGGCGACAAGTGCGCATCACAGTATGCCGACGGTTCTGGTGCACCGAATGGCTGCCGTCTGGCATCGTTCACCACCGTCGATGTGTCGGCACGCTACAAGCTGAGCGCACAATGGCAGGTGTATGCGTCGATCTCGAACCTGTTCGACAAGATCGCGCCGCTCGATCCGCTGACCTATGGCGGCCTGAGCTACAACCCGATGGACGCCAGCGGTGCAATTGGCCGTTACTTCAAGATCGGTGCGCGCGCCCAGTTCTAAGCGTTTAAGCGTAAGCAACGACAAAAAAGGCGCACCCTCGGGTGCGCCTTTTTTTACATCACTCTGCCTTCACGCGGCGCTGGCGCACCGCCGCCGCCAGCCCCTCCAGCACGGCCACGCTGCTGTCCCAGTCGATGCAGCCATCGGTGACCGACTGGCCGTACACCAGTTCTTGCCCGGGCACCAGGTCCTGGCGTCCGGCCACCAGATGCGATTCGATCATCACACCCACGATGCGCTCGTCGCCGCCAGCGATCTGACGGCCGATGTCGGCGCACACCGGAATCTGGTTGGCCGGGTTCTTGCTGCTGTTGGCGTGGGACGCGTCGATCATCAGGCGCGAGGCCAGGCCAAGGGCGGCGATCTGCTTGCAGGCGTCGTCCACGCTGGCCGCATCGTAGTTCGGCGTTTTGCCGCCGCGCAGGATGACGTGGCAATCTTCATTGCCGCTGGTCGAGACGATGGCCGAGTGGCCGCCCTTGGTCACCGACAGGAAATGGTGCGGATGCGACGCCGCCTTGATCGCCTCCACGGCAATTTTGGTGTTGCCGTCGGTGCCATTTTTAAAGCCGACCGGACAGGACAGGCCGGACGCCAGCTCGCGGTGTACCTGCGATTCGGTGGTGCGCGCGCCGATCGCACCCCAGCTGACCAGGTCGGCAATGTATTGCGGGCTGATCACATCCAGAAACTCGGTCCCGGCCGGCAAGCCCAGCTCGTTGATGTCGCGCAGCAGCTGGCGCGCCATGCGCAGGCCGTCGTTGATGCGGAAACTGTTGTCCATGTACGGGTCATTGATCAGGCCCTTCCAGCCGACCGTGGTGCGCGGCTTCTCGAAATACACGCGCATCACAATTTCCAGCTCGCCCGCGAAACGCACGCGCTGCTGCGCCAGCCGCCTGGCGTATTCCATGGCGGCGGCGGTGTCGTGGATCGAGCACGGGCCGATGACCACCATCAGGCGGTCGTCCTGGCCGTGCAGGATGCGGTGCAGGGCCAGGCGCGCATTGGCGGCGGTGGCGCTGGCCGCATCGGTGCAGGCGAACTCGCGGATCAGGTGCGAGGGCGGCGTCAATTCCTTCATTTCGCGGATGCGTAAATCGTCGGTGCGCTGCATGGTGGTTCTCCGTGGGTCGTATGTGGGAAATCTGGACTGGTAAATGCAAAAAACCGCCTGGTTAGGCGGTTTTTGCTGGATGTTGATGCTGGTTCTGCTGTTACGTGAACCTGCCGCTACTCCACCGCCTTGGGGCTGGAATGGCTAAAGTAAAAGAAGCAGGTAAACAAGACAGGCTGGTGCATGCTATTTCCAGTAAGGGCTGCGCTGACTATAACAACAAGTCCTGCGCATTGGCAAGGTGTTTGTCTGTCGCCTGTGCTGTCCAGATTTGGCAAATGGTTGCGCCGATCCCACAGCAAGCGCCCTCTTCCGCAGCTAGCTTGCGCCAAATCAATGGTCGTGTTGACGCGAATGCAAAAGTTAGCTTTCACTCATCTTGCTGGAGCTGAATATGACCGAAACGACACTCTGCCGCCTGCTGCGCGGTTTGTTTGGCGGCGCCGCCGCGAGCCTTGCTGTGTGCGTGCTGCCTGCCGCTGCGCAAACGCAGGCGCCGCAGGCAGACGCGCCCATTCCCCGCGTTGAAATCACGGGCTCGAACATCCGCCGCGCCCAGAGCGAGACGGCGTCGGCGGTGCTGACCGTGAACCGGGCCGATATCGAACGCTCCGGCAAAAGCTCGGTGGCCGAACTGCTGCAAACGCTGGCGGTCGACAACCAGGGTTCGGTGCCGACCAGTTTTGGCAACGGCTTTGCCGCCGGCGCCTCGGGCATTTCGCTGCGCGGCCTGGGCGCCGCGTCCACGCTGGTGCTGCTCAATGGCCGGCGCATGGCGCCCTACGGCCTGGCCGACGATGGGCAAAAGCAGTTTTCCGATTTGAATGTCATTCCCACCGACGCGGTCGAGCGCATCGAAATCCTCAAGGATGGTGCCTCGGCCATCTACGGCTCGGACGCGATCGCCGGCGTGGTCAACGTCATTTTACGGCGCGATTATCAGGGCACCACCGTGCGCGGCCTGGTCGGCCTGTCGCAGGAACACGACGGGCGCCAGGTGAATGCCGCCTTCACCCACGGCGTGGGCGACCTCGACAAGGACCGCTACAACCTGTTGTTCAGCCTGGAATACAAAAAAAACGAGGCTGTCTGGCTGCGCGACCGGCGCGACCGCGAACACATCGGACGCGTCGACCTGCGCCGCTGGGGCTATTCGGCCCAGGAAGCGCTGGGCGGCACCGGCGCCATCACCGGCAACAATGCCGGCGGCAGCGCCGTCAACGGCAACGTGCGTAATCCCGTCACGCTCGACTACTACAACCGCGGCAACCCGGCCGGCGCCGGCTTCACGCGCGTGTTTCCGGGCGCCGCGTGCAGCAACTTCACCAGCCATCCGCAGGGCGACCCGGGCGGAGGCTGCCTGATCGACGCCACGCTGGAATACAACCAGATCCAGCCGCAACAGGAAAACCTGTCGTTTTTCACGCGCGGCACGCTGCAGATCACCCCTGACCTGCAGGCCTACAGCGAACTGAATTACTACACCAGCCAGTCCGGCTCCTCCACCACGCCGACCGGCATCAGCGGCTCGGTCGGCTACCCGGGCGGGCCGGTCAGCAATGCGGCCGTCGCGCTCGGCGCCAGCCATCCGGACAACCCGTATTTTGGCAGCGCTGCGCGGCTGCGCTACCTGGCTGCCGATGTTGGCCCACGCCGGTCCACCATCCCGTCGCTGTTCGTGCGCTGGGTGGGCGGCATCAAGGGCAGCAACCTCGGCTGGGACTGGGATACCGCCCTGCTGTTCTCGCGCAGCGCGGTGTCAAACCGCCAGACCGGCTACCTGCAGCGTGACGTCGCCTTCGCCCTGCTCAACCCCACGCCCGCCAATGTTGCCGCCGCCAGGGCAGGCAGCGCCGCCTACGCCGCCCTGCCCGCGGGCAGCCTCTGGCGTATCGGCGAGAACGCCGGCCTGAACTCGGCGGCCCTGTACGCGGCCTTGTCGCCCGAGATCACCAACGATGCCAGCAGCAAGGTCGGCCAGCTCGACTTCAAGGCCTCGCGCGAATTCGCCGGCCTGCTGCCGGGCGGCGCGCTGGGCGTGGCGCTGGGCGGCGAATGGCGCCATGAAGCAATCGAACTGCGTCCCACCACCGGCACCGAACGGGGCAACGTCATCGGGCTCGGTTATTCGGCCTACTCGGGCGGGCGCAATGTGTTTGCGTTATACGGAGAAGCGCTGGCGCCGGTGATCCGCAACGTCGAATTATCGGCCGCACTGCGCTGGGACCATTTCACCGACGTGGGCAACTCGTACACGCCAAAGGCCGGCATCAAGTGGACGCCGCTGCGCCAGCTGGCCCTGCGTGCCACCTGGGCACGGGGTTTCCGCGCGCCGAGCCCGGCTGAAAACGGCGCCGGCGGCCTGGCCGCCTTTTCCACCGCCGACGATCCGGCGCGCTGCGCGCTGGGCGTCACGGCCGCCTGCAGCCCGGCCAGCGTGGCGCTGATCACGTCACCCAACCCCAATCTGCAACCCGAGCGCTCGCGCAACTACAACCTGGGCATCATCTGGGACCCGTTGCCGCGCACCAGCGTGTCGGTCGACTACTGGCAAATCAAGCGCAGCAATGAAATCAACCAGAACCAGGTCGACGCCGCCATTGCCGCCGGCGACGTGTCGCGCGACCCCAGCACCGCGACCAGCATTCCCGGCGACCCGGGCGCCATCACCGCCGTGCTGAACCGGTACGTCAATTCGGCGCAAAGCAAGGTGCGCGGGATCGACCTCGACGCGCGCCAGAGTTTTGCCTTGCCGAATAACTGGGGCAACCTGATTTTCGACGCGAAATGGACCCATTTATATGAATGGCTGCGTACCGAGCAGGACGGCAGCGCGCGCGATTTCGCCGGCACCCACGGCAATTGCGACGTCACCAACTGCATCGGCACGCCGAACAACCGCGCCAATCTGCGCGCCAGCTGGGAGCGCAACGATTGGCGCGTGACGGCCAACCTGAACTACCGCGGCAAGCTGGACAACACGCTGTACAAGGGCGACCCGGACGGCTGCGCCAGCCACCTGGCCGATGGCAGCGATGCGCCGTCTGGCTGCGAGCTCGCTTCGTTCAGCACGGTCGACCTGGTACTGCGCTGGAAGCCATTGCCGAAATGGGAGGTGTTCGGTTCGGTGCAGAACCTGTTCGACCGGGTCGCACCGCTCGATCCGCTGACGTATGGCGCGCAGGCCTACAACCCGCTCGATTACGCAGGGGCGGTGGGGCGGTATTTCACGCTGGGAGCGCGCTATTCGTTTTGATCTGCGTGATCGGTGACGTCGCGATTTCTGATGCGCAGCATGGATCCCGGCCTTCGCCGGGACGACGACTTGAAACCGGATACCGGCCTTGAAACCGTCACACCTGCGCACGCCGGTGCCCATACTGAGGGGAAGAAACCAGCAACCGTATCGACGCGCAAAGCGCAAAAAGCAAAAGCCGCGCAGTGCGCGGCTTTGAACGACAGCACAAACGGCGTCACGCCGTCCCGCCCACCGTCACGTCCTCGATGCGCAAGGTCGGCTGACCGACGCCCACCGGCACGCTCTGGCCATCCTTGCCGCACACGCCCACACCCGGGTCGAGGCGCATATCGTTGCCGATCATCGAGACGCGGTTGAGCACGTCCGGACCGTTGCCGATCAGCGTCGCGCCCTTCACCGGATACGTCACTTTACCGTTTTCGATCATGTACGCTTCGCTGGCCGAAAACACGAACTTGCCGTTGGTAATATCGACTTGGCCGCCGCCGAAGTTCACCGCATACAGGCCGTTTTTCACGGACGCCAGGATTTCTTCCGGGTCTTTGTCGCCACCTAACATATAAGTATTGGTCATGCGCGGCATCGGCAGGTGGGCAAACGATTCACGGCGCGCGTTGCCGGTGACCGGCATTTTCATCAGGCGCGCGTTCATGGTGTCCTGAATATAGCCCTTCAAAATACCGTCTTCGATCAGCGTGGTGCACTGGGTCGGATTGCCCTCGTCGTCGATATTCAGGGAACCGCGGCGGTCCTTCAGGGTGCCGTCATCGACCACCGTGACGCCCTTGGCGGCCACGCGCTGACCAAGTTGACCGGAAAAGGCAGAAGACCCCTTGCGGTTGAAGTCACCTTCGAGGCCGTGGCCGATCGCTTCGTGCAGCAGGATGCCGGGCCAGCCCGGTCCCAGAACGATGGTCATCGGACCGGCCGGGGCCGGGCGCGCGTCCAGGTTGACCAGCGCCGATTTGACGGCTTCGGTGGCGTACTGGTCGAGCAGCGCATCGTCGAAATAGGCGTAATCGAAACGCCCGCCGCCGCCGGCACTGCCCACTTCGCGGCGGCCGTTTTGTTCAGCGATCACCGTCACCGACACCCGCACCAGCGGGCGAATGTCGGCCGCCAGCACGCCGTCGCTGCGCACCACCAGCACCACGTCGTATTCACCGGACAGGCTGGCCATCACTTGCACGACGCGCGGATCCTTGGCGCGGGCCATTTTTTCGACGCGCTCAAGCAGGTTCACTTTGGCCGTCGCGTCGAGCGAAACCAGCGGGTCGCGCGGCAGGTACAGATCGCGCCCGCCGACATGGCGCGTGGCGCCGGCGATTTTGACTTTCCCGCTGCCGACTTTGGCAATGGTGCGGGTGGCGGCAACGGCGTCGAGCAAGGCGCGCTCGGAGATATCGTCGGAATACGCAAACGCGGTTTTCTCGCCGGAGATGGCACGCACGCCAACACCCTGGTCGATGGAAAAACTGCCGGTCTTGACGATGCCTTCTTCCAGGCTCCAGCCTTCGCTTTTCGTGAACTGGAAATACAGGTCGGCATAGTCGACCTTGTGCGTGAACATCGTGCCGAGCGTGGTGAGCAGCTTGCTTTCATCCAGCCCGAACGGCGTGAGCAGGATATCGCGCGCCACGGCCAGGGTGGAGAGATTCGGTTCGAATGGGGTCATGGTGCAGTCTTTCTTCTTTGGACGGCACATTGTGCCATATCTACATGCGTCGATGCCGCAGGGCCGGCAAATTGCCGCGCACCTGGTCGAGGAAAGCCTGGTCGATATTGCCGCCGACAATACCCTCGCCGTCGGCCAACACATCGACCACTTTGCCCCACGGATCGATCAGCATGCTGTGGCCGTAGGTGCGGCGGCCGCTGGCGTGCGTGCCGCCCTGGGCCGAGGCCAGCACGTAGCACTGGTTTTCGATGGCGCGCGCGCGCAGCAGCACTTCCCAATGCGCCAGACCGGTAACATAGGTAAACGCGGCAGGCACCACGATCAGCGCACATTCGCCCATGGCGCGGAACAGTTCCGGGAAGCGCAGGTCGTAGCAGACCGACAGGCCAACCCGCCCGAACGGCGCCTCAAAACTGCCAACCTCGGTACCCGCCACAATGGTGCGCGCTTCATCGTACGATTCGGCGCCCTGCTGGAAGCCGAACAGGTGAATTTTATCGTAGCGCCCGACACTGTTGCCATCCGGGCTGTAGACCAGCGTGGTGTTCATGACTTTCGCAGCGTCGATCGACACCAGCGGCAAGGTGCCGCCGATCAGCCAGATGCCGTGCTCTGCCGCGGCCTGGGCCATGAAATCCTGGATGGGACCTGCGCCCGGCTGCTCGGCGTGGATCACCTTGTCGGTGTCGCGCATGCCCATGATGGGCCAGTATTCAGGCAGGACCACCAGCGTCGCGCCAGCGACGGCGGCGTCGGCCACCAGCCGGCGCGCGGTGGCAATATTTTCTTCCACGTCGGGCGTGGACACCATCTGGATTGCAGCGACACGATTCATCATTTCACCCTTGTCATGACCGGCACTTCCGGCTTTTCGTCGAGCTTGGTAATGACCGGCGCCTTCCACGGCCCGGTCACCATCATCTGGTACGTGAGCGCCTTCATCACCGGCGCCCTCAGGAACCATTGCGCCAGGAAGCTGCCCAGGCCGATGACCGGGTTGACTGCCAGGCCGTACATCAGCGGGCCGGTCCCCAGGTTGAATTCAGGGATCACCACCACGTGCAAATTGGTCGATTCATTCGCAATATCGGCGCTGCCGTCCATCAGCACCGTGGCCGCGATACCGTGCATGTTCAGGTTATTGGTCTTGACAACGCCACGGTTGATGACGGCGTTGGCCGTGATGCCGTCAAACGCCAGCCCATCCGAGAACACATCATGGAAGTCGAGTTTAAGCAGGCGCGGCAAGGCTTGCAAGCTCAGCACTCCCAGCAATTTGGCGGCACCCGGATCCTGCTTCAAAAACTGGCCGTTGGCAACATTGAGTTCGATTTGGCCGGACAGCGACGGGATATCGAGCGAATACGGCAAGCCGCTCCAGCCGATGTCGCCGTTCAGTTCACCCTTGCCGCGCCGCACAGTACCGGGAAAACCCAGGCGATCGAGCAGGCGCCCGGCGTCGACAATATCCAGCTTGAAATTCATGCCGGTGTTGCTCTTGCCGTCGCGCGTGACCCAGCGCCCGCTGGCATTGAGCGCCCCGTCGGGGTTGCTCAGCGCCAGTTTCTCGATGCGCCACTCGCGCCCGGCCAGCGCCTTGGCGTTGCTGGCCTGCAGTTCCAGGCGGCCGAATTGCTTGTTGAACAGCTCAAAATTTTCCGCCACGATGTCGAGTGCCGGAATATTCGCCGCCGCTGATTTGTCGTTTTCCAGCAAGTCTTTGACCTCCAGCGCGGTCGACTCGGGAATGTTCAGCGATGCCAGGCGCGCCGTGACCTTGCCCATGGCCTGGCCGCTCGACTCGCTCCACGACACGTGCCCGCTGACTTGGCGCGAATCGATGTTCGCCTGCCAGACATTCTGTTGATGCGACGCGCCGACCACCACATCGTTGAGCTTGCGCTCACCCAGTTCCAGCACGGTGGCGCGTGCGGCGATGGTGGAAGGAATGAAATACTGCGCCATCCCGGGCCCGGCGCTGGCCATGGCCGGCGCAGCCTCGCGCGCGTCAGCGATAGCGCCGCCCAGCGCCAGCCACTGGTCAACGTTGAGCGACTTCATGTTCACGTTGATCATCATGCCCTCTTGCGGCTCCGGCGCCGGCACGTTCACGCCAATGCCGCCGCGCGTGACGGTCCACATGCCGCGCAGCGGCCGTTCGCGCTCGTAGCGGGCCGCCATATTCGTGCCCAGGCTGACCTTGATCTCGTCACGCGCGGCGCCGGCATCGGTGGCGGCCTTGCCGGTCAACACGAAGTGCAGCGGCAGCGCATCGGCAGCCGGCTTGGCGAGTGGCGCCGGGAACGACAGACCGAGCCCGGCCAGCGTGGTATCGACCGTCACCGTGGCATGGTGCTCGCGCACCTCGACCAGCCCGGTGTAGCGGGTGTTACCCGTGATGTGGTCGGCCACGCGCTGCATGGCCGGCGCCGGATACGCCTGGCGGATGCCGTCGGACGACAGCGTCCCACCGAGCTTGATGACGATTGCGCCGTCCGGCTGGGTGCCACCAGAGACAGCCAGCGGCCCGCCCAGGAAACTGGCGCCCAGGCCGGTCAGCGCCACGCCATGCTCGGTAAAGCCGATGGTGCCGCGGGTGGCGTGCATGGTCGGCAAATCGGGCAGCAGGTCGATCTCGTTGCCTTGCAGTTGCAGGGCCCCGTTGACGCCGGCTTCGTGCAGGCGCGCCAGCGGCAGACGCAGGGACAGGCCGAGCGTGGCGTTGCCGGTCGCCTTGGTGTCTTCCGTAAAGTGGCCGATCCACCCCAGCACCGGACTGGCTTGCATGTAGCGCAAGAATTCCTGCAGGGCGCCGCTGGCGCCGCCGTCGATTTCCAGCTGCATGTCGTGCGAGGCCAGGTCCGGCACCACGGCTTGCACCTTGCTCAGCGCCACCCCGGCCGTGCGCGCGCTGGCGGCATTGATTTCCATGCGCGTGCGGTCGAACACGATGCTGCCGTTGATCTGTTCGGCCAACGGCCACAGCGGTGACTTGCCATCCGGCGCGTGGCGCGCCGGGGCATAGTTCAGCTTGCCGTTCTGGATGCGGCCGGCGACGTGGAATTCCCCCAGCGCGCGCTCGGCCGGCGTGTCGGCCCGAAACGGGAAGTGGGCCAGGTCACCGCGCAGGCGCAGCCTGACGTCGTGGACACTGCCGCCGACCAGCGCGCCGGTGAGCCAGTCGCGCAGGTGTTCACTGGTCTTCAAGGGCAGATAGCGGCCGATACTGGCAATCTCGAAACCGTCCACGCTGCCTTTCAGGTCGGTCACGCCGGGGCCGCCCGGGTGGGCCGGATCGAGCGAGAGCACATGGCGCCCGCTCAGGGCCGCCTTGAGTTTGCCCTGCCGCGCCTCGGCCTGGTCGATATCGACCTGCAGCTTTTTATGCGGGAATGACCAGCGCGCCTTGACTGCCAGCGCATCGAGCGGGAACGCGTCTTCGGCGAACCACGGGCCCAGGTGCAGCACCAGATTGTCGCTGGCAACGGCCACGCTGCCGCCCTGCTCGCTGGCCTGGATGGCGCCGCTGAGGTTGTCGACGCCGGCCAGGGCCGGGCGCGCTGCACGCGCGGGCGCCGTCGCCGTGGCGGCCGTGGCGGCACGCGCCGGCTGCGCAGTCAGGCGCAAGCCCTGCACGGCGGCCTTGACCTTGAAACTTGCCTGCGCCGCCGGATAGCGTCCGCGCCACGCCAGCGCCACATCGTTGACGGTGCCCTGCGGCGCAAAATCGGCCAGCAGGGTGCGCTGGTAGTCGCTCAGCGGCAGTTGCGCGGCCAGCTCGGCCACGGCGCCCAGTTCGAGCGTGCTGACGCGCAGGCTGCCCTGCTCGAGCTTGCCGGCGCGCGCGGGCACGAAGGTTTCGGCCAGCGTGGTGGGCGGCAGTTGCAGGCCGGCGCCGGTGGTCAGCGCAAAATTGGTCAGCGTGATGGCGTGGCCGTAAGCGCCCCAGGTCGGCTTGCCGGCCGTGCCGGCGCCATGCAGTTCTTCGCGCACGGCCACGCGCCCGCTCATGCGCGCCAGCGCCAGCGGCGGCAGGTGTGGCGCCAGCTGCGCCGCGACGCCGGCCAGGCCGACGTCGGCCGTGAAGCCGGCCAGGCGGGCCTGGTCGAGGGTCAGCCAGGCGCGCAGCGAGCCTTTACCCTGCGTCAGTGCAAACGGGTAATCGAGATAGGGTTTCCACGCAGCCAGGTCGGTCTCGCGCAGGTCGAGATACATTTCGCCGCGCCACAAGCGCGCATTCGACGGGTGGCGCACAAACGGCGGATGGGTGAACGCGGCGCGCACGTCGAGCGGTTGCGCCAGCGCGCGCGGCGGCGTGGCGCGCAAGGCGAAGCGGTGACTGTTCCAATTGTTTTGCAACACCAGCGCCACCCCGTCGAGCGCCAGCGGCGCCGCGCCGCGCTGGGCATCGGTCCAGACCACGCGCCCCTCACGGATGACGATTTCGCGCTGGCGCAGCAACCAGTCGGCGCCGCTGCCGTCGCCGCTTTGATTCGGGTCGATGCGCACGCCGGCAATGAACAGCGCGCCACTGGCGTCGCGCCGGGCGGCCAGCTGCGGCCGGATGATGGCAAGCGATTCGAAGCGCACCTCGCGCGCCATCACGCTCCACCACGACAAGGTCGCCTGTACCGACGGCAGCGCCAGCACTTGCCGGCCCTGGGCATCGCGCAAGGTCACATCGCCCAGAAACAGGGAAGGACGCAAGCCGTCCCAGGCGGCATACAGGCGCTCGATGGTGACCTGGTTGCCGAGCGCGCGCCCGGCCAGGCGTTCGATTTCCGGTTTGTACAGATCGATGTTCGGCAGCACAACATAACGCAACACCAACAGCAGCACCGCAAACGCGAAGTACACGAACAGCGTGGTCTTCACGACGAAGCCAAGTACGTGGTGCGTGGCAAGGTTGGCGTAGCGGTAGCAGGCACGCACACGTTTCCAGCGCGCCACGATGGGTGCGGGCACATGCAGGTGGGAAGGTTGCGCAGCTTGCGCGGGTTGCTCCGGGATGTCCATCAGCTTGCTGATACAGTTGCTCGTCGTGTGGGTTGTTGTCTGCGGGCGCCCTTGCCTGGACGGCAATGCCCCCTTACCATCACGCTGAACCAGCCAGCATGGCGTGCAATTTTACCGCATCGCTCGACTGGCACCGTACACTTCCACCGCACTGGACGCCTCGATGACCACCGATTTTGCCACCGCCGCCGCCGCTTCACCGCCAGCCTCCCGTTTCCAGCAGCGCTGGCTGGCGGCCGATCCCGCCCGGCCGGACCAGCTCGCGGCCATGGCCCGGCACTCGATGGCCACGCTCGACCTGGACGCGGCGCTGGCGCTGGAGGCGGCGGCTTTGCCTCCAGGCACGCCAATGGGACGCCCGATGCGGCGCCTGCGCAACGCCCTGATCGCCACGCTGATAGAACGCGACCTGGCCGGCCGTGCCGACCTGGACGAGGTAGTCAGCGCCATGACCCGCTTCGCCGATTTTGCCATCACGCGCCACCTGAACGTCCTGATGGCCGAGCAGGTGGCGCTACACGGCATGCCCATCGGTGAAGAGTCGGGCCGCCCCCAGCACATGATGGTGCTGGCCATGGGCAAGCAAGGCGGCGGCGAGCTGAATGTCTCGTCCGACATCGACCTGATCTTTGTTTATCCAGAGCAAGGCGACACGCAGGCCGGCCCGGGCCAGAAAAGCCTGTCCAATCACGAGTTTTTCGTGCGCCTGGGACGCAAACTGATCGGCGCCCTGTCCGAAGTGACGCAGGACGGTTTTACGTTCCGCGTCGACATGGCGCTGCGCCCGAACGGGGCATCCGGTCCGCTGGCGGCCAGCCTGGCCATGGTCGAGGAATACCTGATCGTGCAGGGGCGCGAGTGGGAGCGCTATGCCTGGGTCAAGGCGCGCGCGGTCAGCGGCGATGCGCAGGACATCGCCGCGCTCGAGGCCATCGTGCGCCCGTTCGTATTCCGCCGCTACCTCGATTTTGGCGTCATCGATGCGATTCGCGGCATGCATGCCCAGGTGCGCGCCGAGGTGGAGCGCCAGGAACGCTTGCACCCGGACCGCAGCAACAACGTCAAGCTGGGCCGCGGCGGCATCCGCGAAATCGAATTTCTGGCCCAGGTGTTTCAGCTGATCCGTGGCGGCCGCGATGCCCCGCTGCGCGAGCGCTCGACCCGCGCCACCCTGCACCTGCTGGGCGAGCGCGCCCTGATGCCACCTGACGCCGTCGACGGTTTATTGGCCGCCTACAGCTTCCTGCGCAACCTGGAACACCGCCTGCAATATGTCGACGACGCCCAGACCCACACGGTGCCGGCCGGCGCCGCCGAGCGAGAAGTGCTGGCCCGGATGATGGGCTTGCCCGACGCTGCCGCCCTGCTCGCCGCGCTCGACGCCACCCGCGCCTATGTCGCCGGCCAGTTCGACCAGATGTTCTCAGACAAGGGCAATACCGACCCGGCCGACCTGCCCAGCATGGACGTGGCGGCCGACGGGGCCGACCACGACAGCCGCGACATCGTCGCCGAACGGCTCGCTGCGCTCGGTTTCGACGATCCGCAGGCAGGCGCCGCGCGCCTGGTCTCGACCTGGCAGGCGCCGCGCCTGCAGTCGCTGGGCGACGCCAGCCGCACCCGCCTGCTCGGCCTGATCAACCAGGCCCTGCCGCTGATCGCCACCGTGACGGCCGAGGCGCACATTGGCAGCCAGGCGGCCACGCTGGGCCGCCTGCTCGATTTTTTCGAGGCCATTGCGCGCCGCTCCGCCTACCTGGCGCTGCTGACCGAATACCCACACACGCTGGAACGGGTGATCCGCATGATGCATGCCAGTGGCTGGGCCGCGACCTTCCTGACGCGCCACCCGATCCTGCTCGACGAACTGATGGACGACCGCAACAGCGCCATGCCCGACTTCCCGGCGCTGGGCGCGGCCCTGACCGTCGAACTCGACGCTGCCGCCGGCGACACCGAGCGCCAGCTCGACATCCTGCGCGAAACCCACCACGCCGCCTTGTTCCGCCTGCTGGCGCTGGACCTGGCGGGCGAATTGACGGTGGAACGGCTGGCCGACCATTTGTCGGCGCTGGCCGACGCCATCGTCGCCGCCACCATCCAGGCCGCCTGGAACACGATTGCCACGCGCCACCGCGAGGTGCCGCGCTTCGCCGTTATCGCGTACGGCAAGCTGGGCGGCAAGGAACTGGGCTACGTCTCCGACCTGGACGTGATCTTCCTGTTCGACGACGACGACCAGGATGCACCGGCCAACTACGCCAAGCTGGCCCAGCGCTTCATCACCTGGATGACCGCGCATACCCCGGCGGGTATCCTGTTCGACATCGACACGGCATTGCGCCCGGATGGCGCCAGCGGGATGCTGGTGTCGTCGGTGGGGGCGTTTGCCCGTTACCAGACCAGCTCGGCCTGGCTGTGGGAACACCAGGCCCTGACCCGTGCCCGCTTTTGCGCGGGTGACGCGGCCATCGGCGCCCAGTTCGAAGCGATTCGCGAGCAGGTGCTGCGCATCGACCGCAGCGCGCGCAGCACGGCATTGGCAACCGAGGTGGTCGCCATGCGCCGGCGCATGCGCGACGCCCATGTCAACCACACTACCCTGTTCGATCTCAAGCACGACGCCGGCGGCATGATCGATGTCGAGTTCATCACCCAGTACCTGGTGCTGCGCCATGCCGCCACTTACCCGCAGTTGACCACCAATGTCGGCAATATCGCGCTGCTGACGCGGTTTGCCGAACTGGGGCTGATCGACGCCCCCCTCGCCGCCGACGCGGCGACCGCCTACCGCACCATGCGGCGCCTGCAGCACCAGATGCGCCTGCAAGGCCAGGACAATGCACGCGTGGCACCGGGACTGGTGGAAATGCACGCAGCCAATGTGGTGAAACTGTGGGGTGAGATCTTCCCGCAATAAGCATGCGGCTTTCCGTAAAACGGCGCGTCAAATTATATCCAAATCTATCAATTTTTATGTAAAAAGCATTTTGTATTCGTTATGCATGACTAATCTGTTGTATTTCGGTGGATTGTCACTGTCATCGTATTGACATATAGCAACGCCGAATGGTCTGATAGGTGCGTGTTGTCGCTGGTAAATTGTCACGAATTGTAAAGAGTGTGACAAGAATTACCTTTGATTCGCGTCCTGACATTGCCGGCTGCCGCCGGCAAGCATCATTCCAAAACTCGGAGAATTCATGCAACAACGTACCAAGATCGCCGTCGCCGTTACGCTCGCCCTCGGCGCCATGAGTAACTTCGCGCAAGCCCAGGAAGCCATTCAGCGCGTTGAAGTCACCGGTTCGCGCATTCGCCAGGTCGACCTGGAAACCGCGCAGCCGCTGCAGGTAATGACCCAGGAACAAATTCAGAAAACCGGTCTCGTCACCGTTGGCGACATCATCAACAACCTGTCGGCGGCCGGTACGCCAGCCTTCAGCAAAGGCTCGACCCTGACCTCGAACCGCGAGCAGGGCGGCCAGTACATCAATATGCGCAACCTCGGCGCCAACCGCCTGCTGGTGCTGGTCAACGGCAAGCGCTGGACCGCCACCGTGGCCGGCTACACCGACCTGTCGACCGTCCCGGCTTCGATGATCGAGCGCCTGGAAGTGCTGAAAGACGGCGCCTCCTCGATCTACGGCTCCGACGCGATCGCCGGCGTGGTCAACATCATCCTGAAAAAATCGATGGAAGGCGGCAGCGCCAGCGTCTACGTTGGCCAGAACGACAAGGGCGACGGCAAGACCAAGGACTACTCGCTCTCCTACGGCACCAGTAGCGAGAAGACCTCGCTGATGTTCGGCCTGACGCACTCGGACCAGGGCACCGTCTGGGCCAAGGACCGCGAGATCACTTCCTACACCTCGGGACCGAACCACTACGCGGCCGCCCTCGGCGCCGGTCCATGGGGCCGCATCGCCGCGGTCAGCGCCACCGGCGCTGCCGCGACGACCGGCGCGACCGGCTTCAACCGCTACCTGAACCACACCGGCAGCTTCGACGGCACCGGCACCGGCGCAGATGCGCGCAACATCGCCAACTACCACCCGTACACCGGCGTCGATGCCGACACCTTCAATTCGACCTCGCAAATGATGTACACGTCGCCAACCAAGTTGACGACGCTGTTCACCAAGGGCGAAGTGCAGTTGCCGTGGGATACCCGCTTCACCACCACCGCGATGTACTCGGAGCGCAATTCGTTGCGCCAGATCGCTGGCTACCCGGTCAACAGCCTGGTCCAGTCGCGTTATCCGGTGTACATCGACAAGAACAGCTACTACAACCCGCTGGGCACCGCCGCCGTGGGCGCCGCTGCACAGGACCTGTTCTTCTATCGCCGCACCGTCGAAGTGCCGCGCGTGACGAACAATGAAAACCGCACCCTGCACATCGATGCGACCCTCGCTGGCGAATTCAACCTGCGCCAGATGCCATGGAACTGGAGCGTTGGCTACAACCACAGCGCCATTTCCGGCAACGTCAATTCGACCGGCAACCTGAATCTGCTGAACCTGAAAAAAGCCGTTGGCCCATCGTTCCTGAATGCGCAGGGCGTCGTCCAGTGCGGCAGCGCCGCAGCGCCGGTCGCCCTGACCGAGTGCACCCCGTTCAACATCCTGGGCGGCCCGTCAGCATCGAACGCCGAAGCCCTGAAATATGTGATGTCGAACGGCCAGGCCACCTACGGCTCGACCATTAACAGCGCCACCGCAGATATCGGCGGCGAGCTATTCGCCCTGCCCGCCGGTCAGCTGGCTTTCGCTGGCGGCCTCGAGCACCGTGAAGTACGCGGCTATGACCGTCCAGGCCAATTCGAGCAGTCCGGCTATTCGACCGACCTGGCGGGCAACACCACCATCGGCAATTACTCGGTCAAGGAAGCTTATCTGGAACTGCAGGTGCCGCTCCTGAAAAACCTGCCGTTCGCAGAATTGCTGAACGCCAACGTAGCCACCCGTTATTCCGACTACAGCAACTTTGGCAGCACCACCAACAGCAAATTCAGCCTGATGTGGAAGCCGATCAAGGACTTGCTGGTACGCGGCACCTACGCAGAAGGCTTCCGCGCGCCATCGTTGGGCGACACCTTCGGCGGCGGTTCGCAGTCGTACGACACCTACCTCGACGTCTGCGACAGCCTGTACGGCGACGCCAAGGCCAACGCCACCACGGCGGCCAACTGCGCCCGCGCCGGCGTTCCTGCCGGCTTCCGCCAGAAGAATCAGGCCGGCACCCCGGTACCGGCGGCCGGCGCCCAGACCCCGACGCCATTCAACGGCGGCGCCGGCAACGGTACGTTGACCCCGGAAACGGCTGTCACGCGCACCGCCGGCCTGGTCTACAGCCCGTCGTACGTCACCGGCCTGACCATGGGCCTGGACTACTTCGACATCCGCATCAAGAACCGGATCACCGCCGTCACGGTCAAGTACACGCTGGACCAGTGCTACATCAGCGGCGTGCAGTCGTTCTGTAACAACCTGACCCGTGACCCGCTCACCGGTCAGATCGTCCAGCTCTCGCGCGGCAATACGAACCTGGGCTCGCTGGGCACCAAGGGCATCGACCTGTCGTTGAGCTATCGCATCCCGGTCACGTCCTTCGGCAAGTTCGGCATTCGTTCGGAATCGACCTACACGAAGTCCTACACCGTCAAGAGCACCGACATTGCCGCGCCGATCGACTACGCCGGTGAATACCTGTACAACCGCGTCAAGGGCAATGTCGCTGTCGACTGGAGCCTGGGCAACTGGAACGCCACCCTGAACAACCGCTACTACAGCGGCGTGCAGGACCGTTGCTGGACCGTGATCCCGGCCGTCGAGTGCAGCGACCCGACCGCGAAAACATCGTGGGGCACGGGCGCCAATAAAATTGGCGCCACGGTCTACACCGACCTGAACGTCAGCTACAAGTTTGCCTGGAAAGGTACCCTGGCAGTGGGCGCGAACAACCTGTTGGACAAGCAGCCACGCATCGCCTACGGTGCGGCCAGCGCCAACGGCGGCACCTCGTCGTCGTCGTCGGTCGACGCCGAATTGCCAATCGACCGCTTCGTGTACGTGCGCTACAACCAGGCGTTCTGATCCAGACCGCCGCGTCACCTGGCCAGCCCAGGTAACTGCCCGTCACGATGCCCGCCCGGTCCGCCCGGCGGGCATTTTTACGTCGGCACGCTTTGTCGCGCCGATGACGCGCCAACCATCCGTGCTGACTGAACAACACCCAGACGCGCTTCGCGCTTCTGAAATGCTCTTTTCCGCGCGCGCAATTTACAAACCAACATAGCAGCTATCCAATCCGGGAAAGACAATTTTTCTGCCAGTGAGAAAATATGGATGGAACAAATTCGCTATGCGACCCAGACACTCGACGGGCTCACCGAGAGGTCGGCGCAGTGAGAAAGCAGCAAGCCCGGCGGGTTGCCTTCTTCATACGCACCGCAAGTATGCATAAACGATATGAATGCACCACGCAAGTGCTTTTTTGTAAAAATTTAAAGTGTTGTTTGTAACATGATTGAAACATTTATGTGGTCGAAATTGCGGGACAGCCATTGACCAACTGTTAAGGCAAGTGTTTTGATTGCATGCTTCGAACGAAACGTTTCGAATATTAAGTCAAAATAACTTGGAGTAGCACAATGATCCACGAAACAATCTTGTCGCGGTCAATCCGCCTGATTTGCCTCGGTGGCGTGACGCTCGGCATGCATGCCGCGTACGCTCAGACGACAGAAGCGCCGATGCAGCGCGTCGAAGTAACCGGCTCGCGCATTCGCCAGGTCGACCTGGAAACGGCGCAACCGGTCCAGGTCATGACGCAGGAACAGATCCAGAAGTCGGGTCTGGTCACGGTCGGCGATATCCTCAACCAATTGTCGTCGGCCGGCACGCCTGACTTCGATCGCGGCGGCGCACTGACGTCGAACCGTGAAAACGGCGGTCAGTACATCAGCCTGCGCAACCTCGGTTCGAACCGCCTGCTGGTCCTGGTGGACGGCAAACGCTGGACCCAGACCGTGAATGGCTATACCGACATGTCGACCATCCCGTCGGCCATGATCGAACGCATCGAAGTACTGAAAGACGGCGCCTCGTCGATCTACGGCTCGGACGCCATCTCCGGCGTGGTCAACATCATCCTTAAAAAGCGCCTCGAAGGCGGCCAGTTGAGCTTGTACACAGGCCAGAACGACAAGGGTGACGGACGCAACAAGGACTTCTCGCTCAGCTACGGCGCCAACTCCGAGAAAACCTCGCTGATGTTCGGCCTGTCGCATACCGAGCAAGGTACCGTCTGGGCGAGCAATCGCAACATCACCGCGTATCCAAAAGGTCCGAACCACCCACTCGACGGTCTGGGCGGTGGTCCATTCGGCCGCGTGCAGGACCTGGACGGCACCTTCGACCGCGTGATCAACCATACCGGCAATCAAGGCGGCGATGGCACCGGCGTTGGCGCAGACCCGCGCAATCCGGCGAACTATCACAACTACAGCAGCAGCAACTCCTCGGACAAGTTCAACAGCGCGTCCCAGATGATGTTCCAGATGCCGAACAAGCTCGATACCCTGTTCACCAAGGGCACCGTCGAACTGCCATACGGCATGCAGCTGGCCACCACCGCGATGTACTCGCAGCGCAAATCCGTTGCCCAGATCGCCGGCTACCCGCTCAACAGCGAAAGCCAGTCGTCGTATCCTGTCTACGTTGACAAGAACAGCTACTACAACGGTTTCGGCCAGGACCTGTTCTTCTATCGCCGCACGGTCGAGCGTCCACGCGTGACCGAGAACGAAAACAAAACGCTGCACGTCGACGCGACCCTGTCGGGCAACTTCGATATCAAAAATCACGCGTTTAACTGGGACATCGGCTACAACCACAGCTCGGTCAGCGGCAACGTCACCGGTACCGGCAACCTGAACCTGCTGAATCTGAAACGCGCACTCGGTCCGTCGTTCATGAACACGGCCGGCGCGGTGCAGTGCGGTACAGCTGCCGCACCGATCTCGCTGGCTGAATGCGTGCCGTTCAACATCATCGGCGGCCCGGGCGCGTCCAGCAATGAAGCGCTGAACTACGTCATGTCGACCAGCCAGGCAACCTACGGCAGCACGGTCAACAGCGCCACCGCCAACATCGGCGGCGAAGTATTCCAGCTGCCTGCCGGCATGGTCGGCATTGCTGGCGGCATCGAGCACCGTGAAGTGCGCGGCTACGATACCCCGGGTCAATTCGAACAGTCGGGCTACTCGACCGAGCTGGCCGGCAATCCAACCGTTGGCAAGTACACCGTGCGCGAAGCTTACGCAGAGATCAATATTCCATTGCTCAAGGACGTACCGTTCGCCAAGCTGCTGAGCGTCGATCTGGCTACCCGCTACTCGGACTACAGCAACTTCGGCAGCACCACCAACAGCAAGGCGAGCTTCATGTGGAAGCCGTTCTCCGACCTGCTGGCCCGCGGTACCTATGCTGAAGGCTTCCGCGCTCCTGCCGTCGGCGACACCTTCGGTGGTGGCCAGCAAAGCTTCGACACCTACACCGACCCATGCGACAGCGTGTACGGCCAACGTGCTACAGCCGGCGTCGATGCGCGCTGTACCACAGCTGGCGCCGCGCCTGGTTTCCGCCAGGTCAGCCAGACCGGTCCGATCACCGATTCCGGTGGCGCGCAAGGTACCAGCCCGTTCAATTCCGGCGCAGGCAATGCTTCTCTGCAGCCTGAAACCGCGAAAACCAAGACCTTCGGCCTGGTTTACAGCCCGTCGTTCGTGACCGGACTGACCACCTCACTCGACTGGTACAACATTCGGGTCGATAACCTGATCTCCGGCATCACCGCAACCCAGACCGCCGAGTACTGCTACGTACAGGGTATCCCGTCGTTCTGCAGCTCGATCCGTCGTGACGCGACTGGCGCCATCGTCAACCTGTCGCACGGCAACGCCAACATTGGCGCGCTGGAAACCGAAGGCGTCGACCTGGGCATCAACTATCGCCTGGCGCGCAACAGCTACGGCCAGTTCGGCCTGCGCTCGGACACGACCTTCGTGACCAAGTACCGCCAGAAAGCCGACAACGAGTCGGATTTCATCAGCTATGTGGGTGAATACGACGAAAACGGCGTGGCTTACTACCGCATCAAGTCGAACGTGTCGCTGGACTGGAGCCTGGGCAACTGGAGCGCCACCTGGACCGCGCGTTACTTCGGCGGCGTGAAGGACAAGTGCTACAGCGCAACGGTAGAATGCTCGAACCCGACCGGCCAGGCCAACTGGGGTTCGCGTTTCAACAAGCTCGGCGCCAGCGTCTACAACGACGTGAGCGTGTCGTACAAAACGTCGTGGAAAGGTCAGCTGATGGTCGGCGCCAACAACATCCTCGACAAAAACCCGCGCACAACCGTGCTGGGCGCAGCATCGTCGTCGGCGGTAGACGCCAACTTCCCGATCGACCGCTTCGTCTACGTTCGTTACAACCAGGCTTTCTGATCGACGCAGCCCGTCCGGGCTGCTGACAATCGCTCGTCTCCTGCCCGCCCGGCGCAAGCCCGGCGGGCTTTTTCATGGCCTGCCGAATGTATGTGTCGTGCGAGTTCGCGTCAATTCACAAAAAATGCAAGCCGCTTGCACCGGTTTAATTCATGTTGTATGCAACATGGATTAAACATTTCTATTGTTTCAAGTGAGGCCTACGCATTGACCGGGCTTGACGCCGGATGGTCTGATGTTGGCACCCGCCCTGCTGCAGCGCGAACCTCCATCACCGTTTGGCGTTATCCCATGTTCAAAGAAACCATCCTGTCGCGCTCTGTGCGCGGCATGTTCTCGGCCGGCGCCATTGGCGCCACCCTGCTCGCGCAGCCTGCATTCGCCCAGCAAACCGACGACGCCACCATGCAGCGCGTGGTCGTCACCGGCTCTGCCATCAAGCGCATCGATGGCGAGACCTCGGTGCCCGTCACCGTGCTCAAAATGTCCGACCTGAAAAAGGAAGGCATTACGACCATCGAGCAGATCATGTCCAGCATTTCGGCATCGCAGGCGTCGCAGGGCACCAGCCAGACCGTGGGCGCGAGCACCGGTGGCGCCTCGTTCGCCGACCTGCGCGGCATCGGTGCGAACAAGACCCTGGTCCTGCTCAACGGGCGACGCCTGGCGAATAATGCGCTCAACAGCTCGGCGCCTGACCTGAACATGATTTCCTTCGCCGCGATCGAACGCATCGAAGTGCTGCGTGACGGCGCCTCCTCGCTGTACGGCAGCGATGCGGTCGGTGGCGTGATCAACGTCATCACCCGTAAAGACCTCACCGGCGGCATCGTCACCATCGGCGGCGACACGCCCAAAGCGGGCGTCGGCGTATAAAAAATGCCAACCTCGGCTTCGGTTATGGCGACCTGGATAAGGACGGCTTCAACCTGTTCGGCGTACTGGACTACCAGACCCAGAACAGCGTCAGCGGTACCGAGCGCAGCTACAACGCGCGCTACCCGGGCGGGCTGTCGTCGTCGACCATCCCGGCCAACTACGTCCAGGGCGGTACGACCTACTTTGCGCTCGCATTGGCCGGCTGCGCCTCGAAGCCGCTGCTCATTTCCAATGGCGAGTCGGCTTGGTATATCACCATCTCGCCATACGTTGACTACGTGCCGAAGAGCGAGCGCGATTGAGGCCTGTTCAAGGGTGCGTTCAAGCTGCCGCAAGGCCATGAACTGGGCGTCGAGTACCTGTTCACCTGCAGCTCGGTGCGCACCACCGTCGCGCCGGTGCCGTATGGCGCGCTGGCCATGACCAGTACGATTCCTGACACGACGCCGGGCGCGACGATCGCCAATCCCTGCTACCCTGCCAGCGCCGCGCCGGGCAACGTCAGCGTCAAATGGCGCGATACGCCCAACGGTCCGCGCACCGACAACAACGTCAATACGCAGCAGCGCCTGGTCACGTCCCTGCAAGGCGTGGTGGCCGGCTGGGATTACCAGACCTGCAATGAAAACAACGCAAGTACCGGTATCGATCCGAAGACCTACAATGCCGGCTAACGCAATGTGTACGCGCTGTTCGCCGAGCTGAACTCGCCGGTCACGAAGGAACTGGACATCACCCTGGACGCCCGCGATGACCAGTATAGCGACTTCGGCAACACCTTCAATCCGAAGGTCAGCTTCCGTTACCAGCCGACCAAGAAAGTGTTGTTGCGCGGTTCGTATTCGACCGGTTTCCGTGCCCCGTCCCTGTATGAAATCGATGCAGCCCAGACCTACACGAACACCACCACGCAAGACGACCCGGTCCTGTGCGCCGCCACCGCAAAGTCGACTTGCAACCAGCAATTCCAGGCCCTGTATGGCGGTAACAAGAACCTGTCGCCCGAGAAATCGAAGAACGCAACCTTCGGCCTGGTGGTCGAGCCGATCGACAACCTGACGCTGGGCGCCGACCTGTATTTCATCAAGCATTGCCTGGGGAGGGACCGGCGCTGATCTTGCGTGCAAACGCAAGATGAAACTGGTTTCGGCGAAGCAGGAATCCAACGGCAAGAAAGCTTAACTACGGTTAAATTTGCATAAGTTTGGAAGAACGGTAACGTGATCACGAACGGTTTCGACCTGTAGGCCACCTATCGTTATCGGAAGCCGGCCTACGGCATATTCAACTTCGGCATGAACAGCACCTGGGTGCACAAGTACGCGTACCAGGCCCAGACCTTCCAGGCTGGCTACGACCCACGTTACACCGACGTGCCGGGCCGTACCTACTATGTGCGCGCTTCGTACACGTTTTAACTAGTAACTGCTCCAGCCTCAACCCTCCCCTCGCGCGACGGGAAGAGTTTTTTCTGCCTGCGCAACAGCCTGCTGCACCAGCAGCGGCAGCAGCGCGTCGGCGATGCGGCCATTACCCGTGTCCGAGACGTGGTCGCCGTAGCTGTACAGGTACTTACCCGCCAGCGTCATCGGGCACACCTTGCGCGCCAGGTCGCACAGGACCTGCGCCGGGTCGTAGACCAGCAGGCTGGCGTGGCGGCGCTGCAGCCGGTCGACCATGGCAACAAACACCTGGTGCTGTGCCAGGTGCTGACCGTACGCCAGGTCGCAGCGCGCGGCGGCACCGTCGCGCAGCGCCAGCGCGCTGCGCACGCCCGGCCATGCCATCACCGCGCGCTCCATGCAGCGGCGCGGATCGGGCAGGGTCGGATTGTCGAGCACGACAGCGACCCGCTTGCCAGCGCCCTCGAGCGCTGTCACGGCGCGGTCGAGGCCTTCGAGCACCAGCGCCGTATGGTCCCCCTGCGGCCCGGCGCCGCTGTACGCAAAGCTTGGACCGATCGTGGCGCGCACCGAAAAACTGAGCACGACCGTGTCGATGGCGGGATTGGCCAGCAACGCCTGCAGGATCTGGCGGTTGGCCGCAGCACAGTCCGCCGGACGGTCGCCGGCATAGATGCTGGTCCGTTCCACGCCGGCGAGCGGCGCGCAGCTTGAGCGGCCCAGCATGGTCCAGCTCTGGCCCGGCGCCGAACGGCGCACCAGCCCCCAATACAGTGCATCGGCCTTGCTGTCGCCCCAGATCGCAAAGCGCGATGCAGCGCGGCGATCGGTGGCGCAATACGGCACCAGGCGGCTGTCGGCGATGCCGCAATCGCTGCGGACGAACGCACGCCCCTCGCCCACGCTGGCGGTGGCGACGTCGGCATGGGCGTCATGGCCTTTGCGAAATTTAAAACCGTCGCGCTCGTAGACGCGGTTGCCGACGAAGCCGATCGCCAGCATGGCCAGGCACGGCACCATCACCTTCGCCACGTGCGCCGGGCCAAACCGGAAGCGCGCCTCCAGCAAATGGGTGGTCAGCCAGGCCAGCACGACACTCGCTGCCAGCAGGGCCAGGCGCACCCACGCCGGCACTGGCTGTTCGCCCGCCACGATGAAGGTGTACGACAGCAGTGGCCAGTGCCACAGGTAAAGCGGATAGCTGATGCTGCCGATCCAGACCGCGCACGGGTGGGCCAGGATGGTCCGGTTGACCCAGCCCTGCGGACCGGCGCCGATCAGCGCGCAGGCGCCGAGCACGGGCACCAGCGCCCACCAGCCGGGGAAAGCGTATTCCGCTCGCAGCAGCAAGAATGCCACGCTGCATAGCGCCAGCCCGGCCACTGACAGAAGGTCGGCCTGGCGCCCTGCTGTCGGCCGCGCGCGTGGTACCAGCGCCAGCAGTGCGCCGGCGAGCATTTCCCAAAACCGGGTCTGGGGCAGGAAAAACGTGGCCGCGGCATCGGCGCGGATCATCCAGGCATTGGCGCCAAACGACAGGACCAGCAGCATTGCACAGACGGCCGCAGCGCGGCGCCAGCGCATCGCCAGCCCCAGCACCAGCGGCCAGAACAGGTAGAACTGCTCCTCGACGGCGAGCGACCAGAGGTGCAGCAACGGTTTTGTGTTGGCGGCGTGATCGAAATAGCCGGCCTCGCGCCACAGCACCCAGTTCGACAGGAAACCGGCGCCGGCCCAGATGTGCTTGCCGAGTTGTTTGTATTCGTCGGCAGTCAGGACGAACCAGCCGAGCGCGTAGGTGCCGGTCAGTACCAGCGCCAGCGCCGGGAAGATGCGGCGCACGCGCCTGGCATAGAAGCGGGCCAGGCTGAAGCTGCCGGCGGCATGGCCCTGCGCCAGGATGCCGGTGATCAGATAGCCGGAGATGACGAAAAACAGGTCGACGCCGGCAAATCCGCCGGGCAATGCATCGGGAAACGCGTGAAAGACGAGCACGGCGCAGACAGCCAGTGCGCGCAGCCCGTCGATGTCAGGACGGTAGGCGTGGGCGTCTGTTGCGCTCTTGGCGAGTAGCCGCATGGAGTATTGTCCCTAGGAATTTTCCGAAGGATAATACAGAGCGTCTGTTCTTAACGCAAATTTACATTCGATAATTAATTAAATGTTGTTTCAAAAAAAATGCCGCCCATTGCAGCCGGGCGGCATTCACGACGTGCAGCGAAGATTACTTCGCGTTCATCAGTGCGACAGTGGTATCGAGCATGCGGTTCGAAAAACCCCACTCGTTGTCATACCACGACGATACTTTCACCAGGCGACCCGACACCTTGGTCAGCGTCGAATCGAAATTCGACGACGCCGGGTTGTGGTTGAAGTCGACCGACACGAGCGGCTCGGTCTGGTAGGTCAGGATGCCTTTCAGCGGACCTTCCGATGCTGCTTTTTCCATCAGCTGGTTGACTTCTTCGACGCTGGTGTCGCGCTTGGCGATGAAGGTCAGGTCGACCAGCGACACATTGATGGTCGGCACGCGGATCGCGAAACCGTCCAGCTTGCCGTTCAGCTCAGGCAGCACCAGGCCAACCGCGGCGGCAGCGCCGGTCTTGGTCGGGATCATGCTCATCGTGGCCGAACGGGCGCGGCGCAAGTCTTCATGCATCACGTCCGACAGCACCTGGTCGTTGGTGTACGAGTGCACCGTGGTCATCAGGCCGCTCTCGATGCCGATGGCGTCGTTGAGCGGCTTGACCAGCGGGGCCAGGCAGTTGGTGGTGCAGGAGGCGTTCGAGATAACGGTGTCGCTCGCCTTCAGGACTTGCTGGTTGACGCCGAACACGATGGTGGCGTCGATATCCTTGCCGCCCGGTGCCGAAATGATGACTTTTTTCGCGCCGCCCTTGAGGTGGGCCGAAGCCTTCTCTTTGGTGGTGAAAAAGCCAGTGCATTCGAGGACCACGTCCACGCCCAGTTCGCCCCATGGGATTTCGGCCGGATTACGCTGCGCGAACACGCGGATCGGGTCGCCATTGACGATCATGGTGTCGCCTTCGACCGTCACGGTGCCGGGAAACTTGCCGTGCACGGTGTCGTAGCGGGTCAGGTGGGCATTCGACTTGGCGTCGCCCAGGTCGTTGATGGCAACGATCTGGATATCCTGCTGTTTGCCGCCTTCGTAGAATGCGCGCAGTACATTGCGGCCGATGCGGCCATAACCGTTGATTGCAACTTTGATCGTCATGCTGATGCTCCTGATTTAAAAAAAGAAATCGGGGGGACGCCGCGGTGTCTCCTGCGTGCGTCCGTTCTTGTTACGCTGCCAGCACGCCCTTGGCCGTGGCCACGACGTTCTCGACGGTAAAACCAAAATACTTGAACAGGACCGGCGCCGGGGCCGATTCGCCGAAGGTGTCGAGGCCGACGACCGCGCCTTCCAGGCCCACATACTTGTACCAGAAAGCGGTCACGCCGGCTTCGATGGCGACGCGTGGCGTGCCACGGGTCAGTACGCTGGCCTTGTAGGCTGCGTCCTGGCGGTCGAACACGTCGGTCGACGGCATCGACACCACGCGCACGGCCACGCCCTCAGCCTCGAGGGCGGCAGCCGACGCCATCGCCAGTTCGATTTCCGAACCGGTGGACATGATGATCAGCTGCGCGTTCGGCGCATCCTTGAGCACATAGCCGCCCTTGGCGATATTCGCGATTTGGGTGGCGTCACGCTCCATGAACGGCAGGTTCTGGCGCGAGAAGATCAAGGTCGACGGGCCATCCTTGCGTTGGACGGCGGCGCCCCATGCCACTTGCGATTCGACCGTGTCGCACGGACGCCAGTTGTCCAGGCCCGGAATCAGGCGCAGCGACGAAACATGCTCAACCGACTGGTGGGTCGGGCCATCTTCGCCCAGGCCGATCGAATCGTGGGTGAACACGAAGATCGAACGCAGCTTCATCAGCGACGCCATGCGCAGCGCATTGCGGCTGTAGTCGGAGAAGGTCAGGAAGGTGGCGCCGAACGGGATGAAGCCGCCGTGCAGGGCGATGCCGTTCATGATCGCGCTCATGCCGAATTCACGCACGCCATAATTGATATGGTTGCCTGGTTTGCCGGAGCGCAGGTTGGTCGATTCTTTCCAGTTGGTCAGGTTGGAACCGGTCAGATCGGCCGAGCCGCCGAGGAATTCCGGCAGCACCGGCGCCAGCGCCTGGATGGCGTTCTGGCTGGCCTTGCGGGTAGCAATGGTTTCTTTTTTGTCGACACAGGCGGCGATCGCCGCGTTCAGCACTTCTTCGAAGTTCGCTGGCAGGTCGCCTGCCATGCGGCGCTCGAGTTCCGACGCCTTGGTCGGGAACGCGGCGCGGTAGGCGTCGAATTTGGCGTTCCATTCGGCTTCCATGCTGGCGCCGGCAGCCTTGGCGTCCCACGCGGTGTACAGGTCGGCCGGGATGTCGAACGGGATCGGATCCCACAGCAGATGTTCGCGCACTGCGGCAATTTCTTTATCGCCCAGCGCGGCGCCGTGCACCTTGTCGCCGCCTTGCAGGTTGGGCGAACCCTTGCCGATGATGGTCTTGCAGCAGATCAGGGTTGGCTTGTCGGACAATTTGGCTTGCGCGATGGCGGCATCGACCGCTGCCACGCTGTGGCCGTCGACGTCGGCAATCACGTTCCAGCCGTAGGCGGCAAAGCGGCCCGGGGTGTCGTCGGTGAACCAGCCTTCGACCTTGCCGTCGATGGAGATGCCGTTGTCGTCATACAGCGCAATCAGTTTCTTCAGGCTCAGGGTACCGGCCAGCGAGCACACTTCGTGCGAAATGCCTTCCATCAGGCAACCGTCGCCCAAGAATGCATAGGTGTAATGGTCGACCACTTCATGGCCAGGCTGGTTGAATTCGGCGGCCAGCAGATACTCGGCCAGCGCCATGCCGACGGCATTCGCAATACCCTGCCCGAGCGGGCCGGTGGTGGTTTCAACGCCTGGCGTGATGCCCACTTCCGGGTGGCCCGGAGTTTTCGAGTGCAACTGGCGGAACGCGCGCAGGTCGTCCATGGTGAGCGCGTAACCGGTCAGGTGCAGCAGCGCGTAATGGAGCATCGAGCCATGGCCGTTCGACAGCAGGAAGCGGTCGCGGTTGGCCCAGTGCGGATTGGCCGGATTGTGGCGGTAGTGACCGTCCCACAGCGCGACCGCGATCTCGGCCATTCCCATCGGCATGCCGGGGTGGCCGGAGTTGGCCTTCTGCACAGCATCCATTGCCAGTGCGCGGATCGCATTGGCCATCAAAGTCGTCGTTTGTGTCGGTTTCATGGGTAGAGTCGGTAGGGCTGATGAGGAAAGCGGCGGCGCCTGGTTGCCGTGAAAAACGCGGCGCACCGGTAAGCCATAGACAACTATTTTACCAGACAGGGGCGGCGCCGAATTAAAATGCGCGCTCCAACCGCCATCATTACAGGCCCTGCATGCCGCGTTTTTACTGTCCCCTGCCCCTGGCGCCCGGCCTGGTCGTCGACCTGCCCGAGGCGGTCGCCCATCATTTACACGTGGTGCGCCAGCAAGCCGGTGCGCAACTGACGCTGTTCAATGGCGCCGGCGGCCAGTACGGCGCGACCTTGCAGGAAGTGGGCAAGCGCCGCGCCAGCGCGCGCGTGGATGCCTTCGAAGCGGTCGAGGTCGAACTGGGCTATGCCATCACGCTGGCACAGGCGCTGCCGGAAGCGTCCAAAATGGACTGGATCATCGAGAAGGCGGTGGAACTGGGCGTGGCGGCCATTGTCCCGCTGGCCGCACAGCGCTGCGTGACGCGGCTGTCCGGCGAGCGCGCCGAGAAACGCCAGGCGCACTGGCAAGGCATCATCGTGGCGGCATCCGAACAGAGCGGGCGCAACCGGCTGGCCACGCTGGCAGGCCTGGAGGTATTTGCGAAGTGGCTGGCGCAGCCTGCCCCGGCGGCGCGGATCCTGCTGAGCCCGCGCGGCAAGGCAACGCTGGCCGAATGGGCTGGCGCGCACGCGGCGCAGGATGTCGTGTTGATGGTGGGTCCGGAAGGCGGCTTTGCGCCCGAGGAAGAAGATGCGGCGATTGCCGCCGGCGCGCTGCCGCTGACGATGGGACGTCGCATCTTGCGCACCGAAACGGCGGGGCTGGCGGCGCTGGCGACGCTGAACGCACACTGGGGCGGCATGTAATACCGCACCGGCACGCCCCAATAAAAAAACCGCCGGCTTGCACCGGCGGTTTTTGCATACCTTGCACATTTGCATGTGCAAGGTATCCGGGCTGGATCAGAACTTGTGGTTATATTCCGCCGAAAAGCGCATCGTACGTGGCGCCGTGTAGCTGATCGTACGGCCGTAGGTCGGCGATACGGTGCTGCCGCTGTTGTAGACTTCGTCGATCGTCTGCGTGGCCTGACGATTGAACACGTTGTAGATATCCCATTTGAACGACAAACCTTTGACGACCTCAGGACGGAAAATCAGGTTCGCATCCAGCCGCACATCGGTCGGCAGACGACCCAGCGCACCGCGTGGCGAAGGGGCGCCATTGCAGTAGTGGTAAGCCGAACCGTACAAGAAGTCTGCATCCGCCACGTCGTTATTGCCCAGGCAGTTTTTTGGACGACCAGTTGCAATGAGTCCGTTCGCACCAATAATGAACTGCGACGAGATTTCATAGAAACCGTATGCCTTCAGCTGGTGGGTACGGTCATTTGGCAGATAACCAAATGCGCCTTCCATCAGCTCAGGGAAGTCCCAGGCCTGGGTTGCAGCCACATCGGTTTGCGCGATGTCCGACAAGGTCTGACCTTCGGTATTTCCCTTGCTCTTCGACCAGGTGTAGTTCACTTTAGCGTACCAGCCATTACGGTATGGGTGTTCAGCGAATAAATCAACCGCTGTGTAGGTACGCTTGGTATCCGGGAACCCCAGGTCTTCCTTGCTCAGGTTGACGCTGGTGTATTTGCCATTTCCAGCGAAATCGACCAGAAAGGTATTGGCTTCACCTGGATTGAAGTTGGCGCAACCGAAACCACCATAGTTGGAGGTGTCGACCTTGTTCCGTTCAGCCCACGCCGCCACTGGACGGGAGTCGCAGAAGTCGTCGATAGTTGCACCCAGTGTGCGGTAGGTTGCCTTGGCGCCAATGTTCAGCGACGGCGACATCATTTTTTCGAAACCCAGCGTGATTTCGTCCTGATACGTCGGTTTCAGGTTGGTCGCGGACAGCGTCTTCACGTCCTTGGACTGGTTGTATTCGTTGTTGCCCGAAAACGCAGGCGCCATGTTCACGCGGCCAATCGGGGCGCCGTTCGCGTCCACACCGGTGTAGGTGAAGTATTGATTTGTGAACAGGGAACGACTGGCTCCACGTACTGCCAGGTGAGTCGGGATTTGCAGGTGATAACGACCGGCGCTACCGAACACTTTCAGCGAAGCGTCACCGTTCACGTCCCATGACGCGGAAAAGCGCGGTGCGATCTGGTTCTTCATCTCGATGAAGGTTTCGTGATCACCGTTCTGGTTGCTGAATCCTTCACGACGCACGCCAAATTTCAGCAAGACCGTTTTCGACACTTGCCATGCATCTTCCAGATACTGCGCATCCTGATCCGAATAGGCATTGGTGACGGTACTGAACAACGTTTCCTGTCCATAGTAGCCCGAGACACCAAGGCCACCGAAAGCGCCGGGGGCGCGTCGTACACCACCACCGGTGTTAATCGTCGTCGCCACGGTCGATCCTGCAGGCAAGACACGGTAGGTGTACAGACCGCCACCAGCACGGATATCACCAGCATTCAGCGACGACAGTTTGTTTTTATCGAGACCGGCCTTCAACGTATGATCGCCGAGGCGATATTCGAGGTCCAGACGGGTCGACTTGGTCTCATCTTCGGCACCAGGGGCGGTGATGTTGCCGCTCAGGACTTGCGGAGAGACGTAGCTGATGCCCGGCGCGCGTGCCGCGACCGGCGCGGTAACCTGGAACAGCGGTTGATTGATATTGTAATTGCCATAAGTGTTGATATGGCTGGCTTTATTGCGGCCAACCAATGCCGACACGGTCAGGTCATCCGTGATGTTGCCCGTATACTTGAGTACCTGGGCCTTGCCGCCATTGCCGCCATCCTGGGTTGCGATGTTGGAATAATGCTCTCTCGAGACAACTGAACCGACACGGGTTGCAGTTGCATAATTGAAACCCGACAACTCGACGTCCGATTTCGGCGTGTCGCCAATCAAGGTCAGTTCGAGGCGATGATTGTCGGTGATATTCCAGTCAAATTTGCCGAGATAGCGATCGATCGTCGAATCGGAGGTACCGAAGCCGGATGTTGGCGCATTGGTGCTCGAGGATGCCAGGTTGATGAAGTCGCGGTCGGTGCGTGTCTGTTCTGCAGCCACGAACATGAACAGTTTGTCCTTGATGATCGGACCACCGACATACGCGCCGAAGATCTGGCTGTCGGTTTTGTTCTGTTCACGATTGAACAGAATTTTGCCATCAGTCAATGGATTCTTGCCGGTGTTCTCGTAGTAACCGTTGCGTGCCTTGGCGCGGGTGCCGTTTGGCGTGATGCTCATCGTGCCGCCGACTTCCCAGTCATTGGTACCACTCTTGGTCGTGATGTTGACCACGCCACCCACGGAGCGGCCGAACTCAGCACCGTAGCCGCCGGTGAGGATCTGCGCCTGCGCGATCGCGCCAAATGGCAACTCCGACGAGCCCAGCTGCGTCAATGCATTGGTCACCACCATGCCGTTGATGTAGTAGGCATTTTCAGAAGCGCCACCGCCGCCGAAACTTGCGCCGCCCGAGTAGCGCGAGTCAGCACGGGTGGTGTTCGGCGCCAGTTGAATGATGGCACCGACGTTTTGTGCGATCGGCAATGCGGCCAGTTCGCGCGCGCTGAACGAGACGCCGTTGTTCGTATTCGACACATCGATCCGGCTGCGGCGGCCGGTCACCTGTACCGACTGCATCGCAGCAGCGGCGAACGATGCGTCCACGCCCTGTCCGACGATCACGTCGACTTCGACCGTATTCACGACAGCGCCATTGCGCACCAGGTCGACCTTGTAATGCCCTGCTGGCAGGGTCGTGGCCTGGAAGCGGCCATTGGCTTCAGGCGTTACTGTGCGCTTCAAGCCGGTACCGGTGTTCACCAAATTCACTGTCGTACCCGATGGTTGCTCCACCGTGCCAACAATGTTACCCGATGCATTCGACTGCGCCGACGCGGTCTGGATAACGCCTGCGGACAAGACAGCAGCGCCGAAAGCCAACGTCAATGCATGTACCAATACGGTTTTCTTAAACATGTGGTTTCCTATTAGTTTTATCGTGAAAATGTATCTTGGGGATTTGGCGCGACAGCAATGACGCTGCCTGACGCGTGTCCTCTCATCTCCGTCGTCGCCGGGTAAGCGAAACGTCCATACGCTTAAGGGTTAATTAAGAATATGCAAAAGACATAAAACCATACGGAAACTTCCGGTGTCAACGTACATATGTAATCTGGGTGGATTTACAACAGATAATTTTCACTTGCGGTGCAAATGCCATATGGCGGGGCATGCGTGCCATATTCTGATACAGCGGTGCACCGTATCGGGGCGAGGATTTTCTGAAAATAAAATACCTAAAGTAATAATATGGAACCCTATAGTTACAATAAAATACCATTTAGTCCGGTTTTCGTGACTTTCTACGGCAAATAAGTTCATGCAATAAAAACAATTGATAGCTTTTTTATTATCATTATCAGTTGAGAATTTTGTCGATATTTAAGCTGCCGCATTCTTGCAAACGGGAATGTTATAGTTCCAAGTAGCAATTCGGATATCAACCCATTAAATTCTGCTGATTGTTTCTGTCCAAGGCTTGCAGACAAATGGTAGCGATCTCAGAGAAGGTAAATGTGTGGCGTGAGCCTGAATAAAATCGGGGCATTCACGGATTTGACCAGCATGAGAATGGTGTCGATGCCCGTGCCGCCAATATGAAAGCGTTGATACGAGGAGACTCGCGTTAGCTATTGCCAGAATTGCAGATGCTTCCGCTTCGGACATATTGCCGCAACAACTTGGCACTCGATAAGGCTGTTCAGTAACCCGATAGAAACGATAACGAGGGTATTTTATTTTTTGTGATTTTTTATACCTGGTACCAACTACGGATATGAGTGATATCGCGTGCGGGCTGGGCGAAATGATGGGACCTGGTTACGTCGTATCGCGCATGAAGACATCAGGCGATTTTAAAGGCCCGATGAATGCCGATCGGCAAAGATGCAATCGGGATCAAGCATTTCCATGGTTGCAGCGCGCGCCGGCCATTGCAGTCCGAGACAAGTGCGCCCTGCCGGGTGCACCAAACAAAAAGGCCCGATCGAAGATTGATCAGGCCTTTGCTTGACTCAGCGCCGGACCGCACGCATCAGCTTTTTCGCATCATGACTATCAGAAGACGTAGCTCAGACCCAGGCTGTAGAAACGTCCTACGGCGCCCGCTTGATGCAAGGAGGCGTTGTACGAAGTCTGGACGCCTGCATTGCCATAGGTGCCGACGTCGATCGGCGGCGCCTTGTCGAACAGGTTCAGGATCGTGCCTTTCAGCGTCAAGTTCTCGGACAACTTGTACTGCAGGTTCAGGTTGGTGACCGTGAACGAAGCAGTATGGCAATAGTACGCGGGCTGGCCGCCTGGCACGCCATCGAAGTAGTCACGTCCGCCCGCGTCTTTCGCGGTCGACGCACAATCGGTGGCGCTTACGGATGGGTCAAGCGTCGAGAACGAACTGGTGTAGTTGACGCTGGCCGTCACGTCCAGCGGACCGCGGTTCCAGTTCAGCGAGAACTGGGCACGGTCTTTTGGATTGCCGGTTGCGCCGCCCACGCCCGATGGACCCTGGGTGCCTGCCAACTGGTAGCTGGTGCCGTTCACGCTTTGGGTATAGTCAAAAGTATGGGCGGCCGAGAGGTCGGCGCGCAATGAACCCATCTCACCCGGCAAGCGGAACCGGTAGTTGATGGCCGCTTCAATGCCGCTGGTGGTGGTCTTGCCGGCGTTGATGTAACCCGAGGTGGCGTACAGGACCGGACCGACCGGCGACAGGACCGACGCGACCGTGCCATCGGCCTGCACGGTGTCGAGCTGGGTTGGCGCACCGCGCACGAAGGCCGGCACATAGTTCGGATCGTTGGTGGCGGCGCTGACGATCTGGTTCGACAACTCGATCTTGTAGTAATCGAGCGTGGCACCCAGGCCGGCCATGGGCGCCAGCACGATGCCCAGGTCATACGACTTGGATTTTTCAGGCGACAGCGTCTGGCTGGTTTGCTGGACGAACACAGGCGTGAAGCTGCAATAGATCGGCACACTGCCGGGTGTATCTCGGTTGCCAGAAGGACAGAGGATCGGATCGTTGATTTTATTGAATGAGAAGAACGACCCGGCGCTGCCCGACTCGGACGGGTTCGGTGCACGGAAACCGCGGGCGAAGTTACCACGCAGGGCGAACACCTTCGACGGCGTCCACTTGAAATTGGCAGCCGGCGTGAACGAATTGCCGTAGGTATCGAAGTGGTCATAACGGCCGGACACGTCGAGCTCGAGGTTCCGGATCGGCGTGACTTGAACTTCAGCAAAGGCCGCCGTATTGGTTTCCGAACCAAACACGAAGGGCGAGGTGCTGGCGACCTGGCCGTTCGCGGTCAGCGCGGCCGGCGGCGCATTCCATTCACGCTTGTGATAGTGCAAGCCACCTGCGAGGACCAGCGGCCCGGCGCCCAGCTGCATCAGTTCGCGGCTGCCGGAGAGGTCGACGTAATTGAGCTTCGAATCGTTGGTGTTCGAGAACGTCGGCGAAATCGCGGCGATCTGCGCTGGCGAATTGCCACCGAGGACGTTGAATTGGCCAGCCACCAGAGAGTTGTACAGCGCGTTGCGGTCGACATAGCCGCTGTAGTCGATCTTGACTTCCGACTCGGTAATGCCGGCGGCAATCCGCGTATCCCAGCCGAAGGCACGACCGGTCAGGTCCAGCGCAAAGCGGGTCGCCGTGGCGGTGTTGGCCGAGGTGCGTTCCGCATCAATGCCCGGGATGTAGCCGTACAGACGGGCGCGGCCGTCTTGTGCTGGCGCCGTGGCGGTTTCCGGCACTGCCACAAACGGGTTGACAATGCCAGCACCGACCGCCGCACCGGGGGCGAATGTGGTTGGATTGATGGCGCCGACGGCGGGACGCAGCGTGCCGTCAGGGCTCAGGGCATTGAAACCGACGAAGCTGGAGGTCGAGAAAAGGAGCGGCACGCCGCGGTTATTGCTGCCGTTGCGCTTGAAGAACGAGCCTTTGAACGCGAGTTCCCAATCGTTGCCCAGTTTTTTGGTCATGCCGACCAGGACGTTGATGTTGTCCGTTTCCGGCTGGATGAGGGAGGAATTGTCGGTCACGGCGCACTGGCCGGCGCGGTACTTGGTGTAGTTGCAGCTCGGATCGAGGAACGCGAAGTTGGCCGGATTGCTGGGGCCATTCACACCGGACGCGTTATACAGGAACGGGGTGCTGGCCTGGGTCACGAAGTTGTTCAACGACGTCGGCACACCCAGCGTCAGGTCATTGCCGCCGCGGGAACGCCAGTCACGCGTATTCCAGTCGTTGCCGAGGCGGTCGGCCACCTTGATGGCGCCCTGGTGGCGCCATTCGGCGGTGATGAAGGCGTTATAGCCGTCCGAGTCGAGGTCGCCCAAACCGGTGGAGATGGAGGCGCGCTGGGTCTTGCCACCGCCGTGCTGGGTGTTGCCGGCTTCAGCAGCCAGGCGCGTACCCTGGTAATTTTTCTTCAGTTTGATGTTGACCACGCCAGCCACCGCATCCGAACCGTACAGCGACGAGGCACCGGCTTTCAGGATCTCGATGCTTTCGATGGCGTCGAAGGGAATGTTGGACACATCGACGAAGGAACGCTGCGCGTCGTCGCCGAGTGCGTACGGCGCCACGCGGTGGCCGTCGAGCAGGACCAGGGTGGCACCGACCGACAGGCCGCGCAGCGAGACGCCGGCAGCGCCGTTGGCGAAGGCACCCGCGAAACCGGTGCCGAGTGTGCCGGCGCCGTTCGACGCCAGGTCGCTCAGCAATTCAGCGACCGAGGTTTTGCCGCTGCGCTGAATATCGGCGGCGGTGATGACTTGCACGGGGGTTGCCGTTTCGGCGGTGGCGCGGCTGATCAGCGAGCCGGTCACGACCACGCGTTGTGGCGCGGCCGGATCGGCGCTGGTGGTGTCCTGCGCCATCGCCGGATGCATGGCACCCATCGACAAGGCGCCGGTGGCGATTACGCTGGCAATAGCGAGGGGCATCGATTTCAATTTGAAACGCATGTCTACATCTCCTTCTTGGGACGATATCTCGGATGGTCTGGCCGCTGTTTCCGCAGGACTGCAGCCCTGTGGTTGCACCTTGTGGGTGTCTGTAAAAGATGTGACCCTTTGGTTACATCTCTGTTACATAGGATCATATGTGTAGTTTCAGTGTCAATTGAATCGCAACCAAAAGTATGAGCAGGACATAACCGTGTATGTGGTACAACACTGCGTCCCCGCGGGGAAAGTGCGCCACTGAGGCAACAGTCGGCGCTGCGTGTCCTTGCGGCAGCCCGAAACGGTTAAAATAGCCGGTTGAATCCCGCTGCCACACGCTCATATCGCCCGCCATGCTCAGAATTGCCGAACTCAAGCTCCCCCTCGATCATCCGAACGACGCCCTGCGCGACGCCATCCTGGCGCGCCTGTCCATTGCGCCCGAAGCGCTGATCACCTTCGACGTGTTCAAACGCAGCTACGACGCCAGGAAGCGCAGCGCCATCGTGCTGATCTACTCGGTCAATGTCTCGGTGCACGATGAAGCCGGCGTACTGGCGCGCATGAAACACGACCTGCACGTGCAGCCCTCGCCCGACACCAACTACCGCTTCGTCGCCGGCGGCGAACGCCTGCAGGGGCACGACGCCAACGAGCGCCCGGTGGTGGTCGGCACCGGTCCGTGCGGCCTGTTCGTGGCGCTGATCCTGGCCCAGATGGGCCTGCGCCCGCTGATCCTCGAGCGCGGCAAGGTGGTTCGCGAACGCACCGTCGACACCTTCGGTTTCTGGCGCAAGCGCGAGTTGAACCCGGAGTCGAATGTGCAATTTGGCGAAGGCGGCGCCGGCACCTTCTCGGACGGCAAGCTGTACAGCCAGATCAAGGACGCGAAACATTACGGCCGCAAAGTGCTCACCGAGTTCGTCAAAGCAGGCGCGCCGGAAGAAATCATGTACGTCAGCAAACCGCACATTGGCACCTTCCGCCTCGTCAAGATGGTCGAAGAAATGCGCGCGACCATCATTGCGCTGGGTGGCGAGTACCGCTTCGATTCACGGGTGGACGATGTCCTGATCGACCGCAACGGTGCCGGCGACGGCCAGGTGCGCGGCGTGGTGCTGGCCAGCGGTGAAGAAATTCGCACCCGCCACGTGGTGATGGCGATCGGCCACAGTGCGCGCGACACCTTTGAAATGCTGTACGAGCGCGGCGTCTATATCGAAGCGAAGGCGTTCTCGGTCGGCTTTCGGGTCGAGCACCCGCAGTCGCTGATCGACGTCTGCCGCTTCGGCCCCAACGCGGGCAATAAAATCCTCGGCGCGGCCGACTATAAAATCGTCCACCACGCCGCCAATGGCCGTTCGGTCTACAGTTTTTGCATGTGCCCGGGCGGCACGGTGGTCGCGGCGGCGTCGGAACCGGGCCGCCTGGTCACCAACGGCATGAGCCAGTATTCGCGCAACGAGCGTAACGCCAACAGCGCCATCGTGGTCGGCATTACGCCCGCCGATTACCCCGGCCATCCACTGGCCGGCATCGCGCTGCAGCGGCGCCTGGAAGAAGGCGCGTATCTGCTGGGCGGCTCGAACTACGATGCGCCGGGCCAGTTGATGGGCGATTTTGTGCGCGGCGTGGCGTCCACCAAACTGGGCAACGTCATCCCGTCGTTCAAGCCGGCCGTGCACCTGACCGACCTGGCCCCGGCCCTGCCCGATTACGCGATTGTCGCGCTGCGCGAAGCCTTCCCGGCATTCGACAAGCAGATCCGCGGCTACTACCAGGAAGACGCGGTGCTGACCGGTGTCGAGACGCGCACCTCGTCGCCGATCCGCATCAAGCGCCGCGACGACGACCTGCAAAGCCTGAACACGCGCGGCCTGTTCCCGGCCGGTGAAGGCGCAGGTTACGCCGGCGGCATCATGTCGGCGGCCGTGGACGGCATCCGCGTGGCCGAAGCGGTGGCGCTGTCGATGCTCGAGACCGTGCCAAGCGTGCCGGCTTGACCGGCGCTGCGGCCACCTCTGCGCGGCCCAGCGCCCTGCTGCCGGCGCTCGCGCTGTTCGGATCGATGGTGTCGGTGAACACCGGCGCGGCGTTCGCCAAGGGCCTGTTTCCACTGGTCGGCAGCGAAGGCGTGACCGCCCTGCGCGTGGGCATCGCAACCATCCTGCTGCTGGCCGCATTCCGGCCGTGGCGCCGGCCGCTGGCGCGTGCCGACATGGGGAACTTGCTGATTTACGGCCTGATGTTGGGGCTGATGAACCTGCTGATCTACGGCGCTTTCAAGACCATTCCGATCGGCGTGGCAGTGGCCATCGAAGTGACCGGCCCGCTGGCGGTGGTGATCCTGCACTCGCGCCGCGCGCGCGATTTTGCCTGGGTCGCCTGCGCGGTCGTCGGTTTGTACCTGCTGCTGCCATTGCGCGCGCAGGCAGCCCCGCTCGATCCGCTCGGTGTCGCGTATGCGTTCGGCGCCGCGCTGTGCTGGGCCTTGTACATTGTTTTTGGCAAGCGCGTGGCGCACATGGATGGCACGCAGGCCGTGTCGTGGGGCATGTTGGCAGCATGCTTGCTGGCGCTGCCGCTGGGGGTCGCGCACGCGGGGTTGACACTGCTCGAGCCGCACGTGCTGGCCATCGGCGTCGTGATTGCCGTCCTGTCGAGCGGCATCCCCTACCTGCTTGAAATGACTGCGCTGCGGCGCCTGCCGCACCGCGTGTTCGGCATCCTGGTCAGTTCTTCTCCCGCCATCGGCGCGCTGGCCGGCTTCGTGCTGCTCGGCGAACGCCTGACCGGCATGCAATGGCTGGCGATGGCGCTGATCATCGGCGCCTCGGCCGGCAGCGCGGCCATGTCACGCGACTGACTGCACTTCCACGCCATCGAGGGCGCGCCGCATTTGCTGCATCTCGGCGGCGATCCAGAGGCGAAACCGTTCGATTTTCGGCATGCCCAGCTTGCGCCGGTTCACCAGCAGCCGGTAGCCGTAAATGCACGGCGCGCTGCGGCAAGCGATCATCTTCAAGGTGCCGTTCAGGAGGTCCTGGTACGCGGCGGTGTACGACACGATGCTGATGCCCTGCCCGGCCAGTGCAGCCTGCGCCCGGACTGCCGCATTGCTGTAACTGCGCGCGAAGTGGTAATCGCCATCGAGCACGCGGTTTTCGTGCAGCAGCTGGATCCAGGTTTCGGTCGTATCGCCATAAATCAGTGGAAAGCGCCGCAGGTCGGCTAGCGACAGCGCCGCCTGGCCAGGCGCCAGGAGCCCGGGACTGTAGACTGCGACCATGCGTTCGGCAAACACCAGTGCTGGGTCGAGCGGATCGGCCAGCCCGAAGCGGATCGCCACGTCGATGCTGGCGTCGTCGAGGTCGACCAGTTTGTCGTTCGAGTCGATCCGGATATCGATGTCCGGGAATTGCCGCGTGAAGTCGACGATGCGCGGCACCAGCCATTTGATGGCAAACGAATGGGTGGTTGAGATGCGCAACACTTTTTCTTCGTCGTGCCCTTGCAGTGCCGCGACTTTACCCTGCAGATCGCCGAGGAACTTGGCCACCGATACCGCCAGCTCCTGCCCTTTTTCGGTCAGCGTGACCTGGCGCGGGTGGCGAATGAACAGCACGAATCCCAACGCCGCTTCCAGCTGCCTGATTTGCAGGCTCACTGCCGCAGGGGTCTTGTGCAACTCCCGCGCCGCGAGCTTGAAACTGCCCCAGCGCGCGGCGCAATTGAAGTCCATCAGGCCGGACAGCGAGCGTAGCGGGCCGCTCATGCAAACACGTTGGACAAGTTTTTCTTGCTCATACTGACAAAATTCCTCGTTTGCGCGCCAGGTAGACAGGAACGAGAATTGTACTAGTTCGTCAATAAAATTTTACGAGCAAGAAAAATTAAAAACCCGCCCATCCGTGCAGCACGATGAAAGATGTCCATGACTACCACCTGCGCGCCACTGGCGCCATCCGCCGCAAGCACCTCTGCCGCCGCCCCGGCGCCCACCTTTTGGGGCGAGCTGTTCAAGATGCTGTCGACCCTGTATCAGCGCCATTGATCAGGTGCCGGTGAAGCTCGCCTCGGCGACGATCGCACCGCGCTCGCGCACCACCAGGCCCTGGCCCTTGCCGTTGCCGTCGACGCTGAAGCGCACCTCGATCGCGCGCTCTTTCATGGCGAAGTTGTTGGCGCCTGTCGGATACAATTCAAAGGTGCTGCCGCCCGCCTTGACGATCAGGCGATTGCCAGCCGCTGTCACCGTCAGCACCATCTTGTCTTTCGCCGTATAGGTTCCGACCAGCATGGCCAGTGCTTGTGGCGCCGCCTGGACTTCGGCCAATTTGGCCGCCGCCTGCACCGGCGCATGGGCATAGCTCAGGGCGCGCGCGAGCTGCCAGGCGCCATCCTTGAACAGCAACAGCGAGTTAAAACGGGCCCGTTCTTCCAGCACCTCAGGCGCGTCTGGCGCGGCGCTGTAAAACTGGTGCCCGCCTTCGATCACCGCGCCGTACAACACGCCGCCCGCCATCATCGGATAAACCTGCACGGTGCCAGCCATCGCTTCGCGGCGTAGCTTGCGGGAAGGATTGCCGCAGATATTCTTTGCCACAGCGGCATCGAACTGCGCCTTGCCATGCATGACGCCGCCGAGGTCATGATAGAACTCGAGGTCGTCCGCGTTCATGGCATGCAAGGCCTCGGTGTCGCAGCGATTGTAGGCAGCCCAATACGCATCGTCGAACTTGCGCACCTCGGCTTCCCAGCCAGCCTGAGGCGCGGCGTGGGTCAGTGAGGCGCACATGGCGCTGGCGAGCAGCAGGGCAAAAACAGGTTTTTTCATGGTGAAGAGCGCGCAGGCTGTTGGGAGACAAGCTGCCAATGTAGCAACGCCCTTTCTGCCGCCCGGGCGCGATCACGACCAGCGGGGCAATTCGATGCATGAGCGGTCGCGCATGCCGATCAGCGGTGCCGTCTGCGCGCGGCGTTTATCCATGACGCAAGCGTAACTGCGTCGGCGCCGGTGCACGCGCTGGCACAGGCACGTCGTGCACGGCGCGACCAGGCCTGGTCGAGAGCTTGAACACGCCGACCGCATCGCGCATGTGGGTCGCCTGTTCCTGCAGGGAGCCCGCCGCAGCGGCAGCCTGTTCTGTCATGGCGGCGTTGCGCTGGGTCGATTCATCCATTTCATTGACGCTCAGGCTGAGGCTCTCGAGGCCGCGACTTTGCTCCTGGCTCGAGGCGCTGATCTCGCGAATCAACTGGCTGACCTGGCCGACCGACGTGACAATCTCGCCCATGGTCCGGCCGGCGTCGGTCACCAGCAGCGAGCCGGCGCCGACGCGTGCGACCGAGTCGTCGATCAGGGTTTTGATTTCCTTGGCTGCACTCGCACTGCGATGCGCCAGATTGCGGACCTCCGAGGCAACCACGGCAAAGCCGCGGCCCTGTTCACCGGCCCGCGCGGCCTCCACCGCGGCGTTCAAGGCGAGGATATTGGTCTGGAAAGCGATCGAATCGATCACGCCAATAATGTCGGAAATCTTGCGCGCCGAGGCGCTGATATCATCCATGGTAACCACCACCTGCGAAACCACCCGCCCGCCTTTGGCCGCCACGTCGGAAGCGACGGTCGCCAGTTCATTGGCATGGCGCGCGCTTTCCGCGTTTTGCTGTACGGTCGTGGTCAGGTTGCCCATCGAGCGCGCCGCATTGCCCAGGTTGCCCGCCTGGGCTTCGGTTCGGGTCGACAATTCGGCATTGCCGCTGGCGATTTCGCCGGAAGCCACCTGCATCTCCTCCGCAGAGGTCTGAATGCCCGCCACGATGCCTTCGAGGCGAGTGCGCATTTCGGCCAGCGCCGCGAGCAGGCTGTCGTCGTAACGCGCATCGGCGGCGATCTCGATGGACAGGTCGCCGGCGGCGACTGCCTGCGCAATCTTGCGCGCATATTCCGGTTCGCCACCGAGTTGCTTCCAGATCGCGCGGATGACGAACCACGACACCAGTATCAAGGTCAGGATCACGATGATGGCCACCCCGATGCTGATGCTCAGCACCAGCGTGACCCGGGCCGCACTGTGGGCGATCCCGTTCTTGAACTGGGCGTTCGCGGCGACCACTGACCGGTCGAGGTCGCCAGTAAGGACGGTCAGCGTTTTTTGCATTGCCGTGATGGCGCCAGGGACGTTGCCCTTGTCGATTTCCAGCATGATGCGCGTGGCAGCGACGGCATCGGTGTAATACGCGTTGAACTCGGTATTCAGGCGCGCCGCAGCGCTGGCCTGGCCATCGATGGCGCCAAAGGCGGCAAATTTCTTGCGCAGTTTTTCGGCCGATTCGTTGACCGTATCGAGGCGTTTCTTGTCGCCTTCGAGCACCGCATTTTTGAGATCATCGGCAATTTCCTGCACGTTGGTGCGGAGCAGAGCCGTTTGGCTCATGACGGGGTAGTCGACTGCGCCGGTACGCTCGATGGCCTGCAGCGCACTGGTGGAATAGTAGGAGGAGACGGCCAGGCCCAGGCCAAAGATGATCGCCGAGATCGCGGGCAGCGACCAGATTCTTTTTTTGATATTCATGCTGCGCCTTTCAAATTGCAGGTGCCGGGACCGGCAGGACGGGCGCGGCTTGCACGCCGGCGCCCTGAACAACTTACTTCAAGCTCAGCACTTGTTTGACCGAGCTGTCGAGCGCACCCTTGTCGATGTAGCCGATCATGTTGGGATTGCTCGCCACCAGGGTTTTCACGGCAGCACTGTCGCCGACCTCTTTCGGCGGCTGACCTTTGCCGCTGAAAATTTGTTTCGACCAGTAGGCCTTGACCTGGGCGCCGGTCTTGCCGGTAGCCTTGTGATAAAAGTCGTCGCGCACCGGACCGTCGGCCTGGTCGATCGGTACCGCCTGGCCGCCGCCGGGCAACGCCGACGACTTGCCCAGGAAGATGTCCGATACCTGATCCGCGGTCAAGGCGCCGGCAGGCGACTTGGCAGATACGACCACCACGGTTTCCGCGAAAGCGTGGGAGATGCCGAAGTGCAGCATGGAGACCAGCAAGATGCTGCGCAAGGTAGTTTTAACGATCATGGTGAAATCCTGCTCTCTTAATAAACGAAATCAACTGCAGCACCCAGGATCTTGGCGCGGCTACCGGCCGTGCCAGCCTTGGCATTGGTAAAGAAGCCATTGCTGCCAGCGGCCAGCTGGACTTCGTCGAGTTGCACTTTGAGCGCGGTGTTTTTCATGAAGTCCCAGCGGATGCCAGCCGATTTCGCTACCTGGGCGCGCACGCTGAGTTTGACCTGGTTGTCATCCACATCCAATTTCGAGTAGGTCGCATACGGGGTGAATTTTTTCCAGCGGTAGCCAGCCGTGACGTACTTGGCTTGCTGGGCGCGCTGGACGGCGCCGAAATCGGTCTTGGTCCATTCACCCATCACGAACCAGTCGCCAGGGTCATACATCGCGCCCAGGTTGTACACATTGGCCTTGGCGTAAACAAAGGTGCCGCCGGCGCCATTGAGCCTGAAGTCAATGGCCGTCACTGCGCCGCGCATTGTCAAGGCACCATAGTCGACCGTGTCGGCGATGCCCAGGATTTTCTCGGCCCGCACGCCATTCGAGACAACCCCGGTCGAACCGACCGACGCCACTTCGGTCTTGCCATACCAGAGCTGGGTCGTGTTGTTGACGCTGCCGAAGGCGTGGCGGTAGGACACATCGACACCGTCCGAATTGGTGGTCGACCGCAAGCTGTAGGTTTCGATCGGCGGACGCAGCCATGGATTGGCGAAACCGACCAGGCGCGTCTCCGAGTTCATGAAGGTGGGCATGGCGGTCCGCCCCAGCCGCACGCTCAGCTCAGGCGTGATGGCGTACTTGATATTCGCCCACTCCACCGACGGCAGGTAGTTGCGGTTGACCCGGTTGCGCGAGACCAGCTGCACCACGGCGGACAGATTGTCGAGCAGCTTGGCATCGATCTGCAACGCCACCTTGCTGTCCACGCCGAGCGCCGAGCTGCGCGTGTAACCGGCGCCGTTCGGCTGGAACACGTCCGCGACATAATCGGCGGTCTTGAGCGAGCTGTGTACTTCGCCGATGGTGCCAAAGCCGCTTACGGTGAGCATGTCCACCAGTTCGCCTGCATGGGCGGCGCCAGAGAGCAGTGCAATACCCAGCATCAGACCGCTTTTACGGAAGCCGGGATGGGATGATTTTTTTGCAGTCGTTTGCATGAGTTCCTTTTATTTAAGATATCTGTGGTGGACCTGATCACGAGTAATTCCACAGGGCAACGAATCATCTCAAAAAAAATCATTCCAACCAAATAAATCGTGTTTATTGTTGTTTTTGTGTTTTATTGTATTATTTAAAATATTTAATTTTTATTTACAAGTTGCAAGGCATGGATGCCAGGGGCCATCGCCAGGCACGCAGTGCGATGAGCCAGTCTCAGCAGAAAGGAGGAAGAGCAGGTGCACCCGGGTATTGCGGGGCTGGATTTAGGCGAGCTGGTCGGCAGCCACGATGTGCTGTCCGGGTGGATGATCGACGGCCGCCGCGAGCAGCGCGCGGGCGATGCTGGATGCCGGGTTGATGCGCCAGCGGCGCGGCAGCAATGGGCCGGCCACCATCAACGCGGCTGCGAGCAGACGTTCGGCAAAACGCACTTCCGTGCGCTTGCCACCAATCAGGCCGGGCCTTACGAACGTGAGGGAAGAAAAACCTTCCTGCGCCAGGTCGCGCTCAAGTTCGCCCTTCACCCGGTTGTAGAAAAAACGGGATGCAGGATCCGCGCCGGCGGCGGAATTGAGGACATACGTTGGCGTGCCATCCCTGCGCGCCAGGCGGGCAAAGGCCAGCGGGAAATCGTGGTCGACGCGCCGGAACGCGGCCTGCGAGCCCGCCACGCGCATGGTCGTGCCCAGGGCGCAGATGACCGCATCGACTTGCCACCAGGCGGCCCCGGCATCGAGATTCTCAAAATCGACCAGCGGCGCACTCAGCTTCGGATGGGGCGCCAACGCGCTGCGCGTGGGCGCGATCACGCACGCGACGCGTGGATCGGCCAGCGCCAGCGCCAGCGTATGGCGCCCCACCAGGCCGGTCGCGCCGAGAACAAGGATTTTCAGAGCCAGCCCGACTTGCGGAATTTGTAGTACATATAGCCGCACACGATCACCATGGAGCAAATGGCCATGTGATAGCCGTAATGCCATTTCAGTTCCGGCATGTATTCGAAATTCATGCCCCACACGCCGGCAAAGGCCGTGAACACGGCAAAGATCGCGGCGTAGGCTGCCAGGCGTTTATTCACCTCGCTGTCGTCGATGGCCACCATCGACAGGTTCACCTGGATGGCCGTGCCGATGGTGTCGCGCACCGAGTCGAGGCGGCCGAGGATGCGTGCCAGGTGGTCGTGCACGTCGCGAAAATATTCCTGGCAGTTTTCCACCAGCACCGGCACGCGCCCGCCATACAGGCGCCCCATGGCGTCGAGCAGCGGCATGACGGCGTGGCGCAGGACCAAACCTTTACGTTTCAGTTCATACAGACGTTCGATGTTGTCACGCTGGGCGCCGGCACCGCTGGCAAACATTTTTTCTTCGATGATTTCCAGCTCCGCTTCGAGCGCATCGACGATGGGAAAATAGCGGTCGACGATGGCGTCCATCAGCGCGTACAACACAAAGGCTGAACCGATCGACAGCAGGTGCGGCTCGCGCTCGGCGCGTGCGCGCACGCCCACCAGGCCCTGCTGGGCATCGCGACGCACCGACAGCACGTAATTCGCACCGACGAACACCGCGACCTCACCGACCGTCAATTCATCGCCATGCGGCTCGACGGTCTGGATCACGGCGAACAGCGAGTCGCCATACTCCTCGATCTTGGGGCGCTGCTTGCCGCGCAGGGCGTCTTCCACGGCCAGTTCGTGCAGGCCGAATTCTTCCTTCATCGTCGCCAGTTCTTCCGGGGAGGCGTCGCGCAGGGCGACCCAGACGAAACACTTTGGATGGGAAAGGTACTCGCTGATGTCTTCGATGGGAATATCGGCGAGTTTTTTGCCTTCCTGGTAGGCGACGCAATTGATGAGCATGCTGGACTGATAAAGTGACGCGGGTCGCGGATGCGAGAGCTTACTATAAATCAGCCCGACGCTCGCCTACTCGTCCTTCGCCCCGTCGATGCCCAGCTCCGCAATCTTGCGCGTGATGGTGTTGCGCCCGATACCGAGCCGCACCGCCGCGTCGTTCTTGCGTCCGTGCGTGTGCTTGAGCGCGGTCTTGATCAGCGCCGACTCGAACTGTTTACCCAGCACGTCCATCACCTCGACCTGCCCCGCCGCGAGCATGTTCGCGGCCTGCAGTTCCAGCAGGCTGATCCAGCCGTCCGCGCCAGCGGCAAATGCGGCCGGCAGGTTGGACGACATGCCCGACGATGGCGCCGGCACAGCCAGCGCGCCCGCGGCCGACAGCGGCACTGGCGCCGGCAGCACGCTGGCGCCAGCGGCATCGGCCGCGTACGGCGACACGAAGCCGGCGCCCTGTGTCAGGTCGAGTGGCAGATCCTTCACTTCGACGGTCTGGCCGGGCGCCATCACCGTGATCCAGTTGCACAGGTTTTCCAGTTGGCGCACATTGCCCGGCAAGTCCAGCCCGACCAGAAATTGCATGGCCGCTTCGCTCATGCGCTTGGTTTCGCCGCCCAGTTGACGGGCGCTTTGCAGCAGGAAGTGGCGCGCCAGCAGCGGGATGTCTTCGCGCCGTTCGCGCAGGCTTGGCAGGCGCAAACGAATCACGTTCAACCTGTGGAACAAGTCTTCGCGGAACTGGCCTTCGCGCACGCGCTGTTCCAGGTTCTGGTGGGTGGCGGTAATCACGCGCACGTTCGCCTTGATGGGCTGGTGCCCGCCGACGCGGTAGAAATGCCCATCCGACAGCACGCGCAAAAGTCGCGTTTGAAGATCAAAAGGCATGTCGCCGATTTCATCGAGGAACAGCGTGCCGTTCTCGGCCTGTTCGAAGCGGCCGCGCCGGGTCGCCTGGGCACCCGTAAAGGCGCCGCGCTCGTGGCCGAACAGTTCGGACTCGAGCAAATCTTTCGGGATCGCCGCGGTGTTAAGCGCAATAAAAGGTTGCGCGGCGCGCGGGCTGTGCTTGTGCAGCGCATGCGCCACCAGCTCCTTGCCGGTGCCCGATTCGCCCGTGATCAGCACCGTCACGTTCGATTGGGACAAGCGCCCGATGGCGCGGAACACTTCCTGCATGGCGGGCGCCTGGCCCAGGATTTCCGGCGTATCGGCCGGCAGCGTTTCGACCGAGGCTTCGCGCAGGCTCTCTTCGAGCGCGCGCCGGATCAGCGCGACGGCCTTGTCGATGTCGAACGGTTTCGCGAGGTATTCGAAAGCGCCGCCCTGGAACGAGGCGACCGCCGAATCGAGGTCGGAGAAAGCGGTGATGATGATGACCGGCAGACCCGGATGCTGCTCCTTGACCACGGCCAGCAGATCGAGGCCGGATTCACCCGGCATGCGGATGTCGGACACCAGCACTTGCGGGGTGTCGGTTGCAAAGGCGGCCAGCGCGTCGCGCGCGTTGGAGAAGCTGCGCGTCTCCAGGTTTTCACGCGCCAGGGCTTTTTCCAGCACCCAGCGGATGGAGGCGTCGTCGTCGACAATCCAGATTGGCTTCATGTGTTCTTGCTTCCCGCAATGGATAGATCATATTCATCAGGGACTGGCACCCTGATGCATACCCATGGTCAGGGCAGTGGCAGCAGGATCCGGAAATCGGTCAGTCCAGGCCGGCTCTCGCACTCGATCACACCCAGGTGCTGTTGCACGAAGGTCTGCGCCAGCGTCAGGCCCAGCCCGCTGCCGCCATCCCGTCCCGACACCAGCGGATAGAAAATGCGATCGAGGATCTGGGGTGCGATACCCGGTCCATTGTCAGTGATATGCAAGTCTAATGCCAGCCCGTAGCGGATCTTCGCCAGCGTGACCTGGCGCGCCACGCGGGTGCGTAAAACGATCTCCGCATCGCCCGCCGCAATCCGGTCGACCAGGGCTTGCGCGGCGTTGTGGACGATGTTCAGCACCGCCTGGATGAGCTGCTCCATGTCGCCGCGGAACTCGGGAATCGACGCATCGTAGTCGCGCCGGATGGTCAGACCGACCGGGAATTCGGCCAGCACCAGGCTGCGCACCCGTTCGCACACTTCATGGATATTCACGTCGCCGACGATGTGCGGGCGGCGATGGGGCGCCAGCAGGCGGTCAACCAGCGTTTGCAGGCGGTCCGCTTCCTTGATGATGACTTGCGTGTATTCGCGCAGGGCAACCAGGTGCACGTCGGGCAGCTCGAGTTCGAGCAACTGCGCCGCGCCGCGGATACCGCCCAGCGGGTTCTTGATTTCGTGCGCCAGGTTACGGATCAACTCTTTATTGGCCTGGCTCTGGTCGAAGATGCGCTCTTCGCGGTCGAGCTTCAATTGCTGCTCGTACTCGCGCATTTCGATCAGTACTTCCTCGTTGCCCACCACTGACAGGATGCTGTGCACGTGCAGCAGTTCGCGCCCGGGCCGGACCAGGGCCAGATCCTGACGCAGGTCGGCATACTGATGTTCGAGCGACTGCTGGCACAAGGCTTCGAGTTCGGCGCCATTCGTAAACAGGTTCGACAAGCGCTGGCGCGCCAGCGCTTTGAGCGACACGTCGAGCAGGGTTTCGGCTGCAGGGTTGGCATACCGTATCGCGCCCCACTGGTCGACCAGCAACACGCTTGACGCCAACAGGTCGAGGCCGGCGAAGCGTTCGGGTGGCGCCACCGTCATCGGATATTCGACATTTCACGCCGCAGCGCTTCGATATTGCGCTCGGCGCGGGCGATGTCTTCTTTCATCGAGGCGACCCGTTCCTGGTATTTGGCGTAGTTCTTTTCATTGCCCTGGCGTTCAGGCTCGCCGCCGTTGTAGCCAGCCTTCAGGTCGGCCAGCTTTTTTTCTTCGGCGCGCAGTTCTTCGCTGAGGATGCCGCGGCGGTCGTCGTCGCGGGCCTTTTGCGCGGCCCCGTCAACGCGCGGGAAATTGGCCGGACTTGCGATTGGTGCAGACGCACTACCCTGGCGCGAGCTCGCACCACCGCGGCGCACCGGCGCAGGATAGGAGCCGGGCAAATCGAGCGACTTGCAGCCGGCTTTGCTGACGTCGGTAAACTCCACGCGGCCCTGCGCATCGACGCATTTATAAATGGCCGACTGGGCGTGGGCGCCGCCACACAGCAGGGCGGCACAGGCCGCAAACGCGCCTGTAGCAAGTCGGATTGTCATTCGCATCGGGAGGATAAGCACGGGCGATGCCGTGCGTCTATAAAGTCAGCCAAAATATACCGCATCCATGAAAAAACGCGAGGAAAGCCAGGGCTTTGCTCGCGTTTGTTACACCAGCGTAACACTTTCTGGTGTTTTTACTACCCGTTGTTGTCTGCTTGTTAGCAGGAGTAGTACATATCGAACTCGACCGGATGGGTCGTCATGCGCATGCGGGTCACTTCCTGCATTTTCAGTTCGATGTAGGCATCGATCATCGAATCGGAGAACACGCCGCCACGGGTCAGGAACTCGCGGTCCTTGTTCAGTGCGTCGAGGGCTTCTTCCAGCGAAGCGCAGACGGTCGGGATCAGCGCGTCTTCTTCCGGCGGCAGGTGGTACAGGTCTTTCGACGCTGCTTCGCCCGGGTGGATCTTGTTGGCGATACCGTCCAGGCCGGCCATCAGCAGTGCCGCGAAGCACAGGTAGACGTTGGCCAGTGGATCCGGGAAACGGGTCTCGATGCGACGGCCTTTTGGATTGGCGACGTGCGGGATGCGGATCGACGCGGAACGGTTACGGGCCGAGTACGCCAGTTTGACCGGTGCTTCGTAGCCAGGCACCAGGCGCTTGTACGAGTTGGTGCCCGGGTTGGTGATGGCGTTGAGCGCCTTGGCGTGCTTGATGATGCCGCCGATGTAGTACAGGGCGGTATCGGACAGGCCGGCATAGCCGTCGCCGGCGAACAGGTTCTTGCCGTCTTTCCAGATCGACTGGTGCACGTGCATGCCCGAGCCGTTGTCGCCAACGATCGGTTTTGGCATGAAGGTGGCGGTTTTACCGTAGCTGTGGGCCACGTTCCAGACCACGTATTTCAGGTTCTGGGTCCAGTCTGCGCGCTCGACCAGGGTCGAGAAGCGGGTGCCGATTTCGTTCTGGCCGGCGCCGGCCACTTCGTGGTGGTGCACTTCGACCGGAATGCCGAGCGATTCAAGGATCAGGCACATTTCCGAACGCATGTCCTGGAAGCTGTCCACTGGTGGTACCGGGAAGTAGCCGCCCTTGACGGTCGGACGATGGCCGCTGTTGCCGCCTTCGGTCTTGGCATCGGTCGCCCACGACGATTCGTCGGAGTCGATTTTGACGAAGCAGCCGGACATGTCGATTTTCCAGCGCACCGAATCAAAGATGAAGAACTCTGGCTCAGGACCGAAATAGGCGGTGTCGCCCATGCCGGACGATTTCAGGTAAGCCTCGGCGCGCTTGGCGATCGAGCGCGGGTCGCGGTCGTAGCCCTTGCCGTCCGACGGTTCGATGACGTCGCACTGCATGAACAGCGTGGTCTCTTCCATGAACGGGTCGATGTTGGCGGTAGCCGGGTCTGGCATCAGGAGCATGTCCGACGCTTCGATCCCTTTCCAGCCGGCGATCGACGAACCGTCGAAGGCATGGCCGGACTCAAATTTGTCGAGGTCAAAGTGCGACACGGGAACCGTCACGTGTTGCTCTTTGCCGCGCGTATCGGCGAAGCGGAAATCAACGAATTTTACTTCGTTGTCTTTAACCATTTGCAGTACTTCTGCGGCGGACATTGCCATTCGTTTCTCCTAAATGAAAAGGGGGCGTGGTGGCCTTGTTAGCAGCACCACGAGCACCCAGCGATAATAGCAGAATCCATGCCAGCTTAATGTCAATACACCACTACCCGCGAGGAATGGAAAACCCCGTAGTGAGCGCTTAGAATAGGCTTTTGCGCGCCGATTTCGAGTATTGTTGAGCACGATCAAAACGCACCGCACTAGTGCATTCGATCAGCAGCGCACCCGGATGGTGCGCACCGATTTTGTGCATTCGCATTTGTATCTACTGAGGCTACCGCCATGAGTTCCACCGAACGTCTACTTGCCGCCGCCCGCACCCGGGCGCTGGACCAACCGTATGCCGGCGCCGTCACGCCGCAGGAAGCGTATGCGCTGTTGCAGGGCGACCCCAAAGTCAAACTGATCGATGTACGCACCAATGCTGAACGTGACTGGGTCGGCAAGGTCGTCATTCCCGTCACACAGCATGCCGCGGTCGAATGGAGTACCTGGCCGGGTGGCGTGCCCAATCCGGTCTTTGCCGAACAGCTCGATCAAGTCGCGTCGCGCGACGAGGTGCTGATGTTCCTGTGCAGATCGGGCGTGCGCTCAAGGCACGCGGCGCGGGTGGCGACCGAGCGGGGCTATCAGAATGCGTTCGATATCCTGGAGGGTTTCGAAGGCGACAAGGATGCGGAAGGACACCGCAAGAGCGTCGGCGGGTGGTGCAAGGCGGGCTTGCCGTGGATGGGGGCGTAACGGTTTCAAGGGCTTGAGCGCACGCATCCCCCCCCTTTTTTCCGCGACTGTCGCGCCGTCATCCCGACGAACGTCGGGACCCATGCTCAATAAGCGAAACAGTACGCTCGACGCTGTATGGGCCCCGGCCTTCGCCGGGGTGACGGTCTTGATGCTGGTGACGGTCTTCATGCTGGTGACGGTCTTGATGCCGGTGGTGCTTACGGCTTCGCCACATCGACCGACGCCGCCGCTCGCACCCGCTGCCTGACAAAATTGATGTGATTGCGCAGCCCATACAGGGAATCGGCAAACGCCAGCGGAATCGACACCTGGTTCACCCCCGCCTCGATTTCGTCCAGGCGCTTGAGCAATGCATCGCACAGCCCTGCCCGCCCCTCGCCGTCGACCGACTGCGCCAGCTGCTGCTCCACCGCACGCAGTTGCCCGTACCAGCGGTACACGCGCGAGCGGATCCGCCACACGTACAGCGGCGGCACAATCTTCGACAGGGGAATGATCAGCGCAGCCAGCGCCACCGCGATCACGCCCATCCGCTCGAACAGATTGGCCAGCCAGAAACGCATGTAACGCTGCATCAGCGGCGGGCCGTCGCGGTAGAACTTGGCGGCGCCGGGCGCCACCGGAATCTCGGTGTAGCGCGGCGACGGGAACTGGCCCTGCTGCTGAAACCAGCCAGTGCCGCCATGGATATTTGACGCCGCCTGCACGAACAGTTCGATCAGGGCCGGGTGCACGTCTGCGCGCGCGACCAGCGTGGCGGTCGGCGCAATCAGGTGGTAATCCTGGGCCGGGATATCGCGCCCCAGGTCGACGATCCCGCGCGGCAGCACCACGTGCGACAGAAACGGCAAGCGGCGCGTGTAGGCTTCGGCCTGGGCGAAGTTGAACAGCCTGATGCCGGGCGTTTGCAGCAGCATCTGGATCAACGGCGCTTCCGGCGCCGAACTGAACACCAGGCCATCGATGCTGCCGTCCAGCAGCGCCATCGTGGCCGGGGTGTTTTCCAGGGACGTGACTTTCAGGTCCTGCAGTTCGACCCCGTTCACGTCGAGCACCTGTTCAAACAATTTGGGCACGCCGGTGCCGGCGGGACCGAGGTTGATGCGCAGGCCACGCAGGCTGGTCAGCTCGGTGACGGCGACCGGTTCGCGCATGAACAGCCAAACCGGTTCGGTAAACAGGCTGCCCAGCGATTCCAGTCCCGCGGCACTGGCCTGGGCCGCGCCGGCCGAACCGCTTTGCACGAACGCAATATCGACTTTCCCGTCGATGAGTCGCTGCAGATTATCCTGCGAGCCGAGCGACGGTTGCAAGGTGACCGCAATATCGTTTTTGGCAAGGCGCTGCAGGTACTGCTTGCCGAACGCATCGTAGGCACTGTTTTCCTGGCCGGTGGCCATGCTGACGTATTTCGGCGGCGCCGGGTCGACGATCCACCACGCGGCGAACAAGGCTGTCGCCACCAGCACGATGGTCGGACCGGCAGCGACCAGAAAGTCGCGCAGTGAAAAATGGGAGAAGGCGCGGATACGGGTCAGGATTTTTGCACCTGCCCCGCTGGCCCTTGTAGATGCACGCCGCTCCTCACTCACTGCGTGCAGGTTTTAAGCACGGGCGTCGCCGCCGCTGCCGGTGCTGTTGCCGACTTCTGCGGCTCGATCATCGGCATCAGCGTCGGCGCCAGCGTCACCAGCAGTTGCACCGGCAAGGCGCTGGTGAAGTCGTAGTTCGCGGCCTCGGGGCCGTGCACGTACGCCGTCATGCTGCCAAAAAAGCGCTCGCCGATGTTGAAGACGAAGGTGGCCGAACGGTTTACGAAGCGCGACTCGACCAGGCGGCCGCCCTTGGCGTAGACATCGAAGCGCTGGTCGCCGGTACCGGTCTTGCCACCCACGGCGATGATGCTGCCATCGGCCTGCTTGAATGCTTCCTTGACACGCTTGGCAGTGCCGTCCGAGACCACACCCCGAATCGCATCGGCCGCGGTGCGCGCCACGTCGGCGGAAATGACGCGCTCGCGCGCGCCGGCAACCGTGTGCTTGACCAGCGTTTCGTACGGCGTTTTTTCGGCGAAGTGCAGCGCATTGATGCGCTCGACCGGCTTGCGCACGCCGCCATTGATGATAATGCCCATCATCTCGGCCAGCGCGGCGGGACGGTCGGCCGACGCGCCGAGTGTGGTGGCATAAGACGGCACCAGCGAGTCGAACGGATAGCCCATCTTCTTCCACTGCGCGTGGATTTTCAGGAAGGCTTCGACTTCGATCAGGCCGGCGATGCGGCGGTCCTGGGCATATTTGTGGTGCGTCTTGAACAGCCACGAATACACTTCCTGGCGTTCCTTGACGCTGGCCTTCGACAGCTCGTCCCAGTTCGCTTTCGGATGCTTGCGCATATAACCCACCAGCCACAGTTCGAGCGGGTGGATCGACGACACGTAGCCGCGGTCGGCCAGCGACATCGCGCCCGGATCGTAGGTTGCATACATCTTGACGACGCGAGCATCATCGACTTCGTTCGCCGACGGCAGGTTGTCGTGCACGAACTTGCCGAACTGCTCCAGCGTGGCGGTCGGCTCGACGGTGCGGTAGGTGGCGGCCAGGCGCGACGGGGTCGGACGCATGCTGGCCAGCAGCAGTTTTTCGGCCTCAATGGCATCCTTGCCGCGGTATTTCTGATAAAAGCGCATCAGGAAGTCGCGCCCTTCGCGGTCGGCGAAGCGGGCCAGATATTCGGCGCGGCGCGGGTCATCGGCGTCGGCCAGCAGCGCGGCCGAGGAACCCGGCAACTGGAACATGTAGTAGCGCACCACGTCGCGCATCAGGCGCACGAACAGCAGGTTGGTCGAGTGGCGCAGGCCCTCGGTGACGGTCAGGATTTTCGAGTCGTCGTTCTTGCTGAAGTTGCCGAAGGTATGCAAGCCGCCGCCGGTGAAGAAGCCTTCGCCCGGGTTGCCCGAGTACTTGCGCTCCATTGCCGCGTCCAGCATGGCCTTCAGGCCGCGGTCCTTTGGCGCAGCCAGGAAATAATCAACGGCCCAGCGCGACAGGTGGTCCTTCGGATCGATGACGATCTTTTTCAACGCCCCCACATCCTGCGGCTCGTAGCGCTGGTGCAGCTGGTCGACGATGTCGAGGTACGTGACAAGCGTGCGCAGCTTGGCGGTGGAGCCGAGATCGAGCTTGGCGCCTTCGTTGATGTCGAGCGGCTGGTCGTAGTTATCGGTCTGGATGCGCAGGTAATTGACGTCCTTGCCGCGCTCCATCAGCGTGAAACTGTAAACCACTTTGGACGGGTCGCCATTGCCCAGCATGCCCTTGCCGGTGAGACCGGCAGCCACTGCGGTTTCCTGGTCGCGCAGGCGGCGCAGCGCTTCGGTAACCGCCTTCTGGGCGCTGCCGTCGAGCGTGGTAGTGACCGACAGATCGAGGCGGTCGACGTTGTACAGGCGCGAGTCGCCCAGCAGGCCGGCCAGATGCGCGCGGATGGCGTTCGACGCCTTGCGCGACGTGAAGGTGTTGGCCACCGGCGCCGCCACGCCGGAGTGCAGCGCCGGATGCAGCACGGTGGCAATGGCCTTGTCGCGCAATGCCGGCGTGATGACACCGGCCTGGGCCAGCACCCGCAGGTGGCTGTTGGTGAGGGTTTCGAGGTCTTTTTCGCCGGCGCCCAGGTAGTAGGCCGGACGGCGCTGGGCGATCATCAGCGACAGTGCCTCCTTATAGGCCAGCACGGCTTGCGGCGATGTGACATCACCTTTCAGTTCGCGGTTCACTTCGGCGAAGTCGCGCCCGTACCAGACCCACAGCCCGTCGCCGATGCCGTTCACTTCACCGTAGCCGCCCTTGGCCGACAGCGGCACCGTGTTCAAATAATCGAGCACGATCTGGCGCCGCGCGACGGTGGTGTCTTCGCCGCCCTGGTAGGCGCGCAAGGTGGCCGAGGCCATCTGCGTCAATTTGTCGGACAGCGAACTGGTGCGCCCTTCCGGCGAGTGGCGGTACTTTTCGATTTGCGTTGCCAGCGTGCTGCCGCCTGCCACGCGTCCGCCGCTGCCGATGCCGACCGAGTGCAGCGATTTGTCGAACACGGCTTTCGAGAAGCGGTCCCATTCCACTGCCGGATTGCGCTTCGGGTAGGTGGTGTCAAGCAGTTCGCGGTTTTCGATGAACAGCAGGCTGGCCACCAGCAGTGGCGGTGCTTCGTCGAATTTGGCGTAGTAGCGCTCCGGGAAGCGCGATGTGAACAGCGGCGCGGCGCGGCAGTCGAGAATTTCGAGGCCGACCTTGGTTTTTTCGCGGTAGGTGGCGAACAGGCCCAGGTCGGACAGTTCCAGCATCTTCGGCGACAGGTGCGCCTGTGCCGCGATGGAATAGTCGCGCGCCTTGAGCTTGGTGAGATAGTCGGGCAGGTTCGAGTAGCCGAGCCGCTCGTCGTACGGGCTGTCGCTCGGGAAGCGGATGGCGTTGCTGGCGCCCGCTTCCATCTTGTAATTGGCCTTGGCCACCAGTTCGCTGAAGAACCTGGCCTGCATGTTCGAGGTGCGCGATTCGTGCACGGCCCAGAAGGCGAACATCGACAGCAGCACCAGCAACAGCAGCAGCAAGGCCGGTTTGATGCGGCTGCGACGCGGCGGTTGTGAACGCGGCTGGGGCGGGTCTTCGGGTGGCGGTGGATCGATGTCGCCGGCGCCGGGCGCCAACGAATCGGTGGCCGGCACGGCGCCGACCACGGCCAGGTGGGGCGGCACGTGCTGCGTCACGCTGTCCTCATTGAGGGGCACGGCATCATCGGTTCCAGTGCTGAGGTGAGAAGATTCACCGCGCAATTTGCGCGCGGCGCGTTCGACGAGGTGGGTCCGTTGCGAACGGTCTTGGCTATCCATGATGATTCAATCGGTATGATTCTTGTTTCCCTGCCATCGACGCTGCAAGCATGTGCCGCGCGTGGCCGAGGTTGCGTAAAAGGTAGTTGCTGGTCACGGTGACAAGCTGTATCTACAGCCGCCATCCGCAGCTACCATTCCACCACACCGACACCTCGTGCACGAAGCACTGTTCAACTAATTTGATCTGACCCGCTCATTTTCGCATAAAAACAACGTCGGGATTTTCAACACGTAAGGCAGCCAGCGCATGCAGGCAGTAGTACTGAAACCAGAGCCCGGTGAAGATGAATATCACAAGGTAAAGCCATAGCGACAACAAGGCTAGTACGGGAAACAACACCACCGAGATCAGGGCGCCGCCGATCCACGCCATGCCGGGCAAGGCGCCGGCCGCGCCGGAGATCGTGCCGATCAACAGCAGTGCGCGCCGGTGGCGCTGGCGCAGGATGCGCAGTTCGTCGGCGCTGGCGTAATCGGCCAGCGCGTCGTAGCTCATCACGCGCGCCGTCAGCGCACCCCACAGCAAGGCATGCACCAGCAACGCCAGCGGCGCAAAAAAGTACAGCGGCAAGGTCACCAGCCACAGCACGATGAATACCACCACCGCCGACAGGTTGACCAGCACGCTGCCCAGGAGGCTGCCGCCGTGCTTTTTTTCCAGCTCGGGGTAGGCGTGCGTGCCGACGTGGCGGCCGATGGCGGGCATCGCGGCCAGGCCCATGAACAGCAGCGAGGTGCAGATCATCAGCGGCAGCAGCAACAGCAAGGCGACCAGCGGGACCACCAGGGTTTGCACCATGCCCAGGCCCATGCTGCGCATCCAGCTGCTGCCGCTGGCGAACCAGCCATGCTCGGTGAAGATGGCCTGCACCGTGTCGACCAGCGGCTGTGCGCCGAAGGTCAGCGCCACGCCCCACAGCACCACCGACATGAGCAGCGGCGCCACCGACAGCAGCAGCATCTTGCGGCTGAACTGCGCGCGCAGCGCGCGCCGATAGGACGGAAAGACGGCGCGCATCAAGACGCCTTGCGGCGGCGCAAGGTGGCGGCCAGGCGGTGCAGGCCGAGCCACTGCTGGCGCCAGAAGCCGCGCCCGTAGTCGCGCCCGGCCAGCTGGTCGCGGATGCCGGTGGCGGCAAACTGCGGCGTGAAATTGGCGCTGCCGAAGGCGATGTCCCACCATGGCAGCAGCACGCCGAAATTGCAGCCGCCCAGCGTGTCCTTGCCTTTTGATTCATGGCCGATGCCGATGGCGTGGTGCATGCGGTGAAAGCGCGGCGACACCAGCAGGCGCTCGCCCAGAGCGCCGAAATGGATGCGCACGTTCGCGTGCTGCAGGCTTTGCAGTGCGCGCGAGACCGACACCAGCAGCACGTACTGCGCTGGGGCGACGCCGATCGCCAGCGCGATCACGGCCAGATAAATGTCGTGCGTGACGTCATCCAACAGGTGGTTGCGGTTGTCGCTCCACAGATTCATGTCGCGCTGGCTGTGGTGCAGACTGTGCAGCGCCCAGCCCTGGCGAATGCTGTGCTGACCGCGGTGGTACCAGTATTCGAAAAAGTCCAGCACCACCAGGTAGATGAAAAAGCTGGTCACCGCCGACATCCCTGGCAGTATCGATTCCAGGTTGAACGGATGCACGCCTTCGAGGCGCAGCAGGCCGGCCACATGGTCCATCAAGGGATCGAGGGTGAAGAAGGCGGCGATGGAAAACAGGCCGAGCCGGTGCACCATGGTGTAAATAAAATCGGTCCGGCGGGCGCGCTTGTCGGCCAGCGCCTGCACCGGAATCATGGCCTCCAGCGGACGCAGGATGATGTACAGCGCCGCCACTTCGAGCAGGCCCATCATGAACCACTCGGTGCCTTCGAAGGCTTCTTCGATATAGGCACCAAAGCCGGTGGAATAGATGACAGGTTCGATCAGGGTCTCGAACAGCCAGCCCTGGGCGATGCCGAACCAATCTGCGAAATGCTCGATCATGGATGCTTTTTGTAGTCGGGATGTTCCCGCAGTGTAGCGAAACAAAAGCCTTTCTGCTGCAGGCCGGCAATCAAGGGGTCCAGGTTGGCCGGCATCCACGGGTCCTTGCGCGACCAGATGCCCATGTGGCCCATGATGATGTCGCCATCTTTGAGATGATTCAGCATGCCGGCCAACAGCTGCGCATTCGAAAATTTTTCGCTCGATGTTTCATCACCACTGAAGCCGGCCTGGGCCCAGGCCACGTGCCGGAAGCCGCATGCTTGCGCGGCCGCCAGTGTATTCGGCGACGTGTGGCCACCCGGGGCGCGCCAGATCGGATCGATGTGGTGGCCGGTCAGTTCGACAAAGCGGGTGTCGACGCGGCGCAGTTCGCGGCAGTAGGCGGCCGCATCCATCGTCTGCTTCTGGCCACCGTGCGCGCCGAACTGCGGCTTGACCAGCATCGCGCCGTGCGCCAGATCCTGTTGCCAGTAGACGTGATCGAAGGTGTGGGTGCCGATGGCGTGGCCTTCGGCGACGCGCGCCTTCCAGTAGGCCGACCACGACGGGTCGAGCGACCAGTCGCCGCGCACGGTCTTTTCGTTGGCGAGAAAAAAAGTCGCCTTGATGGCATGTTTGTTCAGCGTGGCGGCAATCAGCTCGGCCTGCGACTGGCTGCCGGTGTCGAAGGTGAGATAGGCGGTGGCTTTGCAGGCAGCGGGGGCCGCCGCCAGCACCGGGGCACCGCTTGCCAGCATCACCAGGGCCGCGATGGCGCGCGCTTGCATAAGGGTGGCCACCAGGTTGGCCCCTAATCGCGCGGCGCTGCGTTCGCGAAGAACACGCCGTGCGGCGAACGGCCCACCGGGATCATCTTGATGATCTTGCGGCTTGCCACATCGATCACGGCGACCTTCTTGATCCAGCGCAGCGTGGTCCACAGCGTTTTGCCGTCGGCGGTCAGTTCCATGCAGTCGGGACCGCCCGGCACATTGATCTGGCCAACGTTTTCCAGGGTGACGGTGTCGATGATGTTGATCGAATTGCTGACCCGGTTCGACACAAACGTGTGGCGCTTGTCGCCCAGCGAGCGGAAGTTGTGCGCGCCCGCGCCGGTCTTGATGGTTTTGACGGTCTTGGCCGTGCGCCAGTCGATGACTTCGACGTAATCGCTGCCCATGATGCCGACCAGCAGGTGCTTGTTATCCGGCGTCATGGCGATCCCGGCCGGCAGCTTGCCTACCGGGATGGTCCATTTGACCGTCTGCGTGGCCAGGTCGATGGCGCTGACCTGGTCGTTGCCCTGCTGCGTGATGAAGGCCACGCTGCTGTCGGCATTGAACGCGATGTGGCTCGGCATTTTGGCCAGCGGCACGCGCTTGGCCAGCGTCATCCGCTTGCCGTCGAAGCGGTAGATATCGACCCGGTCCAGGCGCAGCGCGGCCGAGACGAACCATTTCTGGTCGGGCGAAAAACCGATCTGGTAGGGATCGAGCACATCCTTGGCCACGCCCTGCTGCACGCCGGTGACCGGGTCGAGGAAAATGAGTTCGTTGCCGACCGAACTGGCGACGATCAGGGATTTATTATCCGGCGTCGACATCAGGTGGTGCGGCTCCTTGCCGACGGCGAAGGTGCCCTTGTCGGCATAGGTTTGCTGATCCAGCAACTGGATCGTCGCATCGCGCGAATTGAGCACCACGACGACATTCGCATGGACGGCAGGCGCAGCGGCCCCGAGAAGTACAACGGACAGGCAGAGCTGTCGAAAACTGCGCAACATGGGGTGGTTCGCTTGAAGGGGCTAAAACGTTATTGTAAGTGGAAATCCCACCCTCGCAAGGAGCGTCGGTGAGAATACTAGCCACGGTGCAACAACCTTGTGAAAAGCGTGCGCGTAGCGAAATGACATGCCATCGTCTACAATCCGCTTTTTAGACCGAACCACACAAGGAAAATTATGTCGACCACTACTGATTCCGGCTTGCAATACGACGACACCGTCAGCGGCGAAGGCGCCGAGGCCAAAGCAGGCCAGCACGTGACCGTGCATTACACCGGCTGGCTGCGCAACGACGACGGCACCCAGGGCGCCAAATTCGATTCGAGCAAAGACCGCAACGACCCGTTCCAGTTTTCGCTGGGCGCCGGCCAGGTCATCAAGGGCTGGGATGAAGGCGTGCAAGGCATGAAAGTCGGCGGCCAGCGCCGTTTGACCATTCCAGCAGCGCTGGGCTATGGCGCGCGCGGCGCCGGCGGCGTGATTCCACCGAACGCGACGCTGATTTTCGACGTCGAACTGTTGGCGGTTTAAAGCCCTGTCCCGGCGCTCGCCGGGAACCATGACTTGACAGCGTGCGCGCCTGCTGTGCGCACGCTGCTCCTGAAGATCCCCTCTAAAGTTCTGCTCAAAAGCCCGTGTGCAACGCACCCGTGCGCTACCATCCCTGCGCTTTGATTTTTACTTAACCAGGAGTTTCCCCATGAGCTTGCAAGACCAATTTACCCAGGCCCAGGCCGATTCGAAAAACCTGTCCGAGCGTCCTGACAACATGACCATGTTGAAAATGTACGCCTTGTTCAAGCAGGGTTCGAAAGGCGACGCCAGCGGCGAGCGCCCGGGCTTCACCGACATGATCGGCCGCGCCAAGTTCGATGCATGGGAGGCGCTGAAAGGCACCTCGCAGGACGACGCCATGCAGCAATACATCGACCTGGTAGCAGACCTGCAAGACTAAGTACTGAAAACCCGGCGCATCTTGTCGGCGGCTTTCGATTCGATCGCGCCGGCAAAAGCGCCCATCAAAAAGCCCAGCTTGATGCGCAGGGCGGCGCGATGTTCGCCCAGGGTCAGCGCGCCGTCCACGCCGGTGCGTTCGAAGCGCAGCACGTTCTCCCCCTCCCAGCGGCATGCCACGCCATATTCGGTGGCAAACTTGTCCGCGACCTTCTGCGCCGCCGCGCGCGCCATTGGTGCCGTCATGCTGTGTTCCTGCACGATACTGATCTCTGCCATGCCATTCTTTCCGAGTGCGCCTGGTCGACACGCCAGGCAATCCGCCATGATGCCAGTTGCATTCTGATGATGCCAACAGGGTTCTTTATTCAAGCGCAATTGATCCGCATCAATATGGTCTGTTGATAACCCGCGACCATTTCTCCAGAGCATGTCTCAGCAGATCTTTTGAGGAGCAGTCATGGAGCAAGCACCCCCGGTCGGCTATATCCCGACTCCCACCGCCGCATACCGCCAGCACCGCAAGACCGCCCAGTTGCTCGACCAGCCCGGCACACCTCGTGCCGGTGCGCCCGGCGCTGCCGACACGCCGGTGCCCCTGCCCTACGCCTTCGGCGCGCGCGTGCTGATGTGGAAACAGGATCCGTCAGTTGACGAAATCGGCACCAGGAAGGCGTTCTTGCCCGGTCTGATCCTGGACGGTCCGCGCGACGCGCGTATCGCGTCCGGCGCCGGCATCGACCCGGTGGCGCCGAATGCGTTCGGCGACTTCGTGGCGCAGCCCGACACGCCCCAATTCGACGCGGTCCACACCTTCGCCGTCGTGCGCCAGACCTTGACGATGTACCAGCGCGCCTTGTCCGCCGCCGGTGCCGAGATGCCGCTGCCCTGGCAATGGAACAGCAGCGTCGACACGGCCCCGCTGCAAGTGTTCCCGTACGGCTTGCCGAACGTAATGAACGCGTTCTACAGCCGCGCGCAGGGCTGCCTGAAATTCGGCGACTTCATCCCCACTGGTCAGAAAGAGCGGGTCTACACCTGCCGCTCGTTCGACATCGTCTCGCACGAGACCGGCCACGCGGTGCTCGATGGCCTGAAACCGAACTGGCTGCTGGCTGACAACCCGCCGCAGACCGGCGGCCTGCACGAGTCGTTCGGCGACCTGACCGCCATCTTTCTGGCCCTGGCGCAACTCGATCAGTGCGAAGCGGTGATTGCCCAGACCAAGGCGCGCCTGCACGACAAGACGTTTTTGGCCGACATCGCCGAGCAGTTCGGCCTCTCGCTCGGCACCACCACCGGACTGCGCAACGCCGACAACAACCTGACCCTGTCCGATGCGGGCAACGAGGTGCACGCGCTGTCCCAGGTTTTTACGGGCGCCATCTACGACATCCTGGCCGACCTGTTCGCCTTCGAGCGCAATCCGGCGCTCGAAGACGACGCCGCCGTGCTGCACAGAGTGGGCGCTTACCTGCGCGGGCTGGTGCTGCGCAGCCTGATTGCGGCACCGGACCGGGCCGCCACGTATGCCGATGTGGTGGTGCAAATGCATGCGCTGGTCGCGCGCGATGCCAAACCGCCCGACTACGCCAGCTTCATCCGCGACCGCTTCAGTGCGCGCGAGGTGGTGGAAGTGGTGGTGACGGCGCCCGCGCCGGCGCCGCAGGACGTGCCGAACGTGGCGCTGGCGCCGGCGGTGGTCGATGCCCCCGGCACGGTGCAAGACCGGCGCGCCTGCTGCGGCACCATGAACTTGCCGGAGTATTACAACATTGAGGCGATCCTGGCGCAGGAAGTCAATGCACTGGCGCAGTGGTGCGCGCAGCATGGGCGGACCGGGCCAGCGGGGTAAGGACCAATCCCACGTGAAAGTTCACCTTTCAATGCAAAGCCTTGGCACAGCCAGGATGCGCCGGTGATCAAGCACCGACCACATTTGCTTATTCGATTTGCGTCTAAGCCCCATTTGTCGTGAGAGCGAAATTGCCCTAAAATACAGTGCTTTGCCAAGTCAGGCGGGTTTCGTTCGTCCCGACGCGCTGCACCCTCGCACCACACAATAAATTGATAGGAACGTTATGACCCACGTTGTCACCGAATCGTGCATCAGCTGTCGCTACACCGATTGCGTTGATGTATGCCCGGTAGATTGTTTCCGGGAAGGCCCAAATTTCCTGGTCATCGACCCCGACGAGTGCATCGATTGCGCCGTCTGCGTGGCCGAGTGCCCGGTAAATGCCATCTTCGCCGAGGAAGACGTGCCGTCCGAGCAGATGAACTTCATCAAGATCAACATCGACCTTGCGCGTACCTGGCCTTCGATTACGAAGACCAAGGCGCCACTGCCCGATGCGGACCAGTGGAAAGACGTCAAGGAAAAGCTCGGCCAGCTGGTACGTTAAACACAAGGCGCCGTTCACAAACGGCGTTGGCATACCTTTGCGGCTCGAGCAGCCCGCAAGCAGGCGCGCGCCATCCGTGGCACACTACGCGCCACCGAAACACCTCAAAATCAACAGGAATCGCGCATGACTATCAATGCCACCCATGAAGCGGGCAGCATCGCTCCCAACAGTTCTTTTGCCGGCGCCATCGAGGCCGACGCCGTCATCATCGGCGCCGGTCCGGTCGGCCTGTTCCAGGTCTTCGAATTGGGCCTGCTGGAAATCAAGGCTCACGTCATCGATTCACTGGCAGCCGTCGGCGGCCAGTGCGTGGAGCTGTATCCCGACAAGCCGATCTACGATATCCCGGCCGTACCTGTCTGCACCGGCCAGGAATTGACCGACAACCTGCTGAAACAGATCGAGCCGTTCGAGCCAACCTTCCACCTGTCGCAGGAAGTCACCGGCGTACAACGGCGTGAAGACAACCGTTTCAATGTCGAGACATCGACCGGCACGCGCTTTATCACCAAGACCATCTTCATCGCTGCCGGCGTCGGCTCGTTCCAGGCGCGCACCATCAAGGTCGAGGGCATCGACAAGTTCCACGGCACGCAACTGCACTACCGCGTCAAGGATCCGGCCCAGTTTCACGGCAAGAACCTGGTCATCTGCGGCGGCGGCGATTCGGCCCTCGACTGGGCCCTGAACTTCGTCGGCAAGGCGGAATCCGTCGTGCTGCTGCACCGCCGCGACGACTTCCGCGCCGCGCCAGCCTCGGTCGCCAAGATGAAAGCCCTGTGCGACGAATACGAAATGCAATTGATCACCGGCCAGATCAGCGGATTCGACGAAAAAGACGGCCAGCTGTCCGAAATCAAGGTGACCGGCCCGGACGGCGTCACGCGCCGCGTGCCGCTGGACATGCTGATGGTCTTCTTCGGCCTGTCGCCAAAGCTAGGCCCGATCGCCGACTGGGGCCTCGACATCGAACGCCGTCAGCTGAAGGTGCAGAGCACGGAAAAGTTTGAAACCAATGTGCCGGGCATCTTCGCCGTGGGCGACATCAACACTTACCCGGGCAAGAAAAAGCTGATCCTGTCGGGTTTCCATGAAGCCGCGCTGGCCGCGTTCGGCGCCGCGCCGTACATCTTCCCTGACAAGAAGATTCACATGCAATACACGACGACCTCGCCGAAGCTGCACAAGATCCTCGGCGTCGAAACGCCGGTTTTCGACTGATCAGATCAAACGCAACATCCACCAGTGCCCCGTCCAGTACGGGGCATTTTCGTATCCGGGGTCCATGTGGTACGGATAACATACGGATCACGCTTGTTGTGTGCCGCAAACTCCATAACGATATATAGTTGTATCCCGCGTGAATAAGCCATGCTATGTTGCAATGCGACACGTAAATGTTTGCTTGTCGATGTTGCACTTATTGAAGGAATAATATGCTTTACCAACTGCACGAATTACAACGGTCGCTCCTGACGCCGCTGATGCAGTGGGCTGACGCGTCATCCAAACTGTTTTCCAACCCCGTCTCCCCATTTGCCCACACACCGTTTTCGCAGCGGATCGCCGCTGGATACGAGCTGATGTACCGTTTAGGCAAGGATTACGAAAAACCGGCATTCGCCATCGACAGCATCATGGTCGAGGGTGCGCAGGTCGGCATCATCGAATACACAGTTGTCACAAAACCATTCTGCCGACTGTTGCATTTCAAGAAGGACTTGAGCGACACCGCGCGCGCCGCCCTGAACCAGCCCAAAGTGTTGCTGGTTGCGCCGCTGTCGGGCCACCATTCCACCCTGCTGCGCGACACCGTGCGCGGGTTGTTGCCAGGTCACGACGTCTACATCACCGACTGGACCGACGCCCGCATGGTGCCGCTGTCGGCCGGCCCGTTCCACCTGGACGACTATATTTATTATGTCCAGGACTTCATCCGTCTGCTCGCCCCGGACCTGCACGTCATTTCCGTCTGCCAGCCAACCGTGCCGGTGCTGGCCGCCATTTCACTGATGGCGACGCAAAAAGACGACAAGCTGCCGAAAACGATGACGATGATGGGCGGCCCGATTGACCCGCGTAAGTCGCCGACCGCGGTCAACGACCTGGCGACCGAAAAGCCGTTCTCGTGGTTCGAGAACACCGTGATTTATGCGGTGCCGGCCAATTACCCTGCCTACGGCCGCAAGGTTTATCCTGGCTTCCTGCAGCACGCCGGTTTCATCGCTATGAACCCGGGCCGCCACGCGCAAAGCCATCGCGAGTTCTATCAGCACCTGGTGCTGGGCGACGACGAGCCGGCAGAATCGCACCGCCAGTTCTACAATGAGTACAACGCGGTGCTGGACATGCCCGCCGAGTACTACCTGGACACGATCAAGACCGTGTTTCAGGACTTCAGCCTGCCGATGGGCACCTGGGAAGTGGGTGGGCAGCTGGTGCGACCGCAAGACATCACCACGGTGGCGCTGATGACGGTAGAGGGCGAGCTGGACGATATCTCCGGCGCCGGCCAGACCCAGGCCGCGCACGAACTGTGCAGCGGCATTCCGGCCCATATGCAGCAGGATTTCGTAGCACCCAAGTGCGGGCACTACGGCATCTTCTCGGGCCGCCGCTGGCGCGAGATCATTGCACCGAAGATTGGTGAGTTCATCAAGGCGCACGGTTGATCGAGGCGCCGCCGAAATCAAAAATGCCGCGAATTTCGCGGCATTTTTGATTGGTACAGGCTGCGAGTTACTGGCTCAGCAGAATCGACGCAATCAAGCCCGTCGCAGCCGCCACCAGCACATAATCGCTGCCCGTCTGCACCCACTGGTAACCACGTGGCGGCGAGCTCAGACGATGACCGCGCCAGTCGTTGACGACGTATTGGCGGTTGCGATACTCGCTAGGCAAGCGGCCGCCGCGACGCAGGTCGTGGCGCGGGCCGGCGCCGCGGTTGTGGGCCATCGGGCCGCGCTGGTCGTTGCCACGATAATCGTTGCGGTGGTCGTCACGGCGGTCATTGCCGCGGTGATCGTTCCCACGGTGGTTATTGTCGCGGTTGTTATCGTTATTGCGTTGCATATTATCACCGCGGTTGCGGTCATCGCGGCCGCGGTCCTGGCCGCGGTCCTGGGCCACCGCCACGCTCGAGATGGTCGCTGCGATCAGTACTGGAATGAGGAGTTTCTTGAACATGATAGTTTCCTTGGTCTTGGTGTATGTTTTCTAGTAGACACCCTTTTCGCATCACGCTCTGTTCGCTAGGCAACCTTCTGTAAAATCAGGCAAATTTGCAGGATAATGACGTCTTTGCCACTTTCGCCTACGCCGTGACCAAACCGCTCGCCGACATTCTCGAGGACCTGCTGCCGCAGACCCAATGCACCAAGTGCGGCTACCCCGCCTGCCGGCCGTATGCCGAAGCCATCGCAGCGGGTGAAGCGGACATCAACCAGTGCCCGCCGGGCGGCATTGAAGGTGTCCGTCGCCTGGTAAGCGCCACGGGACGCACCGTCATTCCCATCAATCCGGTCAACGGCGTAGAGCGCCCGCGCCCGGTGGCCGTCATCGACGAAAGCCTGTGCATCGGCTGCACGCTGTGCATCCAGGCCTGCCCGGTCGACGCCATCCTGGGCGCGTCGAAGCAGATGCACACCATCCTGCCCGACCTGTGCACCGGCTGCGACCTGTGCGTGGCGCCCTGCCCGGTCGATTGCATCGCGATGGTGCCGGTTACCACCACGACCGGCTGGGACGCCTGGTCGCAGCCGGAGGCGGACGCTGCGCGCGCGCGCCACGATTTCAGGACCGCCAGGCTGGCGCGCGAGCGGCTTGAAAACGATGCACGGCTCGCGGCCAAGGCAGTCCAGAAAATGCGCGACGTGACGGCCGAGACCACCAACACGCCGGAAGAATTGGCCGAGAAGGAACGCAAGCGCGCCATCATCGCCGCCGCCCTCGAGCGCGCACGCAACAAGGGCACGCCGACATGAATCCCGCCAAACGCCTGACCATCTTCCAGCGCTTTCGCCAGGCCAATCCGCATCCGAAAACCGAGCTCGAATACACCACGCCATTCGAACTGTTGATTGCCGTGCTGCTGTCGGCCCAGTCGACCGACGTGGGCGTGAACAAGGCCACGCGCAAGCTGTACCCGGTGGCAAACACGCCCGCTGCGATCCTGGCGCTGGGCGTCGATGAACTGAAAACGTATATCTCCACGATCGGCCTGTACAACAACAAGGCGAAAAATGTGATTGCGACCTGCCAGATCCTGGTAGATCAATACGGCGGCGAAGTGCCGCCCGTGCGCGAGGCACTGGAGGCCTTGCCGGGCGTGGGCCGCAAGACCGCGAATGTGGTGCTCAATACCGCGTTCGGGCAGCCCACGATGGCGGTCGACACGCACATCTTTCGGGTGGCGAACCGGACCAATATCGCGCCGGGGAAGACGGTCGAGATTGTCGAACAGAAGTTATTGAAATTCGTGCCGAAGGATTTTTTGCAGGATGCGCATCACTGGCTGATCCTGCACGGGCGCTACACCTGCATCGCGCGCAAACCGCTGTGCTGGAATTGCCTGATTGCCGACCTGTGCGAATTCAAGGCGAAGACGCCGGCACCCGAAGGCGCCATGGCGCCGGCGGCGTTACAGCAAGACCATATTGTCGCGGTGGATTAACTCCGGACCTTCCATATACCCGAGGATGCCCTCGATCTTGCTCGATGGCTGCCGCATGATGCGGCGCGCTTCGATGCTGGTGTAGTTAGTCAGCCCGCGCGCCACCGCCACGCCATCCGGCCCGACGCACGTAATGAGCGCGCCGCGCCCGAACTCACCCGCCACGCGGGTGACACCGATCGGCAGCAGCGATTTGCCTTCCTTGACCAACTTCTGCACGGCGCCGGCGTCGAGCATCACCTCGCCCGTGGTGTGCAGGTGATCGACCAGCCACTGGCGGCGGGCGGTCAGGCGCCCGGTTGGCGCGGTCAGTTGGGTGCCGATCGCCTCGCCCTGCGCCAGGCGCGTCAGGACGTCCTCTTCACGGCCCCAGGCAATCACGGTCGATGCGCCCGAACGGGCCGCACGGCGCGCCGCCAGCACCTTGGTCAGCATGCCGCCGCGGCCTATGCTGCTGCCGGCGCCGCCCGCCATGGCTTCGAGCGCCGGGTCGCCAGCCTGCGCCTCGGCGATCAGGTGCGCGGCGGGATCCTTGCGCGGGTCGGCGGAAAACAGCCCACGCTGGTCGGTGAGAATGACCAGCGCATCGGCTTCGATCAGGTTCGCCACCAGCGCGCCCAAGGTATCGTTGTCGCCGAACTTGATTTCATCGGTGACGACCGTGTCGTTTTCGTTGATGATCGGCACCACGCCCAGGCGCAGCAAGGTGGTCAGCGTTGACCGGGCATTCAGATAGCGTTCGCGGTCGGCCAGGTCGGCGTGCGTGAGCAGCACTTGCGCCGTGCCGATGCCATGCGCGCGAAAACTGGTTTCGTAGATTTGGGCCAGGCCCATCTGGCCGACGGCGGCGCAGGCCTGCAATTCGTGGATATCGGTGGGGCGCTTCTCGAAGCCGAGCCGCAGCATGCCTTCGGCGATCGCGCCCGAACTGACCAGGACGACTTCCTTGCCGAGAGCGCGCAAAGCGGCAATCTGACTGGCCCAGCGGGCAATCGCCGCGTGGTCGAGGCCGCGGCCGTCATTGGTGACGAGCGAGGAACCTACTTTGACGATGATGCGGGAAGCGTGCTGGATAAGGGTCATGGCGGAATCAAGGGCGTGGACGGCGGACGCAATGCCAGCAGCGCGAGGCCGGCCAGCAATTCGAGCGCACAGACGGCAAACAGAAATCCGGTAGGCAAGCCAATCGCAAACGCGGCGATCAGGCGGCCCGCGGGGGGCGCCAACAGGAACATGGCTGTCAGGTCGCCAAGGAGGGGCTGATCGCGCCGTCCGGCTGCCAGGTAAGCCAGTGCCGCGGTAGCGACACGGACTCCGACATAACTTGCGTAGAACTGGCTGTAGCCGTTTACGCCAATCAAAAACTCCCCGGTCGCGCGCGCGACCCGGTCAGGGTCGAGCAAGGCAATGAGCGCCGCCAGCGAACTGGCGGTCGCGCACAGCCATAACAGCCGTGCGCGCAAGCTTGCACGCAAACCCGCACGCGACAGGGATACTGCCAAGATCAGTCTTCGAGGATCTTGAAACGCGGATCGTCCGGATCGATCGAGGCAATGCCACGCGCTTCTTCGGTCATCTGGGTTTCTTCGGCGCGGAAGGTCTGCGCTTTCTTTTCTTCCAGGTGCTTGTAGATGGCGTTAACCAGTTCCGGGCAACCGTCGTGGCTCAAGGCCGAGATCTCGAAGTAAGGACCCTTCCAGGCCATCTTCTTGATGAAGTCCTTGACCTTTTTCTTGCGCTCTTCTTCGTCCACGACGTCGAGCTTGTTGAGAACCAGCCAGCGTGGCTTGTTCAGCAATTCCTCATCGTATTTTTCGAGTTCACGCACCAGCGCCTTGGCTTCCTTGACCGGGTCGACGTTTTCGCCGAATCCCGAGAAGTCGACAATGTGCAGCAGCAAACCGGTGCGCTGCAGGTGGCGCAGGAACTGGTGGCCGAGGCCCGCGCCTTCCGATGCGCCTTCGATCAGACCGGGAATATCGGCGATGACGAAGCTTTTTTCGTGCGACACGCGCACCACGCCCAGATTCGGGTGCAAGGTCGTGAACGGGTAATCGGCAATCTTCGGCTTCGCGTTCGACACGGCCGTGATGAAGGTCGATTTACCGGCATTCGGCATGCCCAGCAGGCCCACGTCCGCGAGGACTTTGAGCTCGAGGCGCAGTTCGCGCCGTTCGCCTTCCTTGCCCTCGGTCTTTTGCCGTGGCGCGCGGTTGGTCGACGACTTGAAGTGGATATTGCCCCAGCCGCCTTCGCCGCCTTTGGCGAGCAGTTCCATCTGGCCGTGTTCGGTCAGATCGGCCATGATCTCGCCGTTGTTGTTATCGACGATCAGGGTGCCGACCGGCATGCGCATATAGATATCGTCAGCGCCCTTGCCGTAGCAATCCGCGCCGCGACCCGGCTCGCCGTCTTTGCCCTTGTGCATTTTCGAATAGCGGAAGTCGACCAGGGTATTGATGTTGCGGTCTGCAACAGCCCAGATCGATCCACCTTTGCCGCCGTCGCCGCCGTCCGGCCCGCCGAATGGACGGAACTTTTCGCGGCAGAACGAGGCGCAGCCATTCCCGCCGTCGCCGGCGATGACTTCGATTTTTGCTTCGTCGATAAATTTCATGTTTTGTACCGCCAAAAAACTAAAAAGGCTCTACCTTGGGCAGAGCCTTTCGATGGAAGGCTTGCGCCTTACAGATCGTACTACCTGATTACGCTGCTACGGCTTCAACTGCAACTGCTTCGTTCGCGATAACGGTAACGAACTGCTTCGAACCGATACCTTTTTTAACGAACTTGACTTTGCCTGCGATCAGCGCGAACAGGGTGTGATCCTTGCCGGTGCCGACGCCTTCGCCTGCGCGCACTGGGGTGCCGCGCTGACGGATGATGATGCCGCCGGCGTTGATAGCCTGGCCGCCGTAGACTTTAACGCCGAGGCGCTTTGCTTCTGAGTCACGGCCGTTGCGCGTTGTGCCGCCGCCTTTTTTGTGTGCCATTTAATGCTCCTGATAGCTCTGGTTACTGGACGAACAGCGATTAGCCGTTGATCGAGACGATTTGGATTTCGGTGTAGTTCTGACGATGGCCTTGGTGCTTCTGGTAGTGCTTACGACGACGCATCTTGAAAATCTTCACCTTATCGTGACGACCGTGTGCCACAACAGTAACCAGAACCGTTGCACCTTCGACCAATGGCGCACCAAATTTAATGGTGTCGCCCGCGCCTACTGCGAGGACTTGATCGATGGTGAGTTCGGAACCAATGTCTGCCGGTATCTGTTCTACTTTAAGTTTTTCGCCAGCGACAACTTTATATTGCTTGCCACCGGTTTTTATGACCGCGTACATGATTGAAAACCTCATCAAATGATAAATAAAATGCCCTCGGCACATGCCATGAAACTGATACGCAACCGGGGGAACCGCAGATTATACACGGAACACAAATCCTCGTCAAAAGTCATCCACGTTGCTTCTGTTCGTGGTATGTCGACAACTTGCGCGTTGACGTCCTCGTGAAATCAAGGTGGTACGCGTCCCCGCCTGCGCGGGGACGGCGCCTGCGTGCATGCCGTATAATGCTGGCACTATCGTCACTCGCAGGTTCGCCTTGTCCGCCGCTCTCCTACCCGCACAGCAGAACAATATTGCCCACTCGATCGCCACCGACATGGAGGCTGTCAACCGGGTGATCCGTCAGCGCCTGCATTCCGAGGTGAGCCTGGTCAATCAAATCGCCGAATACATCATCAGCGCCGGGGGCAAGCGCATCCGTCCCGTGCTGGTGCTGTTACTTGCCAATGCCCACGGCTACGAGGGTGTCGCCCACCACGAGCTGGCCGCCACCGTCGAGTTCATCCACACCGCCACGCTGCTGCACGACGACGTCGTCGATGAATCGTCGATGCGGCGCGGACGCCAGACCGCCAACGCCCTGTTTGGCAACGCCGCGTCGGTACTGGTCGGCGACTTCCTCTATTCGCGTTCATTCCAAATGATGGTCGGCCTGAACGATATGCGGGTCCAGCAAATCCTGTCGGATGCGACCAACGTGATTGCCGAAGGCGAGGTGCTGCAGCTGCTCAACATGCACGACCCGGATGTGACCGAGGAAAGTTACCTGAACGTGATCCGCTCGAAAACAGCCAAGCTGTTCGAAGCGGCCGCTCAGCTCGGCGCCCTGGTCGCCGGCGCTGGCGAGGCGCACATCGAGGCCGCTGGTGAATACGGCCGCTCGCTCGGCACCGCTTTCCAGCTGATCGACGACGTGCTCGACTACGCTGGCGACGCCCTTGAAATCGGCAAGAACGTCGGCGACGACCTGCGCGAAGGCAAGCCGACGCTGCCGCTGATCTGGCTGATGGAAAACGGCACGCGGGCCCAGCGCGAGCTGGTGCGCGAATGCATCGAAAACGGCGACGAGTCGCATTTCGACGCGGTGCTCGCCGCCGTCACCAGCAGCGGTGCGCTCGATTACACGCGCGACGCCGCCGTGAGGGCCGCCGACCGCGCCGCCAGCGCGATTGCCGATTTGCCGGAGACGGAATTCAAACAGAATTTGCTGCAGTTGTGCACGTTTGCGGTGGACCGCAATCACTGATCCAGCCACGTACGTTCAGTAGCAATTGACAATGACGGGAAAGCGGAATTACATTCTGCTTTCCCGTTTCTTTTTTCAGGCTCGCATTGCCGTCGGGGTGTAGCTTAGCCCGGTAGAGCGCTACGTTCGGGACGTAGAGGCCGGAGGTTCGAATCCTCTCACCCCGACCATGCAGTCCCTTCAAAAAACAGCCGCCAACAGCGCGGCTGTTTTGCTGTCAGCGTCTTGCGTCGCCGATCAATGCAAACGTGGGCGCC
>NZ_JAQQPS010000016.1:0-164762 GCF_036688685.1 Massilia sp. S19_KUP03_FR1 | reverse complement strand
CCGATACCGGCGCCGTGTTCAGCGTCAAGGTGACCGACTCGGCCGCCACGCCCACCAGCGCCACCAGCGCCAACGCCTCCCTGACGGTCACCCTGCCGAGCGTGGCGATTGCATCGCAGCCGGCCAGCGTGAGCGTGCTTGCTGGCGCCACTGCCTCGTTTGCCGTGAGCGCCAGCGGCGGCACCGCGCCCTACAAGTACCAATGGTTGCGCAATGGCGCGGCCATTGCCAGCGCCACCGCGGCTAGCTACAGCCTGGTCACCAAGGCAGCCGATACCGGCGCCGTGTTCAGCGTCAAGGTGACCGACTCGGCCGCCACGCCCACCAGCGCCACCAGCGCCAACGCCACGCTGACCGTCAAGGTGACGGCCGTGGCGATTGCGTCGAACCCGGCCAGCGTGAGTGTCCTCGCCGGCGCCACCGCGTCGTTTGCCGTGACCGCCAGTGGCGGCGCCGCGCCTTACAAGTATCAGTGGCTGAGGAGTGGTGTGGCGATTGCCGGCGCCACGGCGGCCAGCTACAGTCTTGTCACCAAGGCGGCCGATACCGGCGCCGTGTTCAGCGTGAAGGTCACCGACTCGGCGGCCACGCCCACCAGCGCTACTAGCAGCAACGCCACGCTGACAGTCAAGGTGCCGGCCGTGGCGATCGCGTCGAACCCGGCCAGTGTGAGCGTGCTGGCCGGGGCGACCGCCTCGTTTGCCGTGACTGCCAGTGGCGGCGCCGCGCCTTACAAGTACCAGTGGCTGCGGAATGGCGCGGCGATTGCCGGCGCCACGGCGGCCAGCTACAGCCTGGTTACCAAGGCAGCCGACACTGGCGCCGTGTTCAGCGTCAAGGTCACCGACTCGGCGGCCGCCCCAACCAGCGCCACCAGCGCCAACGCCGCGCTGACGGTGACGTTGACGGTGACGGCGATATCTGGCGTCGAGCGCATCGTCAACGGCGGTTTCGAGGCCGGCGTGACCGGTTGGAGCGGTGACGTCGGGGTGATCGGTTCGTGGGCCGGGTCCGGCCAGGCCGCGGCCGAAGGCAGCCAGTTCGGCTACCTCGGCGGTAACGGCACCATGGCGGTCGAGGCCCTGGCCCAAGCCGTGGTGCTGCCAGCAACAGCCAAGTCTGCCACGCTCAGTTTTGCCCTGCACATCGATAGCGCCGAAACCACCACGACCATGGCCTACGACCGGCTCGAGGTGGCGGTCAGGAATACGGCTGGAACCGTGCTGGGCACGCTGGCGACGTACACCAACCTGAACAAGGCGACGGGTTACACCACCCGTAGCTTCAACCTGCTGCCGTACAAGGGGCAAACGGTGATCCTGACCTATGTCATGGTGGAAGATTCGATCGCCCAGACCAGTTTTACGATCGACAAGGTCAGTGTACTCACGCAATAAGCCGTTCGCTGTGAGTCGAGGGGGCTTTCGGAATGCCACGATTGTGCCACTCCCAGTTGCGCCCGCCAGGACGAAGCCAAGCGATTTCACTTGCTTGGGTGGATCTCGGGGGTGTCACTGCAGGAATGGTCAGCGCAGTCCCAGCGTCATGAAGGTATAGCCCAACGCCTCGCCATCGATCCGGAACATGTCGGCCACTTCGCCGGTAATCACGTACCCGTTGGCGAGATACAGCGCGCGTCCCGGCAGGTTGCTCGTGAGGAGTTCAAGGTCGATCCAGTCGAGCGTGGTTTCCTGCAGCGCCCATGCGTGGGCCGCGCGCAGCAGGTGGGTAGCGAGACCCTGGCGGCGGTGCTTGCGCTGCACGCCCATGCCCAACATCACGCGGTGGGCCGCGGCTTTTTCGGGCCGCGCGCGCAGGTCGATGTGGCCGGCGATGGCGCCGCTGGCGTCACGCGCGATCCAGGCGCGGCGCCAGCCGGGCAGGCCAAGCGGCGTGGCCAGGCCATTCGCAAACGCGGCCTTGCGGTCGGCCGGAAAGGTCGACTCGCTGCGCGACTGCGGCTGGAACAGTGGCGTGCCGTTTTTGCCATTGTCGCGCAAGTGCTCGTCGAGATAGGCGAACAAGGCCGGGAGCTGGCCCGGCTCCAGCGGGTGGATGGTGACCGGCGGCGCTATCACAGGGCGCGCGCGATCAGGATCTTCTGGATGTCGCTGGTGCCTTCGTAGATCTGGCAAACGCGCACGTCGCGGTAGATACGCTCGATGGGAAAATCGCTCACATAGCCGTAGCCGCCGAAGACCTGCATGGCGTCCGACACCACGCGCTCGGCCATTTCGGATGCGAACAGTTTTGCCATCGCCGCTTCCTTCAGGCAGGGCAGGCCGGCGTCCTTCATCATTGCCGCATGGTGAATCAGCTGGCGCGCCGCTTCGATTCTGGTGGCCATGTCGGCCAGCCTGAACTGCACCGCCTGGTGCTCGTAAATCGGCTTGCCGAAGCTCTCGCGCTCCCTGGCATAGGCCAGGGCCGCGTCGAACGCGGCGCGCGCCATGCCGACCGCCTGCGAGGCGATCCCGATGCGCCCGCCCTCGAGGCCGGACAAGGCAATCTTGTAACCTTGCCCCTCCTCGCCGATCAGGTTTTCCACGGGGATGCGGCAATTATCGAACAGGATTTGCGCCGTGTCCGACGAGTGCTGGCCCATCTTCTGCTCGACCCCGGCCACGATGTAGCCAGGGGTATCGGTCGGCACCCAGAACGCGCTGATGCCGCGTTTGCCGGCTGCCTTGTCGGTTACCGCCATGACGATGGCGACGTCGCCGTATTTGCCGCTGGTGATGAACTGTTTCGAGCCGTTGATGACATAGCTGTCGCCAGCGCGTACGGCCGTGGTGCGCAATGCCGCCGCATCGCTGCCCGTGTGCGGCTCGGTCAGCGCAAACGCGCCCAGCATGGCGCCGCTGGCCAGGGGCGTGAGCCATTGCACCTTTTGCGCCTCGTTCGCATACATCATGGCGATCGAGCATACCGGGCAGTTGTTGACCGAGATGATGGTCGAGGTGCCGCCGTCGCCGGCAGCGATTTCTTCCAGCACCAGCGCCAGGGCGACGTAATCGAGGCCGGCACCGCCGTATTGCTCGGGCACGGCTACGCCGAACGCGCCCAGCGCCGCCAGCTCTTTCAACTCCGCTTGCGGGAAATGGTGTTCGCGATCCCAGCGCGCGGCGTTGGGTACCAGGCGCGCCTGCGCAAAGCTGCGCAGGGCGTCGCGGATCATGGCGTGTTCTTCGGTGAGGATCATGGCGTCAGATTCGCTTTACCAGGGAAGGCTGGTGCCGTCGTAGTTGAGGAAGGAACCGTTGGCCTCTGGCTTGATGCCGGCCAGCGCCGTGCGCATACCACGCACGCTGTCGGCCACCACCAGGTCGGCGCCGCTGCCGCCCATGTCGGTTTGCACCCAGCCCGGGTGAAAGGCGACGCAGGTGGCGCCGGCGCCGCCGTAAGTCAGGGCCGTGTCTTTCAGGACCGAGTTCAGTGCCGCCTTGCTGGCGCGGTACAGCGAGCCGCTGGCGCTGGTGCGCTCGCCAATCGAACCCATACGCGACGAAATCACGGCCACCTTGCCGCGCACGGCTGCCACCAGCGGTGCCACCACCGGCAGCAAACGCATCGCCGACAGGACGTTGGTGTGCATGACCTCATCGAATTCGACGTCGGTCGGAAAGCCCGCATGGCGGGGGCCGTAGACGCCGGCCACCAGCCAGGCCGCGTCGATGCGCTCGTCGTCGAGCTTCCAGCCCATGGCGGCGATGCCGGCCGTGTCGTTGACATCCAGCAGATGCGCTTCGGCGCCCATTTCTTTCAGGGCGTCGCAGTCGGACTGCTTGCGTGCGGTGGCGATGACGCGCCAGCCGTCGGCACGGTACTGGCGCACCAGTTCATGGCCAATGCCGCGCGAAGCGCCCAGAATGAGTGCAGTTGACATCCGTTCTCCCACTATTCGACAAGTATCGTTTTATACCATTTCGATGGCCATTGCGGTCGCTTCGCCGCCACCGATGCACAGTGCCGCAACGCCACGCTTGCCGCCGGTCTGTTTCAGTGCGCCCATCAGCGTCACCAGAATGCGGGCGCCGGATGCGCCGATCGGGTGGCCCAGCGCGCATGCGCCGCCGTGGATATTGATTTTATCGTGCGGGATGTCGAGGTCCTTCATGGCCGCCATCGGCACCGCGGCAAAGGCTTCGTTAATCTCGAACAGGTCAACCTCGCCGACGCGCCAGCCGGTTTTCTTGAACAGTTTATGGAGCGCGCCGATCGGCGCCGTGGTGAACAGGTCGGGCGCTTGCGCATGCGTGGCGTGGGCGACGATGCGCGCGATTGGCGACAGGCCCAGTTCGGCCGCTTTCGAGGCGCGCATCATCACCAGAGCGGCGGCGCCGTCGTTGATCGACGACGAGGAGGCGGCCGTAATGGTGCCGTCTTTTTTGAAGGCGGCGCGCAGACTCGGGATTTTTTCCAGTTTGGCCTTGAGCGGGCCCTCATCTTTTTCGATGACGGTGTCGCCGCCGCGGCCGCTCACGGTGACCGGCGCGATCTCCCACTTGAAATGGCCCTCTGCGGTGGCGTGCTGGGCGCGCTGGACCGATGCGATGGCAAACGCATCCTGCTGCTCGCGCGTGAACTGGTAGCTGGCCACGCACTCTTCGGCGAAGGTGCCCATCGAGCGGCCTTCACCGGTTTTTTCGTTGCGGCTGTAGGCGTCTTCCAGGCCGTCGAGCATCATGTGGTCGAACATGATGCCATGGCCAATGCGGTAGCCGCCGCGCGCTTTCGGGATCAGGTACGGCGCATTGGTCATCGATTCCATGCCGCCGGCGACAATCACGTCGGCACTGCCAGCGAGCAGGGCATCGTGCGCGAAGATTGCACTCTGCATGGCCGAGCCGCACATTTTGGACAGGGTCACGGCGCCGGTGGAAACCGGCAGGCCGGCCTTGATCAGGGCCTGGCGAGCCGGGGCCTGGCCCTGGCCCGCCATCAGGCAGTTACCGAAATAAACGTGTTCGACCAGGGTGGGATCGAGACCGGCGCGTTCGACGGCTGCCTTGATGGCGACGGCGCCGAGGTCGCTCGCGGAGAGAGAAGAAAAATCGCCCTGAAACCCGCCCATGGGGGTGCGCGCTGCGCCGACGATAACGATAGGATCATTCATGATGGTGTTCTCCATTCAGTTTATGGACAGACGTGACAAGTGGAGCGGTAATAAATAAATAAACCGTTTACATTGTTTCGCCAAACAACTCGCGCCCGATCAGCATCCGGCGAATTTCGCTGGTGCCCGCACCAATTTCGTACAGCTTCGCGTCGCGCCACAAGCGCCCGACCGGATACTCGTTGATGTAGCCATTGCCGCCCAGCGTCTGGATCGCTTCGCCGGCCATCCAGGTCGCCTTTTCGGCTGAATACAGGATCGCGCCGGCAGCGTCTTTGCGCAGGGCGCGCACGGCTTCGGGCGAGCCGGCGCGGTCGCATGCCTGTCCTACTGCGTAGACATACGCCTTGCAGGCCATCATGGTCGAATACATGTCTGCCAGCTTCCCCTGCATCAGCTGGAACTCGCCGATCGCCTGGCCGAACTGCTTGCGTTCATGCACGTACGGCACGACCGCATCCATGCACGCGGCCATGATGCCGAGCGGGCCGCCGGAGAGCACAGTGCGCTCGAAATCGAGGCCTGACATCAGCACGTTGACGCCCTTGCCGAGGCCGCCCAGAACGTTCTCGACCGGCACTTCGCAATCGCGGAACACCAGTTCACCCGTGTGCGAGCCGCGCATGCCGAGCTTGTCGAGCTTTTGCGCAACCGAGAAACCCTTGAAGCTTTTCTCGATGAGGAAGGCGGTCATGCCGCGCGCACCGGCGTCCAGGTCGGTCTTGGCGTACACCACGAGGGTGTCGGCGTCGGGGCCATTGGTAATCCACATCTTGGTGCCGTTCAGAACGTAGCGGTCGCCCTTCAAATCGGCGCGCAGTTTCATGCTGACGACGTCGGAACCGGCATTCGGCTCGGACATGGCGAGCGCGCCGATGTGTTCACCGGAAATGAGTTTCGGCAGATATTTCTGTTTTTGTGCTTCAGTACCGTTGCGCTTGATCTGGTTGACGCACAGATTCGAGTGAGCGCCGTACGACAGGCCGACCGAAGCGGACGCGCGCGAAATTTCTTCCATCGCGACGATGTGGGCCAGATAGCCCATATTGGCGCCACCGTATTCCTCGCTCACGGTAATGCCGAGCACGCCCAGCTCGCCCATCTTGCGCCACAGGTCCATTGGAAACTGGTCGCTGCGGTCAATCTCGGCAGCGCGCGGGGCGATTTCGGCGGCAGCGAATTGCTGGATCGCTTCGCGCAGCGCGGCGATGTCTTCGCCATGGTCAAAGGTCAAGCCTGGTAGGTGCAGCATGTCGTCTCCACAAAAGTGCGCGGTAAGGAAAGGCGATGATACGCGCAAGTGACGTTAACGTAAACGTCAAGCCAGCCGTGTGTCGGTCGCTCAGGCCGTGGCGGCAGCCTGAGCGACACCTGCCTCGGCCAGCATGCGCCGGCACTCGTCCTCGTGCGCAGCGATCTCGGCCAGCGCCATGTCGATATCGACGCGTTGCTGCTCGAGCGTGGCGCGCTGGTGGGTCAGCACACCCAGGAAACGTTCCGTTTGCGCCACGGTGTCTTTGGGCGACTCATACATGTCGACGATGCTCTTGATTTCAGACAGGGTCAGGCCCAGCCGTTTGCCGCGCAGGGTCAGCTTCAGGCGGGTTCGGTCGCGCGCCGTGTAGACCCGGCTGCGTTGGCCGGATCCTTCGCGCATCGGGCTGAGCAGGCCGTGGTCTTCATAGAAGCGAATGGCACGGGCCGTCAGGTCGAATTCTTTGGCCAGTTCGGCGATGGTATAGGTACGCATGGTTGTGGTGGACAGAGGTTAAAAATAGGGGAATTTGCGCTATGCGAGGGGTGAAACCGCACGATGCGCGTTGATTTCCGTTTACGTCAACGTCAATTACATTGTAGCGCGCCGATCTTTTCCGGCGCAAAAATCGCGGTTTGCCGCGTTTTCTTCTTCTGCGCGCTCAGCGGCGGACCAAGGCAGGGGCAGGGTGTTTCAGGGCCATGTCACGCCGTCACGTATTTTCACCCCCTTTTCGGTATGTTTCTTAAAGTAACATAGTGCAACATATAAACTTCTCGTAACAAATGCTGAATTTTCTGGCTTTACTCTTCGTATTTACAGTAAGCGGATGGCTGTTTTTTCACTTAATAATGCACGTTGAGCAACATCTTAAGCGCTCAACGCTGCGCTCGAGGACCGGCTTGCCATAGAGCGCAAGTGAAGAGGTTGTTGCGTTAAGTAAACAATTAACAGATGCTTGCGATCAAGCGTAAAAATTAATTTAAATCGATTTGTTCCTAGTGGTACATGCAGGATTTACTGCATTTTATTCAGCATTTTTAGTATTTACTGACTTGAATTGCCCGTATTTTGACCATCTAGCCATTTTTATTTTTGCCTTGTCCTGCACAAACATACCAACTTTGTGGCACGATGCGTTAAACCCCTGTAATTCTCTCAATAATCACAACTATGTTAAATAACACTGTCGGAATTGTCACAAATTTTTCCACCCCTAGCGCGCCGAGCGTCGTTAATCCACCACCCGCACCTATGAACTCGACAAACGAACGCGAAAATTTCAGCGAACGCCTGCAGACGGCTCTGAAAAATGCCCATTACTCCCCGGACAGCCCAACCCGCCTGGCCCGTGAATTCAATGTACGTTTTGAAGGTCGCCCGATTACCGTCCATGCCGCTCGTAAATGGCTGGTCGGCGAAGCGATCCCGACGCAAGAAAAACTGCGCATGATCGCGCAGTGGCTTGGCGTACCTGCCGACTGGCTGCGTTTCGGTGGCGACAACGATGCTGCTGCCAATGGCGACGGCGCTGGCGTGCCACGTTTTGAATCGGCGGACGTGAAGCTGATCTCGGATCTGCAGCGCCTCGATGAACATCACCGCCAGCTGGCGCGTGAATTCATCCGCATGCTGGTCCGCGTTAATTACCAGAAGTAGGTCGTTGCTTGCGACGCAGCCGTGCCAGCGGCTGCCTTTTCAGCGCGTGCTTGCCACGCGTGAGTGACTGCATTTCACAATATCTTCAAGCGGACCAGCACAAATGCGGATCGTGCGCCATAATCAAGGCGTAGCGTTCTTGCCTTTTGTTACGTGTTTCCGCCGAGGATAGTGCCGTCCATGAAAAGTAACTACAGCAATACCGCGAAGTTGAAAGACTTGATGACCGTCCCCCCAATGACAGCTGCCCAGCATGCCGAAGTGATGCGCAAGCGTATCGCGCAGCGGCACATGGTGGAAGAAGCCAGGGAACAGAAGCGTACCGAGAGCGTGTTCGAGAAACGCTGACCTGTCAGCTGGCCTTGATGCCGGCCCAGCGTGGCGCCAGCGTATGGTCAATGCCAAGCAGATCGATGACACGGGCCACGGTGTGGTCGACCATTTCCTCGATCGACGCCGGCTTCTGATAAAAGCCTGGCAGTGGCGGGAAGATAATGCCGCCCATTTCGGTCACGGACGTCATGTTGCGCAGGTGCGCCAGGTTGAATGGCGTTTCGCGCACCATCAAGATGAGCCGGCGGCGCTCCTTGAGCACCACATCGGCCGCGCGCGCGATCAGGTTGTCCGACAGGCCCAGTGCCACAGCGGCCAGGGTTTTCATCGAACAAGGTGCAATCACCATGCCGTCGCTCTGGAACGAGCCGCTGGCAATGGTGGCGCCAATCTCACGATTTTTATGCACGACGTGCGCTAAGGCTTCGACGTCGCGCCGCTGCATGCCCACTTCGGTTTGCAGGGTCAGGGCCGCGGCGTCGGAAACCACCAGGTGCGTTTCGACGCCGGGAATGGCGCCCAGGAGCTGCAGCAGCCGCACGCCATACACCGCGCCGGTGGCGCCTGTGATGGCAACAACGATCCGGCGCGGCTTGGCCTCAGGCATCCAGCAGGGCCTTCAGTTCGCCGGACGCGAACATCTCGTTCATGATGTCGGTGCCGCCGACGAATTCGCCTTTGACATACAGCTGCGGCACGGTTGGCCAGTTCGAATAATCCTTGATACCCTGGCGAACTTCCGGATCTTCCAGCACGTTCACTGTGGCGATGTTCTCGACGCCGCAGGATTTCAGGATTTGAATGGCGCGGCCGGAAAAGCCGCACTGTGGAAACTGGGCCGTGCCTTTCATGAACAGTACGACAGGGGTGCTGTTCACGGTCTCTTTGATCCAGGTTTGTACGTCGCTCATGGCTGCCTCAGGGTAAATGAATGAATGGCACCATTTTACCTATTTTTTAAACTTCGCAAACGCCGCTGCCATTGCGCCGCCCGCCGTTGGCACCCGTTCATCCTTTTTGTTTTGCTGCGCCACGCGCGTGCGGTCGTTGCGGTCCGGTCGCTGTTCCGGTTTTGAACCTGCTTGCGGTGCGCTGTCGGTCAGGCGCATGGTCAACGCAATGCGTTTTCGCTTCTCGTCGACTTCCAGCACCTTGACTTTGACGACCTGTCCCGCCTTGACCACCGTGTGCGGATCCTTCACGAAGGTATTCGACAGCGCCGAAATATGGACCAGGCCATCCTGGTGCACGCCGATGTCGACAAAGGCGCCGAATGCCGCCACGTTGGTGACCACACCCTCGAGAATCATGTCCGGCCGCAGGTCGCGGATTTCTTCGACGCCTTCCTTGAACGTCGCCGTGGAAAACTCCGGGCGCGGATCGCGTCCCGGCTTTTCCAGCTCTTTCAAAATATCGGTAATGGTCGGCACGCCGAATTTATCGTCGGCATAGCGCGCAGGATTGAGCGATTTCAGCAGGGCCGCCTCGCCGATCACGCCTTTCAGGTCTTTTTTCAGGTCGGCCAGGATTTTTTCGACCAGCGGATAGGATTCCGGGTGCACCGCCGAGGCATCGAGCGGATTGGCGCCGCCCATCACGCGCAAAAAGCCGGCGGCCTGTTCATAGGTTTTATCGCCAAGGCGCGGGACACTTTTCAAGGCCGCGCGCGAGGCGAATGCCCCTTTCAGATCGCGGTAGCTGACGATGCTCTGCGCCACGCTGGCCGACAGGCCGGACACGCGCGCCAGCAGCGGCGCCGAGGCCGTATTCACATCGACGCCTACCGCATTGACGCAATCTTCCACCACCGCGTCGAGCGAACGGGCCAGCTGGCTCTGGCTCACATCGTGTTGATACTGACCCACGCCGATCGATTTCGGGTCGATTTTGACCAGTTCGGCCAGCGGATCCTGCAGGCGGCGCGCAATCGACACGGCGCCGCGCAGGGACACATCCATGTCGGGCAACTCCTTCGACGCGAATTCGGATGCGGAATAAACCGATGCGCCCGCTTCCGAGACGACAATCTTCGTCAGTTTCAGTTCGGGCTGCTGCTTGATCAGGTCGAGCGACAATTTATCGGTCTCGCGCGAACCGGTGCCGTTGCCGATCGAAATGAGCGACACATTGTGCTTGGCGGCCAGCTTGCCCAGCGTGTGGAGCGACCCTTCCCAGTCGTTTTTCGGCTGGTGCGGGTAGATGACAGCGGTATCGACAACCTTGCCGGTGGTGTCCACCACGGCGACCTTGACGCCGGTACGCAAGCCCGGATCGAGGCCCATGGTGGCGCGCGGGCCGGCCGGGGCGGCCAGCAGCAGCGCTTTCAGGTTCAAGGCGAACACCTGGATCGCGTCGAGCTCGGCGCGTTCACGCAGGGCGCCCATCAATTCCGATTCCAGGTGCATGAAACTTTTGACGCGCCAGGTCCAGCGCGCCGTGTCCGCCAGCCATTTGTCGGCGGGACGACCCGTGTTCTTGATGCCGAAACGGGCGGCGATGCGGCCTTCGCAGGGGTTGTGCGGCGCATCCCATTTTGGTTTTTCAAGCTCGGTGTCGAGCCGCAAGGTGACGTCCAGCATGCCTTCGCGGCGTCCGCGCAGCAGTGCCAGCGCGCGGTGCGAGGGCACGGTGCCGATGGTTTCCGAGTAATCAAAATAGTCGGCGAACTTTTCGCCTTCATCTTCCTTGCCCGTGACCACTTTCGATTCGACGATGCCGTGTTCCTGCACATACTCGCGCAAGCTTTTCAGCAGCCCGGCGTCCTCGGCAAAGCGCTCCATCAGGATCTGGCGCGCGCCGTCCAGCGCCGCCTTGGCGTCGACCACGCCCGGGTTGGCGCTGCCGTCCTCATTGCTGAACGGATCGCGCAGGTAGGCGGCGGCGGCTTGTTCCGGTGTCAGCATGGGATCGGCCAGGAGCGCGTCGGCCAGCGGCGCCAGGCCCGCTTCGATGGCGATCTGCGCCTTGGTGCGGCGTTTCTGTTTGTAGGGCAAGTACAAATCTTCGAGGCGGGTCTTGTCTTCGGCGTGGGTGATCGCGTCGAGCAAGGCCGGCGTCATCTTGTTCTGCTCGGTGATCGACGCGACGATGGCGGCGCGCCGGTCTTCCAGCTCGCGCAGGTAGCGCAAGCGTTCTTCCAGCAGGCGCAACTGGATGTCGTCGAGTCCGCCCGTGGCTTCCTTGCGGTAACGGGCGATGAAGGGCACAGTGGCACCTTCATCGAGCAAGGCGATGGCGGCGGCCACCTGCGCAGGTTTGGCGACGAGTTCGAGGGCAAGGCGTTGTTCGATGGAAGGCAGCATGTGTCAGTGAGTCCGGGGCGGTCAGTCAAGCGGGCAATCATACGCATTCGACGAGAATGCGCCAGTCTTGACACCAGGCGGTGTGCCGACTAAGCAGCCATCAGCCGGCGAATCAGTCGCGTCGACGCAACGCTACTTGGTCAACAGCGCGCCGTAGGAATGCGCGCGGCGCTGGGGGAGGGGGGCGCGGGCGGCGTCGAATAATTTCAGCAATAAAACTTTTCTGTGTGAACTGAAGTCAGGAACAAAACAGAACCGCCCGGATAAGAGATAATAACTGGTGTTGTTGCTTTTGATACATTCCTTAGAGACCCATGCACACAGTTGATTTTCACCGCGACGATGCCGGCGACACCCCTCCAGCCAGTAGCCCTGCGCGTTCGCCCGCGCTGCCCGCATCGGTCACCAGTTGGCTGCAGCGGGTCGAGGCGGCGGCGCATCCGCAGCCCAAGCTGACCGACGAGGTCAAGGATCCCAAGCTGATCCAGTACAAATTCGTGTATGTGATGGCGCCCACCAGCGGTGGTCGCCATGTCGCCGTGTGCCTGTGCAAAGCGCGCTTGCGCCCGAACGGCGATGTGGCCTCGGCCAGCCCGGTGAGCGAAGTGTTTACCTTGCTGTCAGCCCCGCCTAGTTACCTGGAAGGCGAGGACGAAGACCTGGTGCGCTTCTTTATCGCCATGCGCAGCGGGTCCACCCAGACCACCAGCGCCACCGAGCCGAAGGGCAAAGTCGGCGCCATCTTGCTGCAGATGCTGCTCGAGCAAGGTAAATTACTGTGGGCCAACTCCTGGTCCGACATGGGCAATGGGCTGGTGTATCCGCTGCAGCAGGGACCGATGCGCGAGGCCAACCTGGCCTGGCGCGACGAAGGCAAGAATGCGCGTCTCGGCTGGTGCGTGGCGCCGCCGCCGGGCAACACCCACAGCGCGGCCGACCAGATCGACTACATGTTGCCGACCGACCCGCCGTGGTACATCGACAACCTGTCCTGCGGCCCGCTGGAACTGAACCGTGGCGGCGTCGACATCACCCTGGCCGAGCTGCAAGCCCTGGTGGCGCAAGCGCCGACGCTGGCCGGGACCGACAAGCGGCGCGTCTCGCAATTGCTGCTGGCCCATGGCCTGCAACAATTGATGCCCTTGCCGCAACCGCTGACCCAGCGCCTGCGCAACGACGTCAAACCGCAACCGGTGCTGCTCCTCGACGCCGTCATTCTGGCCGATGGCGCCGGCCAGCGCGCCCACGATTTCGCCGTGCTGTCGTTCGATTACGACGGCCAGCGCATTTCCTTTGATCCATCGCAGCGCGTGGTGCGCCAGATCGGCGACATCACCGAAATTATCGCGCGCGATGCCGATGCGGAGCGCGCGGCCCTGGAAGCGTTGCACGCGCGCGGTTTCCACAAGCCGGCTACGGCGCCCCTGAACGCCCTGGCCGGCGCCTTGCAACTGGAAAGCCAGGCGCACTGGCTGCGCTTTGCCGAAAACGATCTCGACGCGCTGTCCGATGCCGGTTTCCATGTGCAGCGTGCGCCCAAATACCGCTATGACGTGGTGCCGGTGGAAAACTGGTACGCCCAGATCGACGAGCCGGAAGAAGCGGGCCATGCCTGGTTCGAACTGGAACTGGGCATCGTCGTCAATCGCCACCGGATTCCCCTGCTGCCGGTGCTGGTGCAGATGATCCGCAGCGCGCCGACGGATTTCGATCCGGAAGTCCTGGCTGCGCATGCGGACACCGACCAGGTGCTGGCGGTGTTGCCCGATGGCCAGCGCGTGGCGCTGCCGTGGGGCCGCGTGAAACCGATCCTGACCACGCTGGGTGAGTTGTATTTTAACGACAAGATCAAAGGAAAACTGCGCCTGTCGACGCTGGACGCCAGCCGCCTGGAAGAGTTGGCGCGTGGCACGGCGTTGCGCTGGATTGGTGGCGAACAACTGCGCGAAACGGGTCGCAAGCTGAGCATGTTCGGCGCGGTGCAAAAAGTGCCGGCGCCGGTGGGATTACAGGCCACCTTGCGCGATTACCAGGCCGACGGTCTGGCCTGGATGCAATTCCTGCGCGAATACGACCTGGCCGGCATCCTGGCCGATGACATGGGTCTGGGCAAGACGGTGCAAACGCTGGCGCACATTTTGGTGGAGAAGGAAGCTGGGCGTCTCACCAATCCGGCACTCGTGATCGCCCCGACCAGCCTGATGACCAACTGGCAGGAAGAGGCCGCGCGCTTTGCGCCCGGCCTGCGCGTGCTGTTGCTGCAAGGCAAAGAGCGCATGGACATGTTCGACCAGATCGAAGAAGTCGACCTGGTGCTGACGACCTACGCCTTGCTGCCGCGCGACGAAGAAAAGCTGCGCGAGCACGCGTTTCACCTGATCATCCTGGACGAATCGCACTACATCAAGAACAACCGCTCGAAGGCGGCGCAGACGGCCGGCATGCTCAATGCGCGTCACCGCCTGTGTCTGACCGGCACGCCGCTTGAAAATCACCTGGGCGAACTGTGGTCGCAATTTCATTTTTTGCTGCCGGGCTTGCTGGGCGACGAAAAAACCTTCAACAGCCAGTTCCGCCATCCGATCGAACGCCAGGACGATCCGGTGCGGCGCACCTTGCTGAATCGCCGCATCCGGCCCTTCCTGCTGCGCCGGACCAAGGACAATGTTGCCAAGGAATTGCCAAGCAAGACGGAAGTGGTGCGCAAGGTCGAACTGACCGGACCGCAGCGCGACCTGTATGAAACCGTGCGCTTGGCGATGGACAAGAAAGTGCGCGACGAAATCGACCGCAAAGGCGTGGCGCGCAGCCAGATCGTGATTCTCGAAGCCTTGCTGAAACTGCGCCAGGTCTGCTGCGACCCGAGGTTGGTGAAATCGTTGCCGGCGAAGAAGTCTGCCGGGGCGTCGGCCAAGTTGATCGATTTGATGCAGATGGTCGACGATCTGTTGGATGAAGGCCGCAAGATATTGGTTTTTTCGCAATTTACCAGCATGCTGGCACTGATCGAAGAAGAACTGAACGCCCGCAATATCCGCTACGCCTTGTTGACCGGCGACACCCGTGACCGCGCGGCCCAGGTCGCCGCATTCCAGCAGGGTGCGGTGCCGATTTTCCTGATCAGTTTGAAAGCGGGCGGCGTCGGCCTGAATCTGACCGCGGCCGACACCGTGATCCACTACGATCCGTGGTGGAATCCGGCTGCCGAACAGCAAGCCACCGATCGCGCCTGGCGCATTGGCCAGGATAAACCGGTGTTCGTCTACAAACTGATTGCCAAGGGCACACTGGAAGAAAAGATTCAATTACTACAGCAAAAAAAATCGGAATTGGCGCAATCAATTCTGGCCGAAGGCGAGTCGCAGAAGATGGCACTGACGCAAGAAGACCTGCAAGCGATTTTTGCGCCTCTCGAATCGCTATAAAAGCAACGTCATTCAACAATTTCTGTTACCAAAAGAAACTGTTTAATGACAACCTTATATACATCTGACAAGTCGGCGCATATACTAGTGCGGCACTCTTCATTGAAGGTTCTGATGTCCGTTCACGCCGATTTTGATCTAAGCCTGCCAGGCGCCGCCATTGCGCTGTCGGAGCAATTTCGCGCCATCGCTGAATTGGGCGGCGATATTGCCTGGAGTATCGACTGCGCCAGCGGCAAGCCGCTCTACGTCAGTCCGGTTGTGGAAACCGTTCTCGGCTATTCCATGAACGACGTCGCGCAGCAACTCGGTGGCAGTCCGGGCCCGCTGGCGGGCTTGGGTGCCGGTCTGGCCCAGCGCCTGCAGCGTCTTGCCGATGGGGACGCCACGCGCTTGCAACTGGTGCGCGAATGCGAAGTGCCGCGCAGCGACGGCGAGTTGATCGCGCTGGAAATCACGTCGCGTTTGTTGCTCGACGAGGACGGCCGCGCGCTTGTGCTGGTCGGTATCGCGCGCGACCTGTCCGACCGGCGTGCGCGCGACAAGGAGCGGCGCCGTTTCGCCAGCATGCTCAACCACGAATTCCGCACCCCGCTGTCGACCATCGACGGCGCCATCCAGCGCCTGGAAGCGACGCACCACCATGCTGACGAGGCGACGCGCGCGCGCTACCGCAAGATCGGGCTGGCTGCCGACCGCTTGATCGCGATGCTGGACGACTACCTGTCGCCCGAGCGCATGCTCGACATCGGGCACCAGCGTAAGGCCGACGCGCTGGCGCCCAAGCTGGTGCTGGAGGAAGGCGCCGTCCTGGCCCGCGCGGCGGGACGCCACGTCAGCATTGCGCTGGGCGAGGTGCCGGCCAGCGTGCGCTGCGATCCGGCCGGCTTGCGCCTGGCGGTTAAAATCCTGGTCGACAATGCGATTCAGTTTTCGCCGGGCGACTCAACCATCGTGTTGCGCGGCGACACGGTGCCTGCCGCACCCGGAAGCGCCGTGCGCAGCAATCTCGAGCTTTCAGTGAGCAATGAAGGCGCCGGCATTCCCGCCGATGAAGTGGGGCTGGTATTCAATAAATTTTTCCGTGGCCGCAATGCGCTGGGCTTGCCCGGCAGCGGCCTGGGCCTGTACATGGCGCGCTCGGTGATCGAGGTGCACGGCGGCACGATTGAACTGACTTCGGCAGTGGGCCAGGCGCCAACCGTATTCAAAATCCAATTGCCAATTCGTGATGCCGGGAAACAACTTGCTTCTGCTGCGCCCAGCAGTGATAATCCTGCTGGAACACCGGGTTAGGCGCCCTGCGCATGTCCGCCATCACCACTAACATTCACATGGCCTACCCATGACGCAGATACTGATCGTTGAAGATAATGGGGACTATGCCATCGATATGGCTGAGTTCCTGCGCGAGTTGGACCATGAGGTCACCATCGCCACCACTGCCAGCGAAATGTGGGCGGCGCTGACGCGCACGCCGGCTGCCGTCGTGGTGCTCGACCTGGGCTTGCCGGATGAGGACGGGTTCAATGTGATTCCGCGCATGCGCCAGCTGTATCCGGAAATCGGCTTGCTGGTGCTTACCGGCCGCGTCGCCTTCGACAACCGGATTCTCGGCCTGCGCCTGGGCGCCGACCACTATCTGACCAAGCCGATCAAGTTCCCCGAGCTGGCCGCCCACATCGAGGCGCTGGACCGCCGTGTTCGTCCGCACGAGCCGACCCCGACGCTGAGCAAGTGGACGCTGCGCGTGAGCGCGCGCCAGCTGGAGTTGACGGGCAAGCTGATCGACCTGACCGAAAAAGAGTGCAATTTCTTGCACTTGCTCACCATCAACACCCGTCCCGTCCCGCGCCAGGTGATTGTGGCCGGCATGGGTGGCGACGATCCCGACGCCAGCCGCCGGGTGGACATGCTGGTCTACCGCCTGCGCAAAAAAGTGCGCACCGGCCTGGCCCAGGACCTGCCGCTGCGCAGCGCCTACGGCGAAGGCTACAGCCTCTCCGCCGGCTTCACCCTCGCGTAATACCCTTTCCCCAAGGCTCGTACTTAATAATTAGGGTCAGTGTCGCTTTTTTGAGCAATTTTTTTGTCTCAATTCAGCGACACCCCAAGGTAGGGTCAGTGTCGAATTTTTAAGCAATTGCTTCGGGAAAACCTGCTTTCGCTTGAATTGGGGACAGAGTCACGCGCTTTTTGAGGCGACTTGCGATTAATTAGGGACAGAGTCGGTCGGCTTGGTTAAAATCCGCCGCTCTCCCCTTTCCGATTCCTGCCATGGCCCGTCCTCCACGCCTCGTCATCCCGAACCAGCCGCATCACGTCATCCAGCGCGGCAATGATCGCCAGGCCATTGTCCGCGACGAGGAAGATTGCCAGCGCTTCATGGCCTGGCTTAAAGAATGCGCCAAATTCTATCGGGTGGCGATCCACGCCTACGTGCTGATGCCAAACCACGTGCATCTGCTGGCCACGCCGATCGACAATGAGGGTTTGGCGCAGATGATGCAGAAGCTGGGCCGCTACTACGTGCCGTGGTTTAACAACAAGTACGAACGCTATGGCAGCCTGTTCCAGGGGCGCTTCCGCACCTCGCTGGTCGACACCGACCGCTATTTCCTTGCCTGCAGCCGTTATATCGACCTCAATCCCGTACGCGGGCATCTATCAGCCACGCCGCTCGACTACCCGTGGTCGAGCTACGCCCACCACGCCGGCGCGCGCATCGACACGCTGCTCAGCGACCATCCCCTGTTTTGGGCGCTCGGCAATACGCCGTTCCAGCGCGAAGCGGCCTATATTGCGCTGGTGGACCAGGGCATCACCCCGGATGAACTGGATTTCATCTCGACGTCGTTGATGCGCAGCCTGCCGCTCGGCTCGCTGACGTTCAAGGAAAACCTCGAACGTACGACGCAACGGCAGATTTTGCCCGCCAAACGCGGCCGTCCTTTCAAAGAAACCCCCGTCTGATCGCTGTGACGCCATAGGGCAGAAGCACCGAACCTCCCCTGGATTGACTCTGTCCCCAATTAATCGTGCTGGAGAAATGTTGCAAAACAATTCGACTCTGACCCTAATTGTTTGGGTTGACGTTGTCTGTTGCATTGCACTATTCTCAACCTCCAACCCCTGATTTGTTGTGGAGAGACGCATGATTGCCCAAGGTTTATATGATCCCGCCAACGAACACGATGCCTGCGGCGTCGGGTTCATCGCCCACATCAAAGGTAACAAGAGCCACTCGATCGTCGAGCAGGGGCTGTTGATTTTGAAGAATCTGGACCACCGCGGTGCGGTCGGGGCCGACAAATTGATGGGCGATGGCGCCGGGATCCTGATCCAGATCCCGGACCAGTATTTCCGCGACGAGATGGCGAAGCAGGGTATTGAGCTGCCGCCGCCCGGTGAATACGGCGTCGGCATGGTGTTCTTGCCGAAAGAGCATGCTTCGCGCATCGCCTGTGAACAGGAAATCGAGCGCGCCGCGCGCATCGAGGGCCAGGTCGTGCTGGGCTGGCGCAATGTGCCGCTCGACGACAGCATGCCGATGTCGCCCACCGTGCGCGCCAAGGAACCAGTCATCCGCCAGATTTTCATCGGCCGCGGCCCCGACATCATGGTCACCGACGCCCTCGAGCGCAAACTGTATGTGATCCGTAAATCGTCCGGCCACGCAATCCAGGCGCTGAAACTGATGCACGGCAAGGAATTTTTCGTGCCGTCGATGTCGGCGCGCACCATCGTTTATAAAGGTTTGCTGCTGGCTGACCAGGTGGGCGTGTATTACAAGGACCTGCAGGATGCCCGTTGCATCTCGGCCCTGGCCCTGGTGCACCAGCGTTTCTCGACCAACACCTTCCCGGAATGGCCGCTGTCGCACCCGTACCGCCTGATCGCCCACAACGGTGAAATCAACACCGTCAAAGGCAATTTCAACTGGATGCGTGCCCGTGAAGGCGTCATGAAGTCGGCCGTGCTGGGCGATGACCTGCAGAAACTGTTCCCGCTTATCTATGAAGGCCAGTCCGACACGGCCTGCTTCGACAATGCCCTCGAGCTGTTGATCATGGCCGGCTACCCGATTGCACAAGCCATGATGATGATGATCCCGGAAGCCTGGGAAAACCATTCCACCATGGACGACAACCGCCGCGCCTTCTATGAATACCACGCGGCCATGATGGAGCCGTGGGACGGCCCCGCCGCGATGGCCTTCACCGACGGCCGCCACATCGGCGGCACGCTGGACCGCAACGGCCTGCGCCCGGCCCGCTACATCGTCACCGACGACGACCTGGTGGTCATGGCGTCCGAATCGGGCGTGCTGCCGATCGCCGAATCGCGCATCGTCAAAAAATGGCGTTTGCAGCCCGGCAAAATGTTCCTGATCGACCTGGAAGCGGGCCGCATCATCGACGACAAAGAGTTGAAGGACATGTACGCCAACGGCAAGCCGTACAAGGCGTGGATCAACTCGGTGCGCATCAAGCTGAACGAAATCAAGCTGTCCGAAAGTCAGCTGGTGCACAACCGCGCCAAGGACACCCCGGCGCTGGGCGAAAAGGCCGGCGCCTCGCTGCTGGACCGCCAGCAAGCGTTCGGCTACACCCAGGAAGACCTGAAGTTCCTGATGGCGCCAATGGCGATCCTGGGCGAAGAAGCCACTGGTTCGATGGGCAACGACTCGCCGCTGGCGGTGATGTCGAACAAGCTCAAACCTTTATATAACTACTTCAAACAATTGTTTGCCCAAGTGACCAATCCGCCGATCGACCCGATCCGCGAAGCGATGGTGATGTCGCTGGTCTCGTTCATCGGCCCGAAACCGAACTTGCTCGACACGAACAACGTCAACCCGCCGATGCGCCTGGAAGTGTCGCAGCCGGTGCTGGGCTTTAACGATATGGCGCGTCTGCGCAACATCACCCAGCACACGGGCGGCAAGTTCAAGTCGTATGAGCTGAATATCTGCTACCCGGTCGGCTGGGGTAAAGAGGGTATCGAAGCCTCGCTGGCCTCGCTCTGCGCCGAAGCGGTCGACGCCGTCAAATCCGGCCACAACATCCTGATCGTTTCCGACCGCAACGTCGCTGCCGACCAGGTCGCCATCCCCGCGCTGCTGGCCACCTCGACCATCCACCAGCACCTGGTCGGCCGCGGCCTGCGCGCCTCCACCGGCCTGGTGGTTGAAACCGGTTCCGCCCGCGAAACCCACCACTTTGCCTTGCTGGCAGGGTACGGCGCGGAAGCCGTCCACCCCTACCTGGCCATGGAAACACTGGTCGAGCTGGCCGCTGGCCTGCCCGGCGACCTGTCCGCCGACACCGCCATCTACAACTACACCAAGGCGGTCGGCAAGGGCCTCATGAAGGTGATGTCGAAGATGGGTATCTCGACCTATATGTCCTACTGCGGCGCGCAGATTTTCGAAGCCGTGGGCCTGAACAAGTCGCTGGTTAACAAATATTTCAAGGGCACCTCGTCGAACGTCGAAGGCATCGGCCTGTTTGAAGTGGCCGAAGAAGCGCTGCGCCTGCATAACCTCGCGTTCGGCCCCGACCCGGTGCTGGCGCACGCACTCGACGCCGGCGGCGAGTACGCCTTCCGCGTGCGTGGTGAAGACCATATGTGGACGCCGGATGCCATCGCAAAACTGCAGCACGCGACCCGCGCCAACAATTTCAGCACCTATAAAGAATACGCGCAGCTGATCAATGACCAGTCGCGCCGCCATTTGACTCTGCGCGGCCTGTTCGAGTTCAAGGTCGACCAGAGCAAAGCGATTTCGATTGACGAAGTCGAGCCGGCCAAGGAAATCGTCAAGCGGTTTGCCACCGGCGCCATGTCGCTCGGCTCGATTTCGACCGAGGCGCACGCCACGCTGGCCATCGCCATGAACCGCATCGGCGGCAAGTCGAACACGGGAGAAGGCGGCGAAGATCCGTTCCGCTACACCCAGGAACTGAAGGGCATTCCAATTCGCCAGGGCCAGACCATGGCGTCGGTCATCGGCGAACAGAACGTCGTGGTTGACATTCCGTTGCAGGAAGGCGACTCGCTGCGCTCAAAAATCAAGCAGGTGGCGTCCGGCCGTTTCGGCGTCACCACCGAGTACCTCAATTCCGCCGACCAGATTCAAATCAAGATGGCGCAGGGCGCAAAACCGGGTGAAGGCGGTCAGCTGCCGGGCCACAAGGTTACCCAGTACATTGCCGCGCTGCGTTTCTCGGTGCCGGGTGTCGGCCTGATTTCGCCGCCGCCGCACCACGATATTTATTCGATCGAAGATCTGGCCCAGCTGATCCACGACCTGAAAAACGCCAATCCACGCGCATCGATCTCGGTGAAACTGGTGTCGGAAGTGGGCATCGGCACCGTCGCCGCCGGCGTCACCAAGGCGAAGGCCGACCACGTGGTGGTGGCTGGTCACGACGGCGGCACCGGCGCCTCGCCGTTGTCGTCGGTGAAACATGCTGGCACGCCGTGGGAGCTCGGCCTGGCCGAAACCCAGCAGACGCTGGTATTGAACGGTTTAAGAAGCCGCATCCGCGTGCAGGCCGACGGCCAGATGAAAACCGGCCGCGACGTCGTCATTGCCGCCATGCTGGGCGCCGACGAAATCGGTTTTGCGACCGCGCCGCTGGTGGTCGAGGGTTGCATCATGATGCGTAAATGCCACTTGAACACCTGCCCGGTAGGCGTGGCAACGCAAGACCCTATCCTGCGCGCCAAGTTTTCCGGCAAGCCTGAGTACGTCGTCAATTACTTCTTCTTTGTCGCCGAAGAAGCCCGCCAGCTGATGGCGCAACTGGGCATCCGCACCTACGACGAACTGATCGGCCGCGCCGATTTGCTGGACAAATCGAAAGCCATCGCCCACTGGAAAGCCAGCGGCCTGGATTTCTCGGCCATTTTCTATCAGCCGGAAAACACCAGCGGCCAGTCGATTTTCCATACCGGCGCGCAGGATCACAGCCTCGACAAGGCGCTCGACCATAAATTGATCGCGCAAGCCAAGGCCGCACTGGAGAAGGGCGAGCGCGTCTCGTTCATTTCGCCGGTGCGCAACGTCAATCGCACAGTCGGCACCATGTTGTCGGGCGAAGTGGCGCAGCGCTACGGCCACGCCGGTTTGCCGGACGACACCATCCATATCCAGTTGCAAGGGACGGCGGGCCAGTCGGCCGCGGCCTTCCTTGCCGCCGGCATCACGATTGACCTGGTCGGCGAAGGCAACGATTACGTCGGCAAGGGTTTGTCGGGCGGACGCATCATCGTGCGGCCGAATACCGAATTCCGCGGCTGGGCGGTGGACAACATTATCGTGGGCAACACGGTGCTGTACGGTGCGATTTCCGGTGAAGCCTTCTTTAATGGCGTCGCCGGTGAACGTTTTGCCGTGCGTAACTCCGGCGCGACGGCGGTGGTCGAAGGCTGCGGCGACCATGGCTGCGAATACATGACGGGCGGCACGGTCGTGGTGCTGGGCGAGACGGGACGCAACTTTGCGGCCGGCATGTCGGGCGGCGTCGCGTATGTATATGACCCGGAAGGCGATTTCGAGAAACGCTGCAATCTGACGATGGTGAACCTGGAACCGGTGCTGAGCACGCGCGACCAGACTGACGCGTCGGCCTGGCACAGCCAGTCGCGCGAAAGCGAGCGCGAGTCCGACGAGGCCATTTTGAAACGCCTGGTGCAACGCCATTTCAAGCATACCGGCAGCACCCGCGCCCGCAACCTGCTCGACGACTGGGCGGTAGGTCGCAGCAAATTCGTCAAAGTGTTCCCGACGGAATACAAACGTGCGCTGGAAGAGATGCATAACAGCAGCATGGAAGAGGCGAACGACAAGGTGGAAGTGGTGGCGTAATCCCGCCGCAATGCAAACACGCTACCACCGTCGTCCCGGCGCAGGCCGGGATCCATACTGAACCGGCACTTCCTCAGGGACACGCTCAGCATGGGCCCCGGCTTTCGCCGGGGTGACGGCAACTCTAATCGGGCACCAAAGGAAAAAACGTGGGCAAAATCACTGGTTTCATGGAATTCAAGCGTCAGGAAGAAGGCCACCTGGCCCCTGACACGCGCGTCAAGAACTACAAGGAATTCACGATCGCCTTGAGCGATCCGCAGGCCAAGGTGCAAGGCGCGCGCTGCATGGATTGCGGCATTCCGTTCTGCAACACGGGCTGTCCCGTGAACAACCTGATCCCGGACTGGAACGACCTGGTTTACCACGGCAATTACCGCGCCGCCCTGGAAACCCTGCACTCGACCAACAATTTTCCCGAGTTCACCGGCCGCGTTTGCCCGGCGCCCTGCGAGTCCGCCTGTACGCTCGGTATCAATGACGATCCGGTCGGCATCAAGTCGATCGAACACAAAATCATCGATACCGGCTGGGAACATGGCTGGGTCGTCCCCCAGCCGCCCACCACGCTGACCGGCAAGAAAGTCGCCATCGTCGGTTCCGGTCCAGCCGGCCTGGCCGCGGCCCAGCAACTGGCGCGCGCCGGTCACGCCGTGACCGTGTTCGAAAAGAGCGACCGCATCGGCGGCCTGCTGCGCTACGGCATCCCCGACTTCAAGATGGAAAAGTCGCACATCGACCGTCGGGTGGAACAAATGGAGGCTGAGGGGGTCGTGTTTCGCACCAGCGTGATGGTTGGCAAGGATTTCCCGGCAACCGTCAGCAATATGGCGCGCGAAACGATTTTCCCGGAAGACCTCGAAAAAGCCTTCGATGCCGTCGTCATCGCCGGCGGCGCCGAGCAGCCGCGCGATTTGCCGGTGCCGGGCCGTCAGTTGAAGGGTGTGCACTTCGCGATGGACTTCCTGCCGCAACAAAACCGGGTCAATGCCGGCGATAAACTGAAAGACCAGTTGAAGGCCACCGGCAAGCACGTGGTCGTGATCGGTGGCGGCGACACCGGGTCCGATTGCGTCGGCACCTCGAACCGCCACGGCGCCGCATCGGTGACTCAGTTCGAACTGATGCCGCAGCCGCCCGAGCAAGAAAACAAGCCGCTGGTCTGGCCCTACTGGCCAACGCGATTGCGCACCTCGTCGTCGCATGAGGAAGGTTGCGAACGTGACTGGGCCGTGGCCACCAAGCGCCTGGAGGGCAAAGGCGGCAAGGTCGAGAAATTGATCGCGTGCCGTGTTGAGTGGAAAGAAGGCCGCATGATCGAAGTGCCGGATTCGGAATTCGAGATGAAAGCCGACCTGGTGTTGCTGGCCATGGGTTTTGTGTCACCAGTGCAGCAGGTGCTGGACGCGTTCGGCGTGCAGAAAGATGCGCGCGGCAACGCCCGTGCCACCACCGATGGCGAGCAGTGCTACCAGACCTCGGCACCCAAGGTGTTTGCCGCCGGCGACGTGCGCCGTGGCCAGTCGCTGGTGGTGTGGGCCATCCGCGAAGGTCGGCAATGCGCGCGCGCCGTCGACGAATTCCTGATGGGCTCGTCCGTCCTGCCGCGCTGACCGGGCAAGTGGGCTACTGGCTCCACGTATCGAAGCGTTGCTGGTCGTGGTTCCAGTAGATGTGGGCAGCCTCATAACTGTCATCCGACAGGCGTATGCCATGGCAACTGGTCGACGGGCGGTAGCCAACCGGGGCATCGCCCGACACCCCGGCTATTTCGTCCGCGGTCAGGTTGTAGTCATCCACCCGGATTTTGCTGGCCTGGGCCTTGCGGTCGCTGGCGTCGAAGTGCAGCAGCGCGGGCGGTTGGTGAATGCCCTGGGTGAAAATCGCGACGACAATTTCCTTGTCCCACGTGCCGAGAATGGCTTGCTGCACCTTGCCAGCGCAACTGAAATCGGCTTCCAGCACGGAGGCGCTGCGCCACACCACGCCGGTGGCAAATTTGTCGGCAGCCGCCTGGACAATGGGACCATCTATCTTTTGCGCGCTTGCCACATTGGGCAACGCGATTCCGGCGAGCAGCGCCGCCGTCAACCATCCTGTGATTCGACGCATCTTTTCTCCCGGTCTTTACCGTCATTTACACGTGGCTTATGTCATTGCCGCACAGCACTTATTGTGCCTGTACATTCCAATCATTCACTAATGTATGTATCTAATTCAACAAAAACAAATACTTACGCGCGGAAATATCTGACTGACTGGTTAGTAGTGTTGTTTCTTCGCGTCGGAAGCGGGGTCGAAACGGGGGTGTCCCAAGCAAGGATTGCCGTTTCTGCACTACAATACGCCATTCTTTCATAGTCCAAATTCCTGTGCCTAATCTTGTCGAAATCCGTGATCTGTACTTCGCGTACGGCCCACGCCCCATTCTGAAGAACCTGAGCATGGACTTCCCGCGCGGGAAGCTCATCGCCGTCATGGGCGGGTCGGGTTGCGGCAAGACCACGGTGCTGCGCCTGATCGGTGGCCAGATCCGCCCGCAAAAAGGGCAAGTATCGGTTGCCGGCGAAGTCGTGCACCAGCTCGACACCGACGGCCTGTACCGCCTGCGCCGCAAGATGGGCATGCTGTTCCAGTTCGGCGCCTTGTTCACCGATTTGTCCGTCTTCGACAACGTGGCCTTTCCGCTGCGCGAGCATACGGACTTGCCGGAAGAACTGATTCGTGATCTGGTACTGATGAAACTCAACACCGTCGGCTTGCGCAATGCCGCAAAACTCAAGCCAGGCGAGATTTCCGGCGGCATGGCGCGCCGGGTCGCCGTGGCGCGCGCCACCGCGCTCGACCCGGAACTGATCATGTACGACGAGCCGTTCGCCGGCCTCGACCCGATCTCCATGGGCGTGACGGCCAATTTGATCCGCAACCTCAATGACGCGCTCGGTTCGACCTCGATTTTGGTCTCGCACGATGTGCAAGAGTGCTTTGCGATCGCCGATTATGTGTATTTTATGTCCGCAGGCGCCATCGTTGCCCAAGGCACGCCGGCCGAAATGCGGGTCTCGGAAGATCCTTACGTGAAGCAATTCGTCAATGCCGAGGCCGATGGCCCGGTGCCCTTCCACTATCCCGGCAAGTCGCTGGCCGACGACCTGGGATTGGGCGTGCATAAATGAGTACCTCCTCCCGCACCCACTCGGCACGCAGCCTGGTCCTGAATTTCTTTGCGACGATCGGCCTGAATATTCGCGAAGGCGTCGCCAGTCTCGGTTTCGCGACGCGCTCGTTCTTCAATTTGCTCGGCGTAACGTTTGGCGCGATGAAGCGCCCGGCGCTCATTTCCGAGCAGATTCACTTCATCGGCAACTACTCGCTGGTGATCATTGCCGTCTCCGGCCTGTTCGTCGGCATGGTGCTGGGCCTGCAAGGCTACTACACGCTGAACCAATATGGCGCGGAACAAAAACTCGGCCAGGTTGTCGCACTTGCTTTGACGCGCGAACTCGGTCCGGTCGTGACCGCACTGTTGTTTGCCGGCCGCGCTGGCACCTCGCTGACGGCGCAGATCGGCCTGATGAAAGCCGGAGAACAATTGTCTGCCATGGAAATGATGGCCATCAACCCGATCCAGCGTGTGCTGGCGCCCCGTTTTTGGGCCGGCGTGATCGCCATGCCGGTGCTGGCGCTGGTGTTCTCGGCAGTCGGTGTGCTGGGCGGCTATCTGGTTGGTGTGCAACTCATTGGTGTCGACGAAGGTGCGTTCTGGTCGCAGATGCAAGCTGGCGTCGATGTGCGCGCTGACGTACTGAACGGTGTCATCAAAAGCGTTATCTTCGGTATCGGCGTGACGTTCACGGCCTTGTTCCAGGGTTATATGGCCCAGCCAACCCCGGAAGATGTATCGCGCGCCACCACCCGTACGGTTGTGATCTCCTCCCTGCTCATATGGGGACTGGATTTCATGATGACCGCACTGATGTTTAATAAGTAATTTGGTAGTTTGGCAGTTCCAAACGAACGCAAATTTGTCTCGTTTGATCGATATTAGGAATAATAATTATGCATCGCAAAACTATTGACGTCTGGGTTGGCTTGTTTGTATTACTCGGCGTTGTGTCGCTGCTGTTTCTGGCACTCAAGGCCGGCAACATGAGCACCCTGTCGTTCAACAAGACCTATGTCGTCACAGGCAAGTTCGACAATATCGGCGGCCTCAAGCCGCAAGCACCGGTAAAAAGCGCCGGTGTCGTGGTCGGCCGCGTGGGCGACATCAGTTTCGACGACAAAACCTTCCAGGCCGTCGTCTCGCTGGAAATGCAACCCGCCTTTAATTTTCCCAAAGACAGTTCGTTGAAGATTTTGACTGCCGGCTTGCTCGGCGAGCAGTACATCGGCATCGATCCTGGTGGCGACACCAAAAACCTTGTCAATGGCGACCGTATCTCACGCACCCAATCGGCCACCGTGCTGGAAGACCTGATCAATCAGTTCATCTACAGCAAAGCTGCCGACGGAAAGGAAACCACGAAATGAAAACAACAACAATGCAGTCCAGCCGTCTCGCCGCCGCCGTCGTTCTGGCCAGCCTGACCCTTGGCGGATGCGCCACGACCAATAACCCGCGCGATCCTCTTGAGGGTCTTAACCGCGGCGTGTTCACGTTTAATGACACCGTCGACAAATATGCCCTGAAGCCAGTGGCCACGGCGTACAAGAACGTGCTGCCATCGTTCGTGCAAACGGGCGTGCATAATTTCTTCGGCAACTTGAGCGATGCCTGGAGCGGCGTGAACAACCTGCTGCAAGGCAAGGGTGAAGCCGGTATGCAGGATTTCACGCGCTTCGCCATGAACTCGACCTTCGGCCTGGTGGGCGTGCTGGATATCGCTTCGCCAGCCGGCCTGCCAAAGCATAACGAAGACCTGGGCCAGACCCTGGGCCACTGGGGTGTGCCATCGGGTCCGTACCTGGTGCTGCCGATTCTGGGGCCGTCGACCATTCGCGATACGGCAGCTCTGCCAGGCGACTGGTATGGCGACCTGTGGACCCACAAGCGTCCGCCGAATGTCCGTAACATCGGTACCGTGGTGAAAGCGGTCGACACCCGCGCCAGTCTGCTCGATGCCTCCGACCTGGTCGAAGGCGCGGCACTGGACCGTTATGAATTCATCCGTGACGGCTACCTGCAGCGCCGCCAGAGCCAGGTCACCGACGGTGGCGCCAAGAGCATGGCTGGCAACGACAGCGGCAAGCTGGACATGAAGGCTGCCTACGGCGACGATGCCCCTACCGCCACGCCGGCGGCGGATACACCTGTTACACCTGTTACGCCTGCGGAACCATCCTCTGCGACACCTGCGCCAGTCACCAAGTAAGATGGTGCCAACGCAACCAAAGGAAAACTACATGAAGAACATCGTTACCATTATCGCTACCGCCTCGATGGCGTTTGCCGCCCACGCTGTCGTCGCCGCACCTGTCGGCAACGAAGCACCTGACCTGCTGGTCAAGCGCATCAGCACCGATGTGCTGGACACGGCCAAGGCCGACAAGGACATTCAAGCCGGCAACCAGCAAAAAGTCATGGCGCTGGTGCAATCGAAAATTTTGCCGTTCGTCGATACCGAAAAAATGACGGCGCTGGCCGCCGGCCGTTTCTGGCGCCAGGCCACGCCTGCGCAACAGAAGCGTTTGTCGGAAGAGTTCCGCACGCTGCTGGTATTCACGTACTCGGGCGCACTGTCGCAGATCAAGAACGACGACAAAGTGGAATTCAAGCCACTGCGCGCCGATCCTGCCGATGTCGACGTCGAAGTGCGTTCGCAGGTGACCAGCTCGCGCGGCGAGCCGATCACGCTGAACTATCGCCTGAACAAAGGCCCGCAAGGCTGGAAGATTTTCGACATCAACGTGCTGGGCGCGTGGCTGGTCGAAACCTACAAGGGTAACTTCGCAAGCGAAATCGGCAAATCGGGCATCGACGGTTTGATCACCAAGCTGGCAGAGCGCAACAAGCAGCTGGCAGCCAAGCCGCTGGCAGCGCCGGCGAAATAAATGGGCGGCGTCAATTCGATCCTGTCTTTCCAGACCGCCTCGGCGGCGCTGGAACAAGGCTACGCAGCCATAAGCGCCGGCACGACCGAATTCGACCTCGGCAGTGTCGGCGCTGCCGATTCGTCGGCTGTGGCCCTGCTGCTCGCCTGGCAACGCCGCGCCCGCCAGGCGGGGCAGACGCTGGTCTACACGAATGTACCGGCAAGTTTGCGCAAACTGGCGAGCTTGTATGGTGTGGATGAGTTGTTGATCGAGAAGAAGTAATCGGTCGCGACTACCTCTTGTATCAAACGCGTCACCCCCGGGTGACGCGCTCAAGCACTGCAAACCTTTCCCCTCTGCCTCTTGCTCGTCCAATTTCCCCTATAATCGGTGGTTTACTTGCATGGCCCCGCGCCCCGCGCCGCCGGCATCACCAAATAGAAGAATGACAGCGATCCAGATCACCAATGTCCAGAAAAGCTACAAGGCGCTCAAAGCCCTTGGCGGCATCTCTCTGGATATCGAAGAAGGCGAATTCTTCGGCCTGCTCGGTCCCAACGGCGCCGGCAAAACCACCCTCATTTCCACCATCGCCGGGCTGATTCGCCCGGACGTGGGCAGCATCAAGATTCATGGCCACGACGTCGTCACGGATTACCGCGCCGCGCGCAAGAACCTTGGCGTGGTGCCGCAGGAACTGGTGTTCGATCCCTTCTTCACGGTGCGCGAAACGCTGCGCCTGCAGTCCGGCTATTTTGGCTTGAAGAACAACGACAAGTGGATCGACGAGGTGATGCACAACCTCGACCTGACCAATAAAGCTGACGTTAACATGCGCGCGCTGTCGGGCGGCATGAAGCGCCGGGTGCTGGTCGCGCAGGCGCTGGTGCACAAGCCGCCCGTCATCGTGCTCGACGAGCCGACCGCCGGCGTCGACGTCGAATTGCGCCAGACGCTGTGGAAGTTCATCGCGCGCCTGAACCGCGAAGGCCACACGGTGGTTCTGACCACCCACTATCTGGAAGAAGCGCAGGCCATGTGCCAGCGCGTGGCCATGTTGAAACTCGGCCAGGTGGTCGCGCTCGACTCCATGACCAAACTAATCCGCCGCATCTCCGGCTCGCAACTGATCGTACACCTGTCGCACGGCGACTTGCCGGACGATTTGCGCCACCTGGTCGCGGTCGACACCCACGCGGTCGGCAACGGCCCCGGTAAAAAATACAGCCTGCGCGTGACCGAATACGGCGAAGTCGAACAGATCCTCGCGCGCCTGCGCCTGAGCGGCGCCGTGATCGACGAAATGCAGTTGCAGCAAGCAGACCTGGAAGACATCTTCCTGCAAATTATGGACGGGGGAGCGCTTTGACATTCTTTTCGGTGGGCTTCCAGACCCTGTTTTACAAAGAAACGCTGCGCTTCTGGAAAGTGGCCACGCAAACCGTCGCCGCGCCGATCCTGACCGCCATGTTGTACCTGCTGATCTTCGGCCATGTGCTCGAAGGCCGGGTCGAGGTCTATCCGGGCGTGTCGTACACGGCCTTCCTGATTCCGGGCCTGGTGATGATGAGCGTGCTGCAAAATGCCTTCGCCAACTCGTCGTCGTCGCTGATCCAGTCGAAAATCACGGGTAACCTGGTGTTCATCCTGCTGCCGCCGCTGTCGCACTGGGAAATCATCTGGGCCTATGTGCTGGCCTCGGTCGTGCGCGGCCTGGTGGTGGGCGCCGGCGTGTTTTTCTTTACCGTCTGGTTCGCCCAGATGAGTTTTGCGGCGCCGCTGTGGATCATCGTGTTCGCCCTGCTCGGTTCCGCCATCCTCGGCACCATGGGCGTCATCGCCGGCATCTGGGCCGAGAAATTCGACCAGCTGGCCGCGTTCCAGAATTTCCTGATCATGCCGGCCACCTTCCTGTCCGGCGTGTTCTACTCGATCCACTCGCTGCCGCCGTTCTGGCTGGCCGTGTCGCACGCGAACCCGTTTTTCTACATGATCGACGGCTTCCGCCACGGCTTCTTCGGCCAGTCCGATGTGTCGCCGTGGACCAGCCTCGCCATCGTGTCCGCGTTCTTCGTGGTGCTGGCGACAATTGCGGTCAACCTGCTCAAGCGCGGCTACAATCTGCGTCATTAATCTATGCGGTCAATACGAATTGAAGGAACCACGATGGACACTACCCCTGAACTGATCCACGGCTACCTCGCCGCCGGCCTCGAATGCACCCACCTCGAAGTGGACGGCGACGGCCGCCATTTCACCGCATTGATCGTTTCGCCGGCGTTTGCCGGCAAGCGCCTGATCGCCCGCCACCAGATCGTCTACGCGGCGCTGGGCGACCGCATGCGCGAAGAGATTCACGCGCTCTCGATGAAAACCCTGACCCCCGACGAATACCAAGGATAAGCCATGGACCAGTTGCGAATCACGGGCGGCAAACGCCTGAACGGCGACATCGCCATCTCCGGCGCCAAGAATGCCGCGCTGCCGATTTTGTGCGCAGGCCTGCTCACGGCTGGCGACCTGGAACTGTCCAACGTGCCGGGCCTGCATGACGTCAAGACCATCCTCAAAATTCTCGCCCAGACCGGCCTGACGGTCCAGCGCGATGGCGACAAGGTCATCCTCAACGGCAGCAAGATCGATACGCTCGAAGCGCCTTATGAGCTGGTCAAAACCATGCGCGCGTCGATCCTGGTACTCGGGCCCCTGCTGGCGCGCTTCGGCGAAGCCAAGGTGTCGCTGCCAGGCGGCTGCGCCATCGGTTCGCGTCCGGTCGACCAGCACATCATGGGCTTGCGCGCGCTCGGCGCCGACATCACCATTGAAGGCGGCTACATCTACGCCAGGTGCGCAAGATTAAAAGGCGCGCGCATCGTCACCGACATGATCACCGTCACCGGCACCGAGAACCTGCTGATGGCGGCGACCCTGGCCGAAGGCGAGACGATTCTGGAGAACGCCGCGCGCGAGCCGGAAGTGACGGACCTTGCCAACCTGCTGGTGAAGATGGGCGCGAAGATCGAAGGCATCGGCACCGACCGCCTGGTAATCCAGGGCGTGCCAGCCTTGCACGGCGCGCAGCACGCAGTTATCTCCGACCGCATCGAAGCGGCCACCTTCCTGTGCGCGGTGGCGGCCACCGGCGGCGAGATCCAGTTACTCAACACCCGCACCGACATCATGGACGTCGCGCTCGACAAACTGCGCGAAGTGGGCTTGCAGCTGACCGTGGGCCACAACACGATCCGCGCGCGCATGGATGGCCGCCCGAAACCGGTAACCTTCCGTACCACCGAGTATCCGGGCTTCCCGACCGACATGCAGGCCCAGTTCATGGCCGTGAACACCATCGCCGATGGCCCGAGCCGCGTGACCGAAACCATTTTCGAAAACCGCTTCATGCACGTGCAGGAAATGAACCGCCTGGGCGCCAACATCCAGACCGAGGGTAATAACGCCTTCATCAAGGGTGTCGACCGCCTGATCGGCGCGCCCGTCATGGCCACCGACCTGCGCGCTTCGGCTTCGCTGGTCATCGCCGGCATGGCCGCCGAAGGCATCACCATCATCGACCGCATTTATCACCTCGACCGCGGTTACGACCGCATGGAAGTCAAACTGTCGGCCGTGGGCGCGGACGTGGTGCGGATCAGCGACAAGGATTAAAGGAAGCATGGACAATCGAAGTAGCAACAACGATCGCGACCCTGGCCAGTTGATTCTGGCCCTGTCGAAAGGCCGCATTTTTGAAGACACGCTGCCGCTGCTCGAAGCGGCGGGTATCATCGTGACCGAAGACCCGGAAACCTCGCGCAAGCTGATCCTGGACACCAACGACCCGGGCGTGCGCGTACTGATTGTGCGCGCTTCCGATGTGCCGACCTACGTCCAGCATGGCGCCGCCGATTTCGGCGTGGCCGGCAAGGACGTGCTGCTCGAGCATGGCGGCGAAGGCCTGTACCAGCCGATCGACCTGCACATCGCCGAATGCCGCATGTCGGTGGCCGTGCACGCCGGTTTCGACTACGAGACCGCCGTGCGCCAGGGCGCGCGCCTGCGCGTGGCCACCAAATTCGTTAACACCGCGCGCCAGCACTTTGCCAGCAAGGGCGTGCACGTCGACCTCATTAAACTGTATGGCTCGATGGAACTGGCGCCGCTGGTCGGCCTGTCCGACGCAATCGTCGACGTGGTCTCCACCGGCGGCACGCTGCGGGCCAATAACCTGGTCGAAGTCGAGAAGATCATGGACATCTCGTCCCGCCTCGTCGTCAACCAGGCTGCATTGAAACTCAAGCGCGCGCGCTTGCAACCGATTCTCGACGCGTTTGAACGCGCCTCTAAAAAAGCTTAAAACTATGATCCAGATCCGCCACCTCGATTCCACCGCCGCCGATTTTAACGAGCGCCTGCATACCCTGCTGGCGTTCGAAAGCGCCACGGACGACGCCATCGAGCATGCGGTGACCACCATCCTGGCCGACGTAAAAAGTCGCGGCGACGCTGCCGTGATCGAATACACCAACCGTTTCGACCGCGTCAGCGTGACGGCGATGGCGCAACTGGAGATCGGCCAGGCCGAATTGCAGGCAGCGCTTGATGGCTTGCCGGAAGCGCAGCGCGCGGCCCTGCACACCGCCGCCGACCGCATCCGCGTGTTTCATACGCGCCAGAAGCAGGAACTGAACGGTTTTAGTTACACCGAAGCTGACGGCACGGTGCTGGGCCAGCGCGTCAATGCACTGGACCGCGTCGGCATCTACGTCCCGGGCGGTAAAGCGGCGTATCCGTCGTCCGTGCTGATGAACGCGATTCCCGCCCACGTGGCCGGCGTCAAGGAAATCATCATGGTGGTGCCGACCCCGGACGGCGTCAAAAACCAGATGGTGCTGGCCGCCGCTGCCATTGCCGGCGTCACGCGCGTGATCACCATCGGCGGCGCGCAGGCTGTCGGTGCGCTCGCTTATGGCACCGAGACCATTCAGGCGGTCGACAAGATCGTCGGCCCGGGCAATGCGTATGTGGCTGCCGCCAAGCGCCGCGTGTTCGGCACCGTCGGCATCGACATGATCGCCGGTCCGTCCGAAATCCTGGTGCTGTGCGACGGCAGCACCGACCCGGACTGGGTCGCGATGGACCTGTTCTCGCAGGCCGAGCACGACGAGCTGGCGCAAGCCATTTTGCTGTGCCCGGACGCCGACTACATCGCCAGGGTGGAAGCGAGCATCCACAAGCTGCTGCCGACGATGCCGCGCTCTGAAACCATCACCACCTCGATGAGCGACCGCGGCGCCTTGATCAAGGTGCGCAGCATGGAAGAGGCGTGCGAGATCGCCAGCGACATCGCAGCCGAGCACCTGGAAATCTCGGCAGTCGAGCCGCGCCAGTGGGCCGATCAAATCCGCCATGCCGGCGCCATGTTCCTGGGCCGCTTCTCGTCCGAGTCGCTGGGCGATTACTGCTGCGGCCCGAACCACGTGCTGCCGACCTCGCGCACGGCGCGTTTCTCGTCGCCGCTGGGCGTGTACGATTTCCAGAAGCGCTCGTCGATGATCGAAGTGTCTGCTGCCGGTGCGCAAACGCTCGGTAAAGTCGCGGCCGAACTGGCCTACGGCGAGGGCTTGCAGGCGCACGCGCGCAGCGCCGAGCTGCGCCTCGATTCAGTGCCGCTTCAACGCTCACCCTTGCGAACGCCATGAAATCCTGGGTCAACCAGGTCTTTTGCGAAGATGCGCTCACCGGTTTGGCGCGCATCCCGGATGGCGCCATCGACCTGATTTTGACCGACCCGCCCTACAACCTCGGTAAAGACTACGGTAATGGCTCCGACCAGCAAAGCGTCGAAGCCTACCTCGCCTGGACCGAGCAGTGGATCGATGCGGCCATTCCGAAGCTCAAGGCCAACGGCAGCCTGTATATTTTTCTCACGTGGCGGTTTGCGCCCGAGATTTTCGTGATGTTAAAGAAGCGCCTGACGATGATGAACGAGATCATCTGGGACCGGCGCGTGCCGTCGATGGGCGGCAGCGTGCGCAGCTTCTCGTCGGTGCACGACACCATCGGCTTTTTCGCCAGGCGCAAGGATTATTATTTCGACCTCGACGCGGTACGCATTCCTTACGACGCCGCCACCAAGAAGGCCCGCTCGCGCTCGATTTTTGTCGGCGCCAAGTGGCTGGAAATCGGCTACAACCCGAAGGATGTCTGGAGCGTCTCGCGGCTGCACAAGGAGCATCCCGAGCGCGCCGAGCATCCCACCCAGAAGCCGCTGGAAATCATCGAACGCATGGTGAAGGCATCGTGCCCGCCGGGCGGCGTGGTGCTCGACCTGTTCATGGGCAGCGGCACCACTGCGCTGGCGGCGCAACGCTGCGGGCGCAATTTCACTGGCTTCGAGCTGAACCCCGATTACTGCGCCATCATCAACGAACGGCTCATCGGGCCAGAACCGGCGCCGACCATCGCCACCGTCAAAAAACGCAAGGCCGCAGCCCGGGCTGCTCACCAATCTGCCGAGGAAAAAGAAGCATGACAATCGATACCCTGATCGCCAACACCATCCGCGCCGACGTGCGCGCCATTGGCGGCTACCATGTGGCCGACGCCAGCGGGTTCATCAAGCTCGATTCGATGGAAAACCCGTACGAGCTGCCGGAGCCGCTGCGCGGGGAACTGGCCGAGCGCCTGGCCAATGCAGTGCTGAACCGCTACCCGGTGCCGACCTACGCCACGCTCAAGGAAAAGCTGTGCGCTACGCAAGGCATCCCGGCCGGCTACGACCTCAGCCTGGGCAACGGCTCGGATGAATTGATTTCGATCGTCGCCGTGGCCACCGCGCGCCAGGGCGAGCGCGCCGTCGTGCTGGCACCGGTTCCGGCCTTCGTCATGTACGCGCGTTCGGCGCAGTTCGCCGGCATGGATTTTATTGGCGTGCCGCTCAAGGCGGACTTCACGCTGGACCTGCCAGCCATGCTCGCCGCCATCAAGGAACACCAGCCGAAGCTGGTTTTCATTGCCTACCCGAACAACCCGACCGGCAACCTGTACGACGCCGACGACATCAATGCCATCATCGAGGCGCTGGGCGACACGGGTATCGCCGTGGTCGACGAGGCCTACGAACCGTTTGCGCGCACCAGCTTCATGGAACGCCTGCCGCAGCACCGGAATCTGGTGGTCATGCGCACGCTGTCGAAACTGGGCCTGGCCGGCATCCGCCTCGGGTACATGTCAGCGCACCCGCAGCTGCTGGCGCAGTTCGAGAAGGTGCGCCCGCCCTACAACGTGAACATTCTGACCCAGGTCGCGGCCGAATTCGCGCTCGACCATATCGACGTGCTCAACGAACAGGCAGCTGCCATCAACGCCGAGCGGACCAATATGGTCGCCGCGTTGGGCCAGTTGAAGGGGGTGGAAGTGTTCCCGTCCGCGGCCAATTTCCTGCTGCTGCGCGTGCTTGACGCAGATAAAGTGGTGGCCGCGATGGTGGCCGAGAAGGTCTTGATCAAAAATTTGAGTAAAATGCATCCATTACTGGCCAATTGCATTCGTGTCACCGTCAGTACCCCGCAAGAAAATGCCGTTTTCCTGAACATCCTCACAGCGTCCGTCTAGCCCGAGCACCTTTCCATGAACCGCACCGCAGAGATTATCCGTAACACCAACGAGACGCAGATTCGCGTCGCCATCAACCTGGACGGCACCGGCAAGCAGAAGCTGAACACCGGCGTGCCCTTCCTCGACCACATGCTCGACCAGATCGCCCGCCATGGCCTGTTCGACCTGGAAGTGGAAGCCGTCGGCGACCTGCACATCGATGCGCACCACACGGTGGAAGACACGGGCATCACGCTGGGCATGGCCGTGGCCAAAGCCATTGGCGACCGCAAGGGTATCCGCCGCTATGGCCACGCCTATGTGCCGCTGGACGAAGCGCTGTCGCGCGTGGTCATCGATTATTCGGGCCGCCCGGGCCTGGAAATGCACATTCCGTGGACGCGCGCCATGATCGGCCAGTTCGATGTAGATTTGGCCGGCGAATTCTTCCGCGGTTTCGTGAATCACGCCCTGGTCACGCTGCACATCGATAATCTGCGCGGCGTGAATGCACACCACCAGTGCGAGACCGTGTTTAAAGCGTTCGGCCGCGCGCTGCGCATGGCATCCGAGCTCGACGAGCGCGCTGCCGGCACGATTCCTTCGACCAAAGGCTCGCTGTAGGATTGCCATGACCAATAAAATCGTCGTTGTCGATTACGGCATGGGCAATCTGCGCTCGGTAGCGCAAGCATTGCGTGCCGCAGCCCCCGAGGCCGATGTCAAGATTTCGGGCGAAGTCGTCGATATCGAGCACGCCGACCGCATTGTGCTGCCAGGGCAGGGCGCCATGCGCGACTGCATGGCCAGCCTGCGCGCCTCCGGCGTCGAAGAGGCGCTGCTGCGCGCCGCCAAAACGCGTCCCGTCATGGGCGTATGCGTGGGCGAGCAGATGCTGTTCGATGTCTCGGAAGAGGGCAATACCCCCGGTCTCGGCTTGTTGCCGGGCAAGGTAGTACGCTTTCAACTGGACGGCAAACTGCAGCCGGACGGTTCGCGCTTCAAGGTGCCGCAGATGGGCTGGAATCGCGTGCACCAAACGCGCGCGCACCCGTTGTGGGAAGGCGTCGACGAAGACGCGTATTTTTATTTTGTGCACAGTTACTACGCCCAGCTGGATGACCCCGCCGATAACATCGGCGAAACCGATTTTGGTGGCATGTTCTGCTGCGCGGTGGCGCGCGATAATATCGTCGCCACCCAGTTCCACCCGGAGAAAAGTGCGGATGCCGGACTACGCATGTACCACAATTTCGTCCACTGGAATCCCTGAGCTTTTTTTTACCTAACTAAACGATACCCACCATGCTGCTGATCCCCGCCATCGACCTGAAAGACGGTCACTGCGTTCGCCTGAAACAGGGCGATATGGAACTCGCCACCGTGTTCTCCGAAGACCCCGCCGATATGGCGCTGCACTGGCTGAAAAAAGGCGCGCGCCGCCTGCACCTGGTCGATCTGAATGGTGCCTTTGCCGGCAAGCCAAAGAACGAAGCGGCCGTGAAATCCATCCTGAAAGTGGTGCAGGACTATGCCGAAGAAATGGGCATCGATGAAATCCCCGTGCAGCTCGGCGGCGGCATCCGCGACCTCGACACCATCGAGCGCTACCTCGACGACGGCATCAGCTACATCATCGTCGGTACCGCAGCGGTGAAAAACCCCGGCTTCCTGCACGATGCGTGTGGCGCCTTCCCGGGCCACATCATCGTCGGCCTGGATGCGAAAGACGGCAAAGTCGCCACCGACGGCTGGAGCAAGATGTCCGGTCACGAAGTGATCGACCTGGCCAAGAAGTTCGAGGCCTACGGCGTCGAATCGATCGTCTACACCGACATCGGCCGTGACGGCATGATGGGCGGCGTGAACATCGAGGCGACGGTAAAACTGGCGCAAGCGGTGCGCATCCCGATCATCGCGTCGGGTGGCGTGCACGTGCTCAAAGATATCGAAGACCTGTGCGCGGTGCAGGACGAGGGCATCGAAGGCGTCATCTGCGGCCGCTCGATCTACGAAGGCTCGCTCGACCTGACCACCGCGCAGGAACGCGCGGACCAACTCACTGAAGGCGGCGCTTGATCCCATGCTAGCCAAACGCATCATCCCCTGCCTGGACGTGACCGGTGGCCGCGTCGTCAAGGGCGTCAATTTTACGGAATTGCGCGACGCCGGCGACCCGGTTGAAATCGCGCGCCGCTACGATGGCCAGGGTGCCGACGAGATCACCTTCCTCGACATCACCGCGTCCTCCGACAACCGCGACCTGATCCTGCATATTATTGAAGCGGTGGCATCGACCGTGTTCATTCCGCTCACCGTCGGTGGCGGCGTGCGCAAGGTCGAAGACGTGCGCCGCTTGCTCAATGCCGGCGCCGACAAGGTCAGCATGAATACCTCGGCTGTGGTCAACCCGCAGCTGGTGTACGACGCTTCGCAAAAACACGGCGCCCAATGCATCGTCGTCGCGATCGACGCCAAGCAGGTCGCCCCCGGCAAGTGGGAAGTGTTTACCCATGGCGGCCGGAATGCCACCGGTCTCGATGCGGTCGAGTGGGCAATCAAGATGGAGCAGCTCGGCGCGGGCGAACTGCTGTTGACCAGCATGGACCGCGACGGTACCAAATCCGGTTTTGATCTCGGCCTGACGCGCGCCGTGTCGGATGCGGTGGGCATTTCCGTCATCGCGTCGGGTGGCGTGGGTAGCCTGGAAGACCTGGCCAATGGCATTCTGGAAGGGCACGCGGACGCGGTCCTGGCCGCCAGCATTTTCCATTACGGCCAGCATACGGTCGGTGAAGCGAAGCGCTTCATGGCCGAGCGTGGCATCCCGATGCGGCTGGTTTGAAACGAAGGTAAAACAAGAGATGGCAAACGAATGGCTTAAAAAAGTGCGCTGGGACGAAAATGGGCTGGTGCCCGTGATCGCCCAGGAAGCGTCGAGTGGCGATGTGGTCATGTTCGCCTGGATGAACCGCGACGCGCTGGCGCGCACGGTGGAAACCGGCGAGGCCGTGTACTGGTCGCGCTCGCGCAAAAAACTGTGGCACAAGGGCGAAGAGTCCGGCCACATCCAGAAGGTGCTGGAAATGCGCGTCGACTGCGACGAAGACGTGGTGCTGCTCAAAATCGAGCAGGTCGGCGGCATTGCGTGCCACACCGGCCGCCACTCCTGCTTCTATCAAAAATTCGACGGCGCCGAATGGCAGGCCGTCGATCCGGTGCTGCAGGATCCGGAAACGATTTATACGAATGCGAAGAAACCGGCATGAGCGAAGCATCTGATCAAATACTGAACCGCGTCTTTGAAGTCATCGAATCGCGCAAGCTTGAAAATGGCGGCGACCCTGCCAAGTCCTACGTAGCGCGCCTGTTTTCGAAAGGCGATGACGCGATTTTGAAAAAGATCGGCGAAGAAGCCACCGAGACCGTCATGGCCGCCAAGGATGCGCGCGTCGACGGCGATAGTTCGAAGGTGCTGTATGAATGCGCCGACCTGTGGTTCCACTCGCTGGTATTGCTGGCCCAGTTCAAGCTGACACCGCAGCAGGTGCTCGATGAACTGGCCCGGCGCGAAGGCTTGTCGGGGCTGGATGAAAAAGCCGCACGACCCAATTAAGGAGCATCGCATGCCAGATTGCATCTTCTGCAAGATTGTCGCCAAACAAATTCCAGCCAGCATCGTGTATGAAGACGACGATGTGCTGGCGTTCAAGGATATCCATCCGGCCGCGCCGGTCCATTTGCTGCTGATTCCCAAGGTGCATATCGCGACGCTGTCGCAGGCGACCGCGTCGCAAGTTGATGTATTGGGCAAATTGCTGGCGCTGGCGCCAAAACTGGCCGCCGAGCATGGTTGCGCGGTCACGATCGACGAAGCGGGCGTGCCGCACGGCGGCTTCAAAACGCTGATCAACAGCGGACCGGACGGCGGGCAGGAGGTGTATCACCTGCATTTGCATGTCTATGGCGGCCCCAAACCATGGCGTGGGTTGGCCAGCTAGTACATTGCAAATGCCACGATACTGCCGCATCGCTTATACTGGCGGTGGGTCGTTCCACGAATTCGGGCGTATTGCCCTGCAAGGAGAAGATTATGGGTTCAATGAGCGCTGTGCACTGGGTGATTCTCCTGGTGGTAGTAATCCTCATTTTCGGTACCAAGAAATTGAGCAATATGGGTTCGGACATCGGTAAAGCCGTCAAAGGCTTTAAAGATGGCATCAAGGACAATGAGGCAACGCCACCTCCGGTGACGCCATCGACGTCGGTGCCGCCGGCGCCACCATCGCAAGTGGCCGACAAAGCCACCATCGACGTGGAAACGCGCGAAAAATCCCGTCACTAAGGATCACGCCACGCCATGATCGACCTGGGTTTAACGAAACTCGCCATCATTGGCGTGGTGGCACTGATTGTCATCGGTCCTGAAAAATTGCCGCGCGTTGCACGCATGGCAGGCACCCTGTATGGCCGCGCCCAGCGCTACCTGCACGAGGTGAAATCCGAAGTCAGCCGCGAAATCGAGCTCGACGAGCTGCGCAGCCTGCACCAGGAAGTCAAAAACAGCGCCCAGTCCATCCGCGACGACGTGCAGAGCACGATTTCCGGCAGCATGGAAGAAGTGGAACACGCCTTGCGCCACGACGTCCCGGTGGCCGGCACGCCTTCTCCCGCCACCATCAGCGACCTGGAACGCAAAGCCAAAGATTTCCGCCGCAACAAGCTGGTGCGCACCTCGGCCATTCCGGCCTGGTACAAGCAGCGCCACGGCGGCAAGACGCACGTCATTTCCGGCGCCGCGCGCGTGCGCCGTTTCCGCCCTGGCGTCAAATCCAATACCTCTTTCTTTTAATGACTGTCCAAGCTCCGGCCGAAGAAACCTTCATTTCCCACCTGGTTGAACTGCGCGACCGTCTGGTCCGCGCCGCCATCGGCGTGGCCATCATTTGTGCCGGCCTGTTTGCCTGGCCCGGTCCTGCCACCATCTACAATTTCCTCGCAGCACCGATGCTGGCCTCGCTGCCGCCGGGCGCGATGATGATTGCCACGGGCGTCTCGGCGCCGTTCATGGTGCCGATGAAGGTGACGCTGATGCTCGCGCTCATCATTTCGCTGCCTTGGGTGTTTTACCAATTGTGGGCGTTCATCGCGCCCGGCCTGTACGCCCATGAAAAACGGCTGGTGCTGCCGCTAGTGCTGTCGTCCTCCCTGCTGTTCATGGCCGGGGTGGCGTTCTGCTACTTCTTCGTGTTCCGCAACGTGTTCCACTTCATTGCATCGTTTGCGCCCGCGTCGATCACCGTCATGCCGGATATCGAGAACTATCTCGATTTCGTGATGGCGATGTGCCTGGCCTTCGGGGCAACGTTCGAGGTGCCGGTGGTGGTGGTCATTCTCGTGCGCATGGGACTGGTCAGCGTCGAAAAGCTGCGCTCGATCCGTTCGTACACCATCGTCGGCTCGTTCGTCATTGCCGCGATCATCACGCCCCCGGACGGTTTCAGTATGCTGGCCCTGGCCATTCCGATGTGCCTGCTGTACGAGCTGGGCTTGTTGCTGGCGCCGGCGTTCGTTCGTGCGACGCAGGCGCCGCCGGAAGATGATTTGACGGTGACGAAGTAGTTGTTTAGTCGTAAACACGTCATCCCCGCCTGCGCGGGGATGACGGGCCAACGAAATTGTCAGCGCGACGGGCACGCTCCGATTACAAAATACCGGGCTGCCGTCTGCGCCAGCGTGGTCGTATAAAACGTATTGTTCAAGCCCATATTCTGATTCGACCCGTTCGCCAGCGCGTACCCGCCGCCATTGTGCGCGCGGCCCGCCTGCACGTGGGCGTAGTTGCTTGATGTCGTCGCCGTACACGTCGCCGGCGGCGGCGCCGATGTCCCGACGGTAAACGCAGGAATGGCACACGCCGCCGAGGTCAGGCCCGTCCCGCTGTCGGCAGCAGTCACCATTCCCGCATACGTGCCGTTCGTCAGCGAATAATACTGTTTGCTGAAAGTCGCGCCGCTGCCGGCCGCCGCATCGTTGACGGCTGTCGGCCCGCTCAAGACCACCTTGTAGCTGGAAATCGCCCCCGCACTGTCCGTCGCCGCGCCGTTCACGGTGACGGTGGAACCAGCCACCGTTGCGCTGCACGAAGCCATCACCGGCGCCCCCGTCTGGTTCACGCGCAGGTTGTTGGTCGACCAGAAATTCATCAGGAACGACGGGTAATTGACGTGCGTGGCATCGACATAATTCGTGCTCTGCCCGCCGTTGCCGGCAGGCCACGCGTGCCCCATCCCGGCTACCGTGATCTCCGAGGTGCGCAGCTTGCCGTTGACGTCGGTGTAGGGAATATTGCTGCCGCCACCCGGCACGGTCGCGCTCGCGCCCTGGTAAAAATTACCGCCGTAGGCGATGCGCATGGCCGCTGCATCCATTGGACCATACGCCTGCGCCACCGTGTAGTCGCTGCTACCCCAGATGACGCTGGCAATTTGGGTGGCGAAGCTGGCCGTATTGGCGCCAGCCAGAGCCCGGCAGTTGTTGCCTGCCGTGGTCGCCGTGTAGCCGCCCGGTACGTAGCTGATTTGTGCCGTCGTCGTGCCCGGAGGCGGGCCGGCGTTGATGCCGGCGCCAACAAAGATGTCCGGGGCCATGCAGGCCAGCACCATCGTCTCGCCACCGCCCGACGACAGGCCGGCCACGTACACCTGTTTCGGATCGATGGCGTACTGGGTATTCGTGACGAAGCGATTGATGAGCTCGAGCAGCACGCCATCGTGGCCGGACGTGCGGTTGTGGCTGGTGCGCGCGTAGTCCCAGCAGTGGTTGCTGTACACATTTCCTGTCGCATTCGGCGCCAGGATCACTGCGCCGTACTGGTCGGCGGCTGCCTTCCAGTTAAAGCCGTTGTCGGTGTTGTTGATGACGTCGCCAGCCGCGGTCTGCTGGCAACCGTGCAAGACCAACACCAGGGCGCGCTTGCCGGCCAGCGTGGGCGCGGTGGCCGGCCAGTAATAATAGCCGGTCAAGGAACCGCCGTTGACGGTGTCCGTGGCCCAGGTCTGGTTGCTGCTCCAGGTGCCGGGGCCGGAATGGACCTGTGCCTGCGTGCCCAGCCAGGGGGCGAGAAGTAGCAGGGCGCACGCGGTCCGCGCCACGCGTGATGTAGGGCGGTTGGTCATGGTCGTCTCCGTCTATTGGAAGCGCAGATTCGTGGTCTGCAATTCATTCTAGTGCGCCAAAATCAAAGCGCAGGGGTGCGTTGCGGCAGGCGCGCTGTGCGGATCTGCACATGATCATTTGGAGAAGAGGAGGGCAGAAGCCGGCTGCGAGCGCAGCCAGCCGAGAGTGCGTACTTACTGCTGCATCATCAATTCGCGGATCACCCGCACTGGTGCATTGCCGTAGCTGAGGAACTTGTCATTGAACGCTTTCAGATCGAATTTGTCGCCCAGTGCGCGTTTGCGCTCTTCACGCAGCTCCATGATCTCGCTGTAGCCGCTGAAATAACTGGTCAGCTGCACCGACGACAGTTGCACGCGTCGCCATTTTTCGGCCGCTTCCTGCGGCGTCTGGAACGCCTGGCGCACCAGCAGGTCGAGCGCCTGCTGCTGGGTCATGCCAAGTACGTGGACGCTGTAATCGAGGATGGTGTTCGATACGCTGCGCAAATTCCACTTCGAATACATCAGCCACATCTCGGGCGTGTTGTCGCCGTAGCCGGACTCGAGCATCATGCGCTCGCCGTACACAGCCCAGCCTTCGACCATGGCGCCGTTCCCGAACAGGGATTTGACCAGCGACGGCGAGCGGTTCGCATACACCAGTTGCGCGTAGTGGCCCGGGATCGCCTCGTGGATATTCAGGATCTGCAAAATCCACTCGTTGTACTCGCGCAGGCTGCTTTCGGCCTGGGCCGCCGAGAGGCCGTCCATTGGCGTGACGTTGTAATAGGTCTTGTCGCGCGGGCGGTACGGGCCCGGGGCGTCGATGGACGCGCCGGCCACGCCGCGCTGGTACATCGGCGTTTCGCGCACCACCAGCGGTTTGCTGGCGTCGAGCGACAGCAGGTTGTGCTTGATGACCCAGTCCTGCAGCACCGGAATCTGGCGCCGGATCTCGGACACGAAATTCTCGCGCGCGACGTGGCGGCTCGAGAGCTTGTCGATGACCGCGCCGATTTTCGCGGTGCGGTCGGCCGGCTTGGCGACATTGCCCATGGTGCCGGCCCACAGTGTGTCGGCGTAACCGTCCATGCGCGTGAGGAGTTCTTCGCGTGCGCGCAAAGCCTTCTGGTAGGTCTGCTCGGCGTTGCTGGACGATTGAATTTCGAGCGCGAACTTGGCGTCGTACAGGTCCTTGCCGATGCGGAAGGAGCGGGCACTGTTGTTCGCCTGCTGTTTGCGGTCGATGTCATACAGGAAGTCGGTGTAGCCGATCAGCGCGGTGCCGGCGTTGGCGATGCGGGCCGCAAAAATCGCTTTTTCCTGCACCGTCAAAATCGATTCCTGCGCGGCCTTGCCGATATCGGCCAGGATCGCCATCGTGCCTGGTGCCTGTGCAATGGCTAGCTGCGTGTGCTCGTGGGTTGGATGGACGATCGATGCCTGCGCGGCCTGGTAGAACGCGGGCACGTTGGCCAGGCGCTTGAGCAGGGTGCGCAGGCGCTGTGGTTTCGAGGCGTATTCCGTGGTCAAAATCAGGTCGAGCGGCTGGGCGATATTGTGCAGCGCCGGGTTCCACTCCCAGGCCTTGAAGGTGGTCAGGAACCAGCGGTCGGTTTCCAGCTTGTTGATCAACAGGGCCTGGTCGGTGCGCTGCTTGCTGGATAACTGGCTGGCATCGAGCTTGCGGAATTTGGCCAGCCAGTCGTTGGCAAAGGCTAGCTGTTTGGCGCGCGTGGCCGGATCGGGCAAGGTCAGGTTGGCGGCGGCTTCATACTTGCCGACGCCAATCCCGTTCTCCGGATCGATGCGCCACAGGGCGGTGAGGAACTGCATGGCCAGCGTGTCGAGGGCGCGGTCCTGGCGCCGGTCGGCAGGCGCGGCGACGATGGCCGGCAGCGCTGCCGCGGCGGCCTTCTCGGGCTTGGCCTTGGCCTTGGATTTGGTGGTGCTGTGCGTGGCTTTGCCATGCTTTTTGGCGGCACTTGCCGGCGCCAGCGCCAGCGTGGCCAGCATCACTGCCAGCGCAATTTTCGTTTTCATCATGGTCGGGACCTTGTCTTGATAAAGGTGGTCAATCGTCCAGTCCTGCGCGGACGATCGCCTGGTGGCGCGCATTGATCAAGCCGACGGCGTGTTTGCCGCCGCCGATATTGGACAATACGATTTCATTCGATTTGGTGAAGCGGTGACCGATCCGCACCATGTAGGAACGCGTCAGCCAGCTCCAGAAGCCCTGTGCATACGTCGCTTCGTCAACGTCGCGCCATTTCACTCCGGTGACGCCCTTTTTCCAGGGCAGCACGCCGGCGTGGACCCAGACGCCGGCATCGTCAATGTACAGCAGCACGCTGCGCAGCAAGGCGATGCGGTAAAACAGGATGGCGCCGGACGCCACCAGCACGCAGAGCGCGGCCGTCTCGTTCCACAGGAAGGCGGCCGGCAGCAAACCGCCCAACAGGATCACGGCCAGCAGCGCGACGCCGCCATACGCGAGCCAGGATTTGCGCCCGATGACCTGCGCGTGCGCCGCTGCGTGTCCTGCGTTGTTTTCATCCATCGCTGTCACTACTCCCCTACAACTGAACGTTCAAAGAGGCATGATCGCACAGCAGTGGAGCGCACGCCATCACTTCGCCAATCCCTCCTGCAGCATGGCCAGCATGTCGGCCGGCGACAGGCGCGCCGCGCTGTCGGTCCCTTCCAGCAGGCTGTCGGCCAGGTCGCGCTTGTGGCGGTGCAGGTCGACGATGCCTTCTTCGATGGTGTGGCGGGTGACGAGGCGGTAGATCGTCACGGGCCGCAGCTGGCCCATGCGGTGCGCGCGGTCCGAGGCCTGGTCTTCCACGGCCGGGTTCCACCACGGATCCATGTGGATCACGTAGTCGGCCGCGGTCAGGTTGATGCCGACCCCGCCCGCTTTCAAACTGATGAGGAACAGGTCACCGTCGCCAGCCTGGAAAGCGTCCACTCGGCGCTTCCTCTCCTGCATCGGCGTCGAACCATCGAGGTACTGGTAGCGGATGCCCTCTTTATCGAGGTGCTGGCGAATCAAGGACAAGTGATCCACGAACTGGCTGAACACCAGCACTTTGTGTTTATTCTCCAGCAGGCCGTCGACCAGTTTCGCAAACAGCGCCAGCTTGCTGCTGGCCAGCCCCAGTTCGGGCGCGACCAGGTTCGGATTGCAGCACGCGCGACGCAGCTTCATCATCTCGGCCAGAATCTCGATGGCCTTCTGGTTCTGCGGCTGCTGCAAATTCGCCAGCTTGTCGATGGCCTGGCGCCGCAGCGATTCGTACAGCGCCGTTTCGTCGGCGGACAGGTCGACCGGGATGACGATCTCGGTGCGCGGCGGCAGTTCGGCCAGCACCTGCGATTTAATCCGGCGCAGCACGAACGGTTGAATCAGGCGGCGCAGGCGCGCGCGCGCGGCCGTTTCAGCGCGCTTGTCCTGGGCCCGTTCGATCGGCCCGGCAAAGCGCAGGCTGAACTGGTCGGCGCTGCCGAGTAAACCCGGGTTGATGAAGCGGAACAGGTTCCACAATTCGCCCAGGTGGTTTTCCAGCGGCGTGCCGGTGGCCACCATTTTGAAGTCGCCCTGCAGCGCCATCACGGCTTGCGAGCGGCGTGTGTTGGCGTTCTTGATCGCTTGCGCTTCATCGAGCACGATGCTGTGCCATTTGACCTTGGCAAACGACGGCGCTTCCAGCTGCAGCAAGCCGTAGCTGCAGATGACCAGGTCGAAGGCGCCGGCGTTCTCCAGCATGTCGGCGCGGTCGCCGGGGCCGAACAGTTTGATGCGCAAGGTTGGCGCAAAGCGCGCCGCTTCCGCGATCCAGTTCATGCAGACCGACGTAGGCGCCACCACCAGCGCCGGTCCTTGCGGGGCGCGCAGCAGCAGCAAAGCCAGCGCCTGCAGGGTTTTTCCGAGGCCCATGTCGTCGGCCAGGCAGGCGCCGACACCCCAGTGGGCCAGGCGTGCCAGCCAGCTGAAGCCCTCTAACTGATAATCGCGCAGTTCGGCTTGCAGTGTGGATGGCAGCTGCGGCACGTAATCGCTGGTCGATGCCAGGCGCGCCAGGTGATCCTTCCACGCTTTATCGGACTGCACACCGCCCGCATCCTGCGCCAGCTCTTCCAGCGCGAAGCTGGCCAGTGGATTGACTTTCACCCCGTCACCGGTGGGGTCACTGAACGAGGACAGCTCCATCAGGCGGCGGTGCAGTTCATGCGACAGCGCCATGAACTGGTTGTTCCCCAGCGCGACGAAGCGGCCTTCTCCGGCGCGCAGGCTCTCGAGCAGGGTGCGCAAGTCCATCACCTTGTTCTCGTCGACCTCCACTTCGCCGCTGGCCGCGAACCAGTCCTTGTCGCGCTTGATCGACAGTTTGACCGCTTTCGTCTCCACCTTTTTGATGACGCGGAACGACTCGCCTTCCGGCCACGCCACCACCACTTTGGTCGGGTCGAGTTCCTGCAGTTCGGCCAGCAGTTCCAGGCATGCGATCGGTTGGCCCAGCAGCCATTCGCCGTGTTCGGGTTCGGCGTGGTCGAGGCCGTGGCAGGCGCCAATCAGTTCACGTTCGGCCTCGCGCTCGCCATTCAGGTCACGCTTCGCTTCCGTGCGCACGCCGCTCACGTCGGCGATCACGCTCTCGCCGCCGTCGCCAGGCGGATAGTAGGCGCCGGCGCCGGGCAGCGGCCGCACCAAAATCTGCATTTTCAGGCCCTGCTGATACGGCAGCAGGTGCACGTGCATGCGCGGGTCTGCCGTCACCTGCTCGATATCGGCCGCGCTGCCGCCGATGTCCGACTGCACGGTGATCGACGCGGAGATGGCGCCGATGGCCTGCAGCACCTGGCGCTCGGCCTGCAGCGGCACGACCAGGCCTTCCCCGACGATGGCGGCGATGCGGCGGTGCTCGTCCTTGATTTTCACGACGCGCAAGCGCGTGGGTGTTTCGCGCGAGACGATGCTGTCCAGGCGTTCGTCGCTGGTGAGCGATGGACGCATGGTGATGGTGACCTTGCCGCCGGCCGCTTTCACCAGCAGCTCCGGCTCGCCCGGCAACAGCTCGATGCGGGTGCCGGGGGTGTCGAACCAGAACAGCAGCGGGTGGCCGATCAGCGCCGCGATGGCTTTACCGGTGTCGAACTCATAGCGCACCGCGCTGTTGCCATAATACTTGTAGCCGGCGATGGTGCTGGCCACCTGCAGGTCCTGGGAAGTCAGGAAATCCAGCTCGGCCGCTTCCTCGGACAGGCGTTTCAGGCCGACGGCGCGGCCGCGGCTCCAGCCGCCCTGGGCATCGCGCTTCTGTTCGCGCGGTTCGATGTGCTGCACGCCCATCTCGTCCTGGTAGCGCAACAGCCACACCAGGCGCGATTCCTTGACCGTTTCGACATTCACGGCCGGTTGCAGGTTGATCAGGGCATTCAACTGGCGCTGCCACGGTTCTTCGCGCGCGAACCAGATGCTCATGTCGGACAGGCGGCCGTTCTGGCGCAGCGTGATGGCGTCGCGCTCGTGGCTGACGTAGCCGAGTTGCCCGAGGACGGCGGCTAGCTGCGCGGCGATGAGCGTGAAACCGGCGGCGTTGGCCTGGTCCAGCGCTTCTTCCAGGCGCATGCGGTGTTCATCGAGCTGTTCGACACCCAGCCACCAGTACATCAGCGCGCGAAAGGTGACGGGTTGTAGTGCGACCTCCCAATTGCGTGACCGGAGCACGTCGGTGTCGACCGTGCCAGCGCGGATCTGGCGCAGCATCGACAGCTGCTGGTAGACGGCGGTGTCGTGGCTTTGCACGGCGCGCGTGGCGCTGTCGAGGTAAGCCTCGGCCAGCTTGTCATGTTTCGGATCACCGCTCCTGAGCAAGGCCGTTACATACAGATAGCCGCCGAAGCCCTCAAAAATGGCTTTTCTCTTGCCGGTTTCCTTGCGCAGCGTTTTCAGGGCCAGTTCAAAGCCAGCCAGCGCTTTCTCGCTGTCGTCACGCAGCAGCATGATCGTGGCTGCGTGGTACAGCGTCGTCGAGCTGTCCAGGTCGACCATGACGCGCGTGGCTTCATCGAGGCGGCCGCACAGGATCAGGTGTGCGGTGACAGCGGAGCGCAGATTGACCGAGCCGCCGGTTGTCGACGTCAGGTCGAGGGCATAGTCGCGCATGGCCGGCGCGGTGAGCGGGTCGCGCTGCGCCTGGTTCAACAGCACGGCCATGATGTCCGCGCGCAGGGCCGGGTTGATGTGTTCGATCATGTCGGGCACGAACGGCCGCCCGAAGATTTCGACCAGCGGGTGCAGATACGCCGACTCGTGGCAGGCCAGGCAGGCGGCCAGCAAATTGGCCACCGCTTTCGGGCCTTCGCCGTCGAACAGGGCCAGGCGCAGCAGGGCCAGGCCATGGCGGTAGCTGCGCAGGCTCACGCTGCCCTGCCAGGTGGTGCGCATCGGCATGGCGGCCAGGTACAGGTCACGCACATCGCCGAAGCTGTGGTTGCGCAGGACGGCGTCGAGCGCCGGCCAGGCCACGCCCGGTACGATGGTGAAGCCGCGCCCGACCGATTCGGTGATCAGGCCGCGGTCGCGCAGTTGGTCGATCTCGAACGACAGGGCTGACGCGGTCCCTTCGAACAGCGGCGTCAGATATTCTCCGATGCGCTTGCGGCCAACCGGTTCGCCGGCAATGGCCAGCAGGGCGAGAATCTGTTTTTGCAGGGTAGTGCTGGCGTTGAACAGCGTATCGACGACCGACTGAATCATGTTGTCCTGTTTTCGATATTGACCGCCGGCAGGCCCGCTGGGGGCGTGATGCCGAACACGGTCAGGTAAAAATACAGCTCCGCTTCCAGCGTGCGGACGATGCTGTCCGCCTTGCGGAAGCCATGGCCTTCGCCTTCGAGCGTCATGTACGCCACCGGCACGCCGGCTTTACGGAGCGCGTCGACCATCACTTCCGATTGCGGCGGCGGCACCACCTTGTCGTCCAGGCCCTGGAAGAAGATCATCGGGCTCTTGAGCTTGTCGGCGTGGTGAATTGGCGAGCGTTCCAGATACAGCGCCTGCGCCTGCGGTTGCGGCGCAATCAGGTAATCGGTGTAGCGCGCTTCGAATTTATGGGAGTCGGCATCGAGGCCTGCCAGGTCGGACACGCCGTAATAACTGGCGCCCGCCTTGAAGACGTCGTGGAAGGCGAGGGCGGACAGCACCGTGTAGCCGCCGGCGCTGCCACCGCGGATGACCAGGCGGTCGGGATTGACCAGCCCCTGCGCGACCAGGTATTCGGCGCCGGCCACGCAGTCGTCGACGTCGACCACCCCCCACTGGCCTTGCAAGGCATCGCGATAGGCGCGACCGAAACCGCTGCTGCCGCCGTAGTTCACGTCCAGCACGGCGATGCCGCGGCTGGTCCAGAACTGGGTGGCCAGCTTCAAGGTACTGGTGGCCATGCTGGTCGGGCCGCCGTGGCCGATGACCATCAGCGGTGGCAGCTCGCCTGCCAGCGGCGCAAAATCCGGGTTCGCCGGTGGATAATAAAACGCGTGCGCACTGCGGCCGTTGGCGCTCGGGTAGCTGACGGCCTGTGCGACCGACAGGTAGGCGGCGTCCGGCAGGGTTGCGATCGATTTGGCCAGCACGGTGCGCGTGCCGGTCGCGATGTCGAGGCGGACCAGTTCGACAGCGATGGTGGGCGCGCCACCGAGCAGCGTGACGCTATCGCCTTGTACACGCAGGTCGCGCATTTCCTGGTACGGCGTATCGATGGTTTGCAGCCCGTGCGTGCCGGCCGGCAGGACAGCCAGCTTGCTGATCGCGTTCTGTATATAAGTACAGACAATGTCGCCGTTGGCGCGAAAGCCGTACATGGCCCCGCCGAAGCTCCAGTGCGGCGCTGCGAATTCCGCCTCGAACGGACACAGGGCCGTCACCACGCCGTCGTCGAACGCATACAAATTCCACCAGCCGCTGCGGTCCGACACGAAGTGCAGCAGGCCCGATGGTGACCACTCGGGCTGGCAGATGGCTTCGTCGGCACTGCCGGCGATCAGGCGGCCGTTGATCAAGGTGCCGTCGACGTCGATCTCGGCCAGCCACAGTTCCGTGCCCTGCCACGGCATGCGCGGGTTGTCCCAGCACATCCAGGCCAGCTGGCGACCATCGGGCGAGACGCGCGGCGCGGCATAAAAATCGTTGTCGTCGACTAGCACCGTCTCGACGCCGTCGAAACCGACGGCGCAAATCGTGTTGACCGGATAGGTCTCGCCTTCGATGTGCTGTTCGCGCACGGCAATCAAACGCCGTTTGCTTTCGTCGAGCACGAAGTCGGCAAAGCGGTGCTGCTGGTTTTCCTGCGACATTGGCAGTGGCGCGGCATCGCCGGCGGCCGTGTAAATACGATTGTCTGCAAAATTCGAGAACCAGACCGCGCCGCCGGAGGCGAGATAGGCCCCGCCGCCGTATTCATGGACGCGGCTGCGGACATTGAACGGAGCCGGGGTGACTTCATGCAGATCATCGCCGCGCAAACGCAGCAGCGTGGTGCGCCCGTTCTCGCTGGCGCGTCCGGCCAGCCAGTACAGGTCGTCGCCATCGGGCACCGCTTGCGCGATGGGCGCAGCGCCCGCGGCGACTGTCGCTGCGTCGATCGGGGAAATCCAGCTGCCGGCGGCTGCAATCTGCTTGGTCATGGCTTGTCCGTTCGGTTGGGGGTGGGGCATTATAAGGGTGCAGCGGAGGATGCGATAATAGCGGCTTTTCGACGCCACACGAGCCGCCATGTCCCAATTCGCCCCGCTGCAGAACGATACATTCCTGCGCGCCCTGCTGCGCCAGCCGACCGATTACACCCCGGTCTGGCTGATGCGCCAGGCCGGCCGCTACCTGCCGGAATACCGCGCCACGCGCACCCGCGCCGGCTCGTTTCTGGGACTGGCGAAGAACCCCGACTACGCCACCGAAGTGACGCTCCAGCCGCTCGACCGCTATGCGCTGGACGCCTCGATCCTGTTCTCCGACATTTTGACCGTGCCCGATGCGATGGGCCTGGGCCTGTATTTCGTCGAAGGAGAAGGGCCGAAGTTCGAGCGTCCGCTGCGCACCGAAGCCGATGTGATGGCGCTGCAAGTGCCAGACATGGCGTCGCTCGACTACGTTTTCAAGGCAGTGACCCAGATCCGCACCGCCCTCAATGGCCGCGTGCCGCTGATCGGCTTTTCGGGCAGCCCGTGGACGCTGGCCTGTTATATGGTCGAGGGACAAGGATCGCGCGAATTCCACACCATCAAAAAGATGCTGTACGGCCGGCCCGACCTGATGCACCGCATTTTGACCATCAACGCGACCGCCGTGGCCCAGTACCTGAACGCCCAGATCGATGCCGGCGCGCAGGCTGTCATGATCTTCGATTCATGGGGCGGCGCACTGGCTGACGGCGCCTACCAGAGCTTCTCGCTCGATTACATGAAGCTGGTGCTGTCCCAGCTCAAGCGCGAAAAGGATGGCGTGCGCATTCCCGCCGTCGTGTTCACCAAGGGCGGCGGCCTGTGGCTCGATGAAATCGCCGACAGCGGCGCCGATGCGGTGGGGCTGGACTGGACTGTCAACCTGGGGCGCGCGCGCGCCCTGGTCGGCGACCGGGTGGCGTTGCAGGGGAATCTGGATCCGGCCATTCTGTTTGCCGATCCCGAGCAGATCCGTGCGGAAGTCGAGCGATCGTTGACGTCGTACGGCACGCCGGGCGACGGGCACGGACACGTGTTCAACCTGGGGCACGGGATTTCGCAGTTCACGCCGGTGGAGTCGGTGACGGCGATGGTGGAGGCGGTGCACAGCTTTAGCCGGGGCCAACGTTCCGCTTAAGCATCAGCTTTCTGCTTATAAATATGGGTACCGGCTTGCGCCGGTATGACGGTTTTGCCTGTGTTGGCAGTCCGCGCCATCCTGACTCTGCCATATCTCGCAACGCACCAAAACCACAGTTATGCACAAATTACCAGAAGGTAACTTTTCGGCCTGTGGAAATGTTCTGGATGAAGTTAAAATTGTAAGCTGTTGATTTAATTGAATAATTAAACAACCGGAAGTAACCCGCCCCAGCTATTTGTGTCATTGTTCTGTCACAATGTTCCTTTCTCCAGACTTTGTTCACAAAGTTATACACAGGCTGTGTGGATAAAAGCAGAAGTCCTTGATTTTCCGGGGTTTACTTCTAATCGTGACATCCGCAGCGCGCTGAGACACCTTTGACAACGGACATTGACTCGGCAAAATCTGCAGTTATGCACAAAGTTGTGCTTGGCAGGTTTTTGCGAGCTGTGGGTAAGCTTAATTTCCAAGTCATTGATTTACAAAGAAATTTATTTCTTGAAACTTGCTTTATCGGTGAAATGCTTGACCTAACGTAAACCTTAAAACAGGTCAAGCCCTTCCTTGTCCACAAAGTTGTCCACAGCTATTTCGCAAGGTTCTTTTGACGCACTGCATCCTACAGCTCGCCCTCGACACGCCGCTTAACAGCTGCTTCGACTACCGCTGGCCGTGTGCGCCGCAAGAGCGGCCGCAGGTCGGCCAGTTGGCGCTGGTGAACTTTGCCAACCGCGACATGATGGGCCTGATCGTCGCCGTCAAGGACGATACCGACGTCCCCCTCGACAAGCTCAAGGATGCGCTGGCCGTGCGCAGCCAGCTGGCGCCCCTGTCGCCGCGCTGGCTGGCGCTGGCGGCATTTGCGGCGGACTATTACCAGCGCCCGCTGGGGGAAGTCGCGCTGCCCGGCCTGCCCAAGAACCTGCGCGCCGCCGGCACCGTGGCGCTGGACCGCGCGCTGAAAAAGATGGCCAAGCTGGAGCAGACCCACGACGGCGCGCCGGTCGATATGCCGGCGCTGAACGCGGCGCAGCAAATCGCTGCCGACGCCATCGGCGGCGCACAGGGTTTCACGCCGCTGCTGCTGTACGGCGTGACCGGCAGCGGCAAGACCGAGGTGTATTTGCAGGCCTGCGCGCAGGTACTCGCGCGCGAGCAAGATGCGCAGATCCTGATCCTGGTCCCCGAAATCAACCTGACGCCGCAACTGGAAGGCAATATCCGCACGCGCTTTCCCGGCGTGATGCTGGCGACCCTGCACAGCAGCCTGTCCGAGGGCGAGCGTGGCCTGCACTGGATCGCCGCCCACCAGGGCCGCGCGCGCATCGTGCTGGGCACGCGCCTGGCCATCCTGGCGTCGCTGCCGAACCTGAAGCTGATCGTCATCGACGAAGAGCACGACCCGTCCTATAAACAGCAGGAAGGCCTGCGCTACTCGGCGCGCGACCTGGCCGTGTGGCGCGCGCGCCAATTGGCAATCCCGATCGTGCTGGGATCGGCCACGCCGTCGCTGGAGAGCTGGCACCACGCGCAGTCCGGCCGCTATCGCCTGCTCGAGCTGCGCGAACGCGCCGTCCGCGACGCTGTACTACCCACTGTGCGTCTGATCGACATGGAGCGCGATCGCGGCAAGGACGGCCTCAGCGCCGCGCTGGTGGCCGCGTTGAAGTTGCGCCTGGAACGGGGCGAGCAATCGCTGCTGTTTTTGAACCGGCGCGGTTACGCTCCGGTGATCAGCTGCGACGCCTGCGGCTGGATCAGCAACTGCACGCGCTGCACCTCGTTCATGGTGCTGCACAAGCCGGAACACCGGCTGCGCTGCCACCATTGCAGTTTGGAGCTGCGCATTCCGCGCCACTGCCCGACCTGCGGCAACGTCGACCTGCAGCCGCTCGGGCGCGGCACCCAGCGCGTGGAAGAGGGCTTGCAGCTGCTGTTCCCGCAGGCGCGCATCCTGCGCATCGACGCCGACTCCACGCGTTTAAAAGGCAGCGCGCAGGCGGCGTTCGATACGGTGCACCGCGGCGAGGTCGATATCCTGATTGGCACCCAGATGGTCGCCAAGGGCCATGACTTCAAAAAGCTGACGCTGGTCGGCATTCTGAATCCCGATACGGCGCTGTTCTCGCAGGACTACCGCGCCAGCGAGCGCCTGTTCGCGCAGCTGATGCAGGTGGCGGGTCGGGCTGGGCGGGCTGCGCGCAATGAGGGTGGTAACGCCAGCGAAGTGCTGGTGCAGTCGCGCTACGTGTCGCACCCGCTGTACGCGGCAGTGATGCATCACGATTACGACCGCTTTGCCGGCAGCCTGCTGGCCGAACGCAAGCAGGCCATGCTGCCGCCGTTCATGTACCAGGCGCTGCTGCGCGCGGAGGCGCCGCTGCTGGCCAACGCCATTGCGTTCCTGGAAGCGGCGCGCGACTGCATGGAACACGAAGGGATCACCATCAACGATCCTATCCCGATGACGATGACGCGCGTGTACAACGTCGATCGCGCCCAGCTGCTGCTCGAGTCGCCTTCGCGCCCGGCGTTGCAGGCCTTCCTCAAAGTGTGGCTGGCCGCCCTGCGCGACATGAAAAGCCGGGTCAAGTGGTCACTGGAAGTGGACCCGCTCGACATCTGAAATCAAAAGAGGGTATCGTCATGGCGTCGCTCTAACCCAGGGAACGCACCATGAAACAAATGAAAGTCGATGTGGCCATCATCGGCACCGGTACCGCCGGCCTGGCCGCCTACCGCGCCGCCCACGCCCAGGGGGCGCGCACGGTCGTCATCGAAGGTGGCGCGTACGGCACCACCTGCGCGCGGGTCGGCTGCATGCCCAGCAAACTGCTCATTTCAGCGGCGCACGCGGCGCATATGCTCGATGCCGCCAGCGGCTTCGGCGTGCATGCCGGCGCGGTGCATATCGACGGCGTTGCAGTGATGGACCGCGTGCGCCGCGAGCGCGACCGCTTCGTCGGCTTCGTGCTCGACAGCGTCGACGGCATCCCCGCAGACGACAAGCTGCGCGGCCACGCGCGTTTCACCGGACCGCACACGCTGCAGATCGACGACCATACCGAAGTGGAAGCGGCGCGCATCGTGATTGCCACCGGCTCGACACCGGCCGTGCTGCCGCAACTGGCAGGCCTGGAAGGCGCGATCACCAGCGACGATGTGTTCGAATGGACCGACCTGCCCGAATCGGTGGCCGTGATCGGCACCGGCGTGATTGGCCTGGAACTGGGCCAGGCCCTGGCGCGCCTGGGCGTGCGTGTGCGCTTCCACGCGCGCGGCGGCAGCATCGCCAACCTGAGCGACCCGGAGGTGCTGCACGTGGCCACGCGCGCGCTCGGAGAAGAGCTCGATTTGCGCTTCCAGGTGCAGGTCGTCAAGGCCGTGCGTGATGGCGATGCGCTTGCCTTGACGGTGCGCGATGCGAACGGCGACGAATCGACCGAGCGCTTCCAGTACGTGCTGCAGACCGCGGGCCGCACGCCGAATGTTGGCAAGCTCGGGATCGAACACACCGGCATTGCGCTCGACGACAAAGGCATCCCGCTGTTCGACATTACCACCATGCAGTGCGGCGCCAGCCACATTTTCATCGCCGGCGACGCCAACAACGAGCGTCCGGTCCTGCCCGAGGCGGCCGACCACGGCAAGATCGCGGGCGACAACGCCGGACGCTTCCCCGATGTGCGCCCGGGCTTGCGTCGCACCCCGCTGGCCATCACGTTCACCGAACCGCAGATCGCCGTGCTGGGCCAGAGCTACAAAGCGCTGTGCGAGCCGGGCAAGCCCAAGTTTGCGATCGGTAAAGTCTCGTTTGAAAACCAGGGGCGTAGCCGGGTCATGTTGCAACACAAGGGCTTGTTGCGGGTGTATGCGCAGTACGGTACCGGGCGCTTCCTGGGCGCCGAGATGGTCGGGCCGCGGGCCGAACATCTGGCGCACCTGCTGGCGTGGGCATGTCAGGCGCGCATGAGCGTCGAGCAGATGCTGGACATGCCGTTTTATCATCCCGTCATCGAAGAGGGCGTGCGGACGGCGTTACGCGACTTGCACGCCAGCCTGGCGAGGGATGGGCACGATACCGAGACGTATGCGTCGGATGCGGAGCCGGGGACGTAAGTAGCACCACCGCTGCCTGCACGTCATCCCCGCGCAGGCGGGGACCTATAGCACCTTTGCGCAGAGCTTGCGTCCGCGTTTGACGGCTTATGGGCCCCCGCCTTCGCGGGGGTGACGGTATTTGCGGGGGTGACGTTATTAAACGGGGGTGACGGTATTAACGCTGGTGGACAGGGTTACGCTAGTTGAGATAACTCGCGTCCAACCTGCCTTCCACCGCCAGCTCCCGCACAATCCGGATCGCGTCGATATCGGCCTCCTGGTACGCCGATTTTTTGTATTCGTCGTACATCTTGTTCGCCTCATCGGTCACCGCATCGTGGCCATCGTCATATTTAAAACGCACGAACAGCAATTCATCGGATGGTGTTTCGATGGTGATGGTCAGGCTCGACGCGCTGATCTCGCCCTGTGCGTGCACGTCGTAGCGGATCTGCTGCAGCGGCGTCATGCTGACATGGTCTTCGACGATCAGTTTGCCGAAGCGGCGCGAGCGGTGGAGTTCGCCGGGGCTGCGTTCGACAATGGTGCACTCGTCCAGGTGCGGCATGAACAGCTTGGGCTGTTCGGCATGCAGGACCAGGCCGCGCCAGAGTTGCTCGCGCGTCATCGGGTCGATCAGGGGATTGAGCGGGTCGTTAATTTCGATCAGGTGTTCAAATTTCATCGTGCGTGGACTCGGGTTCAATGGCGGACAGGCGATGGTAACGCAAGCGCATGGTGCCTGTCATTTCGGTAGCGCGCTACAATGGCCGGCTGACTGTCAAGGAAGTGCCCCTCATGTCCACCGCAGCAAAGTTTGGCCTGAACATCCCGCAGAGCGAAGCTGTCATGTATCTCGACGGCCCGTGCCTGGTGCTGGCCGGCGCCGGCTCGGGCAAAACGCGCGTGATCACCCAGAAAATCGCCTACATGATCGAGGAGTGCGGCTACGATCCGCGCACCATCGCTGCGCTGACGTTCACCAATAAAGCCGCGCTGGAAATGCAGGAACGGATTGCCAAATTACTCAAACAACCGCGCCAGGCCAAGCAATTGACGGTGTCGACCTTTCACTCGCTGGGCGTCAAAATCCTGCGCCAGGAAGCCGCCGGCGTGGGTTTGAAGGACCGGTTTTCGATCATGGACAGCGACGATTGTTTCGCGCTGGTACAGGATCTGGCCATTTCGACCGATAAACAGGAAATTCGCCGCATCCAGAACCACATTTCGCTGTGGAAGAATGGCCTGGTCGAACCCGACGACGCCGTTCGCGACGCGGCCGACGAAGAAATGGCCCAATCGGCGCGGATTTTCCGCAGTTATGTCGCTACCCTGGCCGCCTACCAGGCGGTCGATTTCGATGACCTGATCCGCCTGCCGGTGGAACTGTTCCGGAATAACGACCCGATTCGCGACAAATGGCAGAGAAGATTGCGTTATTTGCTGATGGACGAATACCAGGATACCAACACCTGCCAGTACGAGCTGGTGAAATTGCTGGTCACGGGCATCAACAAAAAGCCGATGTTCACCGCCGTGGGCGATGACGACCAGGCCATTTATGCCTGGCGCGGCGCCTCGGTCGAAAACCTCAAAACGCTGCAGGTCGATTTCCCCGACCTGCGCGTGATTAAACTCGAACAGAATTACCGTTCCACCACGCGCATTTTGCAGGCGGCGAATGCCGTCATCGGCAACAACCCGAAGATTTTCGATAAAAAGCTGTGGTCGGAACACGGCCTGGGCGAGCCGATTACGGTGCTGGGCATGCAAACCGACGACCAGGAAGCGGAGCAGGTCGCCATCATGATTTCGGCCGACCGGTTCCAGAGAAAAAATAAATGGTCCGATTACGCGATTCTGTATCGCGGCAATCACCAGGCGCGCGTGATCGAGCAATCGATGCGCAAGGAACGCATTCCGTACACCATTTCCGGCGGCCAGAGCTTTTTTGACAAGGCCGAAATCAAGGACATCATCAGTTATTTGCGCCTGATCGCCAACGACGGCGACGACCCGGCTTTTATTCGCGCCGTCACCACGCCGAAGCGGGGCGTCGGCATGGCGACGCTGGAAGTGCTGGGCGCATTTTCGAAACAGTGGAATTGCTCGCTGTTCGAGGCAACTCTCAAAGGCGGTATCGAAGCGCTGCTGCCCGATCGCCAGCTGGTGCCGCTGCGCAGTTTCTGCAATTTCATCAACAACCTGGAGTCGCGCGCGAGTCGGCCCGGGGCGGCCGGCAGTGGAGAAAACGCCGGCGCCGTGCTGGACGACATGATGAAAGAGATCAACTACGAAAACTACCTGTACGACACCTTCGAGGACCGCGCCGCGCAAAGCAAATGGCAGAACGTGCTGGAATTCACCAACTGGCTCAAGGAGCGCGGCAATGGCGGCAAGGACAAATCGGGAGAAGAAAAGAATCTGCTGGAATTGACCCAGATGGTGGCGCTGATGTCGATGCTGGAAGGGCAGGACGAGGAACAGGACGCCGTGCGCATGTCGACCCTGCACGCCTCGAAGGGACTGGAATTTCCGCACGTGTTCCTGGTCGGCGTGGAGGAGGGGATTTTGCCGCACAAGGGCGACCCGGATGCATCAGTGGAGACGATCGGCGCGCGCATCGAGGAAGAGCGCCGGCTGATGTACGTGGGCATCACGCGTGCGCAGCGCACGCTGTACGTGACGTGGTGCAAGAAGCGCAAACGGGCCGGCGAACAGGTCCATTGCGACGTGTCGCGCTTCATCAAGGAAATGGCGCTCGACGAAGGCACGGCGCCGCCGATGGAGTCGGAAAAGATTTCGCCCAAGGACAGGCTGGCCAGTTTGAAGGCCTTGCTGGCTACGCCCAAGGTGTAGCGCGCCGGTTCACTGCATCGAATGCAGGCCGATCCGTAGCCGCCCGGCGGTGACCCGGGTCGCTGAGGGCGGCGTGGCTGGCATAATGACGCTTTCATTCGCAGCAAGGATGCACCGTGAGTCAGGAAGACCGTTTTGTCGATATCGAAATCAAGCTGGCGCACCAGGAGGATCTGGTCGAGTCGCTCAACGATGTCGTCTACCAGCAATCGAAGCGCATCGACCAGCTCGAAGCGCTGGTCAACAAGATGGCCGAGCACATCCGCAACAGCCAGCAGTCGGGTCAGAATCCCACCAACGACCGCCCGCCGCACTATTGAGACACGGAGAGCGTGCAGTGCTTTGAGTGTTACGATTTGTTTCCACGCGTAAATATTTGACCTTGGTAACTTACCATGCTGACGCTGTTAGCTGGCCTTGCCTCTCATTTATTTTGCTGGAAAAGAAATCACTATGCACATCGCACACCTGCCCGGATCGCTGATTGTTCTTGCTTTGACTGCCGTGACATTCTCGCTGGGTGGGTGCGGCGGCGGTGGCGGCGGCGACGCTGCAGCATCGCCAGCGTCCACCGTGCCGGTGACGACGCCAACGCCGGTGACGACACCCACACCGGTAGGGACGCCGGTAACGACACCGACACCGACACCGGTAACGACACCGACACCGACACCGGTAACGACACCAATACCTGCGACGACGCCAACGCCAGCACCCACCGTTGGTCAGATCTGGCGCCCGATGGTGACCGATACCTGGCAATGGCAGCTCACCGGCACACTGAACACCACGTATGACGTCAAAGTCTACGATATCGATTTGTACGATACCTCGGCAACGACGATCCTGGCCTTGCAAAATCGCGGCATGAAAGTGCTGTGCTATTTCTCGGCTGGCAGTTCAGAAAACTGGCGCGCCGACTTCACCAGCTTTGCTGCGGCGGACATGGGCAATGCGCTCGACGGCTGGGCGGGCGAGCGCTGGCTCGATACGCGCTCGGGCAATGTCAGGGCCATCATGAAACAACGCCTGGACCTGGCCAAAAGCAAAGGCTGCGACGGGGTCGAGCCTGACAACGTGGACGGTTACACCAACAACCCCGGCTTCGCGCTGACGGCCAGTACCCAGCTCGACTACAACCGTTTCCTGGCCAGCGAAGCACATGCGCGTGGCTTGGCAATCGCGCTGAAAAACAATGTGGACCAGGTGGCAGACCTGGTCGGCGATTTTGACCTGGCCGTCAATGAACAGTGCCATCAATACAAGGAGTGCGGCGCTTACGCGGCCTTTGTGAGCGCCGGTAAACCGGTCTTCAACGCGGAATATGCCAAGTCCTATCAGGCCGCGGGGAGCGCGCGCGACACCCTGTGCCTCGACGCCACGAAACTGGGCCTGCGCACACTGGTGTTGCCGTTGGCGCTGGACGGCAGTGCGCGCTTCAGCTGCGATTAACTGCCTTCGCAAACCGCACGGTGCCAAACCGGCAGCGCCACCTGTTTCAGTTAGAATCTCTTGACTGAAACCATGGCGCTGCGTGCGGAGGATCCTATGCAAGGAAGCAAACCGCTGTCGATCGCCTGCGCCTGGCTGTTGGCAGGTGCGGCCAACGCGGCCCCGCAAGCGGTGTCCCGGATCGCGCAACTGCCGGCCGAAGTGGTGGCCGTGCGGGAAGAAATGTGGCCGATCTCCGAGCCCGGCGGCCCCTTCAATCCGAGCGACGTCATCGACACCGACCATCCGGTCCCCGGCCAGCACCTGGTGTCCGGGCAGGCCAGTCCCGATCTCATCCGGCTGACGGTGGAAAAAGGCGGACTTTCGTCTGCCGTGATGAAATTCGCGCGCGTGGATGGACACTGGCAACTGGTCAGCCAGGAGCGCCGCGCGCCCGACGGGGAACGATAAGCTGTGCAGGACTTGATTGTGGCCTCGCCTGCCTTCGCGCTGGTGCCCGCACAAGTTGGGCACGCAGCAGCGCTGGCCAGCCTGGTTGCGCAAAACGTCGCCCATCTGCGCACCTTTCTTCCTGCCGTCGCGCAGCTGGCCACGCTGGAACAGGCGCGCCTGTATCTGCAAGCCGCAGTCGAATCGGCCGCGCAGGGCGAGGTGCTGGAATGGTACCTATTTTCCGGCGCGACACTGTGCGGGTCGATCCGCGTCAAAGACATCGATCCGTTTGACCGCAAGGCCAAAATTGGCTATTTCCTTGGCCACGCGTTCGAGGGCCAGGGCATCATGACGGCGTCGCTGCGCGTGATCCTGGGTTACTGTTTCGGGACGCTGCAGCTGAACCGCATCGAACTGCATTGTGCGGCGACCAATGCACCGAGCGCGGCGGTGGCCGACAGGCTGGGCTTTACGCGCGAAGGGATCCTGCGCCAGGACGAATGGCTCAATGGTGCGTTTGTCGACCAATATGTCTACGGTCTGTTGCGCGCAGAATTTCCGGTCGCGGACACTGGGCCCGGGACCAAAGGCGGCAATGCTAAACTGTCGCCTCACACCTCAATGCACACACCATGACGAACAAAAAACAGCCTCCCGCAAAAACAGCCACTGAGGCGCCAGCGGGTCGCCCGGAAAACCCTTTCCTCGATGCGGCATTCTATGGCCGGATGCGCGACTACACCGAGCGCGACGCGGCTTTCTCGAAAGAGCTGAAATCGATCAACGACCGGGGCGCCGGCAAGGCCAGCCCCGATGCCCGTGAAGCACCATCGCTGCAGGTTCTGCGCGCTGTCGTCAAAAAAGGCTTGTCGCTCGACGACATTCTTGCGCGCATCGTGCGGGGCGTTGAATCGGGCTTGTGGGAACCATGGCTGGCGCCGTACGGCATCGAACTGCAGGGCGTCAATTACGCAAAAAGCGGCGCACGCAATGCGCGGCTGGCGCTGGATTTGAGCCTGGGTTCAAAAGCGACAGCGGCTTTCTCGAATGCCGGTATCGCCAACTGGCGCAGCTTGTGCGCAGAAGATTGCGCGCAGGTGCAGGTCCACAAGCCGACCGAAAAAACGCCAGCGAAGGCATATGCCATTTTTCACCTCGACGCGGCGGAAAAGTAATTCCGCTGGTTCGCATCAACCCACACTATAAATAAATCATGAGTGACAATATCCCTGACCCGGCATTCTGGGAGCGCCTCAATGCCGTCATCAACGTCGTCAACGAGCAGTGCAGCGCCGCTGCGCCAAATGAGGTCGGCTCGTCCACCATGTATGCCGCGGCGCGCTTTAATGCCTTCATCCTGGCGAAAACGACCGGCAGCGCAGAGAACATGAAACTCGAACGGGAGCGGGCACTGGCGTACTTCACCGGCCAGTTCCGCTTGATGCTGGAATCGAATCTCGACGATTTCACCGAGAATTTCGTCGACTACATGAAGCCGACGCCGAAATAAGACAGGATGGGCGTGCTGCGGATTCGCGCGGCTGGATCATCACGCACCGCCTCGTCGCACGATCTTGTGCTCCGGAGGCGGTTTTTATTGTCCTCAGCTTCGTCTATATCTGCATCCATTGGACCAAGCTCAGGTATGCAAATTACCTATCAGTGAACGGAAATCGTAGCCGTGGTGCAGACGAGATACACAACGCGCGAGAGGGACTATGGCAGAGTTGATCTGGACAGCGCCAATGCGTTACTACTCCCGCAGCGATGAAGCCGCGTTTTTCGGCTGGCTGCAATCCATTCCATGCGTAACCGGCGTGCAGGGGCAAGGAAGGGAATTGATCATACGGCTCAAGTCGAAGCGGCTGTCGCAAGCGAGTCTACGAGAGCTGCTCGCACTCTATCGGCGCTACGAAGGCGACATGTCCGAACTGGCGCAGTTTGCAAGCGATACCAATCGCAGCTGGTTTCAACATTCAGTATGGAAGTTACTCATCAACGAGAAACTATAAAGAAGAGCGTATAGTTGACGATCAGGTCATGAAAAAAATGAGGCCATAATGCCTACTGATTGGCTATTTTCCTGGCTTACAAGCGCATTCGGACTCGCGCTCATCGGTGCAGCGGTTATGGCTACTTTCTTCATTTGGCGAACAATGTTAGGTGAGGCTTTTAGCCAAATCGGTGACAAACCGCTCGTGCTGGCTTACTCTTGCGTTGCTGTTGGCCTCGTTGGCATGAGTTTTGTTGGGTCCTACATCGAATTCAGCGGCCGGGTAGCGAATGGACTCCTGCATGAGACGCAACGCTGGTCGATTGTGCCTGGCTGGATGATCTATACGACAATGCTTTCGCTCGTTTTTGTGCTTCCCCTGCTTGGGCTGGTTGGTGTGCCGGTAGCCGCTTCCCTTCTGACACGAGGACTCCTCACACCGCTAAATATTGCAGTTCGTGTGTTGTTTCTTTGGTCAGCGCTGACTATTTTTGGTTGGATCCTCCCCGGCAATGAATGGCATCGTACTCATCGGCTTGAATCGTTCATGATGGGTTTAAAAAATCTCCTGCCGGGAATTATCTTTATTGCCCTCCCGTTTATGTTTGCAATTTATAGAGGGACACGTGCCTTTCGATTGGGGAGGCGGGACGCTTCTGGCTAGAGAATGTGACACGAACAAAGTCGTCAACAAGGGGGGAGATGGGCAAAGGCAGGCTCGAAGCCGTCAGCGACGGCGTCATCGCCATCACCATCATGATCCTCGAACTGAAGTTGCCGCACGGCGCCTCATTCGATGAGCTCCTGCCACTGCTGTCCGTGTTCGGCAGCGACGTTCTCAGTTTTGTTTACGTCGGCATCTACAGGAACAAGCTTAAGTATGCAAATAACCCACAGAGGAATCTGCGATGAGCATGATGAAATCAAGGCTTGGAAAAGCGTTTGCCACTTTGCTTCTTTCTGGTCTGCCATTATTTTGCCTTGCAGAGTCGCCCGTTGATCCGTTGATTGGTATCTGGCGGCATGCAAATTTTGTTCAGATAGCCGACGGGTTAGTAGTCCGCAAGTATGAGTTCACTGATGGGTCAATACTTGAGTATCGGACTGATGGGACTTGGCGTAGTAATGAACCTCCGCATCAATCGTCAGGGACCTATCGCCCGATGAGCGATGGCAGAATAGAATCGACGATTACTGCCTCGGATTTTCCGAACCAGATTGGCTACACCTCCCGTAAGCTGGCAACAGTACGCGATCAAACTCTGACGCTCGTTACCGAATACGACGAAGAGGCCATGAAAGTGTTCGCAGCACGGCCTGATGGAACGCGACCCAAGTCGATGACGGTGACGTCGACATTTCGAAAAATCCCGGCCAGTAAATAGTTCGACGCAGGCCAGCAAGTATGTAAGGTCGAGGAACAAGATGGGCAAAAGCAGAATCGAAGCCTTCAGCGACGGCGTCATCGCCATCATCATCACAATCATGGTGCTGGAGCTGAAAGTGCCGCACGGCGCCAGTTTCAATGACTTGGCGGCGCTCGCCCCGGTATTCATCAGCTACGTTCTCAGCTTCATCTACGTCGGCATTTACTGGAACAACCACCACCACCTGTTCCAGGCCGTCCATGGCATCCACGGCCCCGCGCTGTGGTCCAACCTGCATCTGCTGTTCTGGCTATCGCTGATTCCCTTTACCAGCGGCTGGATGGGCGAAAACCATTTCGCCACGGCGCCGGTGGCGCTCTATGGGGCCAACCTGCTCCTGTGCGCCATGTCATATTCGATCCTGGTGCGCACCTTGACCCGCCACCAGCAGGAAAACCAGGCTTTGGCCGAAGCGATCGGTTCGGACCGGAAAGGTTTCCTGTCGCTGGCCATGTATGTGCTGGGCGTCGCGCTCGCCTTCGTGCATCCCTGGCTTGGATTTGCCATGTATGTTGCCGTCGCGGCGCTATGGTTCATTCCGGACCGGCGCATTGAACAGCGCATGATGCGGGAAAAGTAAGAGATGCTTTCTTTCGGGCGATAACCTAGAATCGTCTGGATGTGGGGCGAGCGCGCTGGCGCCTCTTTTTTCATCCTTTCGAATGGCCACCATGACCGACTTCAGCTCTCCTACCGCGGTGGCAGCGCCACTGACCGACGCGACGCGTGCAGCGCAGTTTTACGTGGTCTCGCTGCGTAAATTCGCGATCCTGTTTTTCATGACACTGGGCGGGTATCAGCTTTACTGGTTCTATAAAAACTGGCGCTGCTTCAAGGACGGGAAACCGTCCGCATCCGAATCGGGCCCCTCGATCTGGCCGGTGCCGCGCGCGCTGTTTTCGATTTTTTTCGTGCATTCGCTGTTCCGGGTCGTGAAACAGCATGCGCCGGACAATGCGCGCGTCGCCGCCTGGGAAAACGGGAACCATGCCACGCTGGTGGTCGTGCTGATCATCCTGTCGAACGGCTTGTCGCGACTGTCGAACCGGTCCGGCGACGCCTTCTGGCCCGATCTGTTGTCGCTCCTGATCCTGCTGCCACTGGGGTATGCCATGGGCGCGGCCCAGGAGAAAATCAATCTGGCGTGTGGCGACCCGGAAGGCGCGACGAATGCCGCACTCACCACGGCCAACTACGTGTGGATCGTCCTGGGTGCCATTGCCTGGGTGGCGATCTTGATGGGCATCTTTTCCGTCGGCACGCCAGCAACCGGCGAGCTGGGCTGGTAACACCGTTTTGGGTGGCCCCATGGTGCGCCGCAGCATGTCAATACCAGGGCGCGCATGGGTGCTGTACTGACATTTTTCCTTGTGACACACCAATTATTTCCCTGCTATGATCGGCGGCGCACGTCTGCCGGACCACGTCCGGCGGTTTCTTTTCTTGCCCGTGAAAGTAACAATGAATCGTCCTAAAATGCTCATCGTCGCTGCCAGCCTCGTGCTTGCGTATGCCACCCCAGCCATCGCTGCACCTGCCGCCCCGGTCGCGGCATCGGCAGCCGCCAGCCTGGATGCGTCGAATCCGTTCGCCAAGCCCAGCACGCTGCCGTTCCAGTACCCGGCCTTCGACAAGATCAAGGACGAGCATTTCCTGCCTGCCTATGCGGCCGGCATGCGCGCACACCTGGCAGAAATCGACACCATCGCCAACAACGCCAAGGCGCCGACGTTTGACAACACCATCGTCGCGATGGAGCGGTCCGGCCAGATGCTGACGCGCGTCGGGACCACGTTCTCGAACCTGCAAGGCGCCAACACCAACGACACACTCGACGCGATCGACCGTGAAATGTCGCCGAAACTGGCGGCCCACACCGATGCCATCTACCTGAACGACAAGCTGTTCCAGCGCGTCAAGACCTTGTACGCCAAGCGCGACAAGGCGGGTCTGGATGCAGAATCGAAATATTTGCTCGAGCGCTATTACAAGGACTTCGTGCGCGCCGGCGCCAACCTGTCGGCCGCTGACAAGGACAAGTTGAAAGCCACCAACAGCGAACTGGCCGGCCTGCAGACGACCTTCGCCCAGAACGTGCTGAAGGAGCTGAATGCGTCGGCCCTGGTCATCGACAAGAAGTCGGACCTGGACGGCATGACGCCGGGCGCCATCGACGCCGCCGCTGCCGAGGCCAAAAAACGCGGCCTGGATGGCAAATATGTGCTGGCCATCGTGAACACCACCGGCCAGCCATTGACCGCCGAATTGACCGATCGTGCCGTGCGCGAGCGCTTGATGAAAGCGTCGCTGGCGCGCGGCAGCCGTGGCGGCGAGTTCGACAACACCCAGGTCGTGCTGAAGCTGGCGAAACTGCGCGCCGACAAGGCCGTACTGCTGGGCTACCCGAACTACGCCGCGTATTCGCTGGACGACCAGACCGCGAATAACACCGGCAACGTGAACAAGCTGCTGGCCGAACTGGCCAAACCTGCCATCAACAATGCACGCAAGGAAGCCGGCGAAATCCAGAAGCTGATCGATGCGAACAAGGGTGGCTTCCAGGCCGATGCGTCAGACTGGGCGTTTTATACCGACAAGGTGCGCGCCGCCAAATACGCCTTCGACGAAAACCAGCTGAAACCCTACTTCGAGCTGAACAACGTGCTGATCAATGGTGTGTTCTTCGCCGCCACCAAGGAATACGGCATCACCTTCAAGGAACGCAAGGACCTGCCGGTCTGGAATCCGGACGTGCGCACCTTTGACGTGTTCGATGCCAACGGCAAGCAGCTGGCCATCTTCATCGCCGACATGTACGCCCGCGGCAACAAGCAGGGCGGCGCGTGGATGAATGAATATGTTTCGCAGTCGGGCCTGATGGGCACCCATCCGGTGGTTGCGAATCACTTGAACATTCCAAAACCGCCGGCCGGCCAGCCGACCCTGCTGACCTACGACGAAGTCAAAACTGCCTTCCACGAATTCGGCCACGCCTTGCACGGCATGTTCTCGAACGTGAAGTACCCGCGTTTCTCCGGTACCAATGTGCCGCGCGATTTCGTCGAGTATCCATCCCAGGTCAACGAGATGTGGGCGCTGTGGCCGGAAGTGCTGGCCAACTATGCCAAGCACTACGAGACCGGCGCGCCGATGCCGAAAGCATTGCTCGATAAAGTGGTCGCGGCCAAGAAATTCAATATGGGCTTCGTGACGGCCGAGTACCTGTCGGCGTCCCTGCTCGACCAGCGCTGGCACCAGCTGGCCCCGGCGCAAATCCCGACCGACGTGCTCGCCTTCGAAGCGGCGTCCCTGAAAGACGCCGGCGTCGATTACGCGCTGGTGCCGCCGCGCTATCGCACCACCTACTTCTCGCACGCGTTCGCGGGCGGCTACTCGGCCGGCTACTACGGCTACCTGTGGGCCGAGAAGCTCGACGCCGATACGGTCGACTGGTTCACCAAGAGCGGTGGCCTGTCGCGCAAGAATGGCGACCATTTCCGCAAGACCTTGTTGTCGCGCGGCGGTTCGGCTGAAGCCATGCGCCTGTTCCATGACTTCCGCGGCCGTGACCCGGTGATCGAGCCGCTGCTTGAGCGCCGCGGCCTGAACTGATTTACTAATTCAGGGTGGACGGGCAACCGTTCACCCTTTTTTTGTCCAAATATAAACTACCCATTTCACATGAAATCATCCCACCTGCTGTTCCTCGCCACGGCTGCCGCCGTCGCCAATGTTGCCGGCGCTGCCGAGCCAGCCTCGATGCTGGACGCCGCCAATCCCTTCGCCAGGGAAAGCACGCTGCAGTACGGCTACCCTGCGTTCGACAAGATCAAGAATGAAGATTTCGCACCGGCGTTTGCCGAGGGCATGCGCCAGCAGATGGTGGAAATCGACGCCATTGCCAACAATAAGGCCGCGCCCAGTTTTGAAAACACCATCGTCGCCATGGAGCGTTCGGGTCGCTTGCTGAACCGCGTCGGTACCGTCTTCAGCAGCCTAATCGGCGCCAATACCAACGACACCCTGAACGCGCTCGACAAAGAGCTGTCGCCGAAACTGGCGGCCCACAGCGATGCGATCCGCCTGAACCCGAAACTGTACGCGCGAATCAAGTCGCTGTACGAGAAGCGCCGTGGCCTGCGCCTCGACGTGGAATCGCATTACCTGCTGGAGCGCTACAACACTGATTTCGTGCGCGCCGGCGCCAAATTGTCGGATGCCGACAAGCAGAAACTGAAAGCCTACAACAGCCAGCTGGCCGCCCTGCAAACCACCTTCAGCCAGAACGTGCTGAAGGAAGCGATGGCCTCGGCCCTGGTGGTCGACACGCGTGCAGAACTGGCCGGCATGCCGGAAAAGGCCATCGACGCCGCCGCGCTCGAAGCGAAGAAACGCGGCCTGGACGGCAAGTTCGTGCTGCCGGTCGTGAATACCACCGGCCAGGCCGCCTTGTCCGAGCTGACCAACCGCGCCACGCGCACGCGCCTGCTGGCCGCCTCGATGGCGCGCGGCAGCCACGGCGGCGCCTTCGACAACCGCGAAGTTGTGCTGCAGATCGCCAAACAGCGCGCCGAACGCGCAGCACTGCTGGGCTATCCAAGCCACGCTGCGTACATGCTGGAAGACCAGACCGCGAAAACCACTGGCGCCGTCAACAAGCTGCTGGCCGAGTTCGCCAAACCTGCCGTGAACAATGCGCGCAAGGAAGCGGCCGAAATCCAGAAAATGATCGACAAGGAGAAGGGCGGTTTTCAGGCCGGTCCCGAAGACTGGGCGTTTTATAGCGACAAAGTGCGTGCCGAGCGTTACGCCTTCGACGCCGGCCAGCTGCGCCCATATTTTGAATACAACAATGTGCTGATCAATGGCGTGTTCTTCGCCGCCGGTAAGGAATACGGCCTGACCTTCAAGGAGCGCAAGGATTTGCCGGTGTACGACCCGGACGTGCGCACCTTCGACGTGTTCAACGAAGACGGCACGCAGCTGGCGATTTTCCTGATCGACCCTTACGCGCGCAGCAACAAGCGCGGCGGTGCATGGGCCAATGCGTATGTGGCGCAAAGTTCGCTGATGGGCACGAAACCGGTCATCTCGAATAACCTGAATATTCCGAAACCGGCCGCCGGCGAGCCGACCTTGATGACCTACGACGAAGTGCGCACGATGTTCCACGAATTCGGCCACGCGCTGCACGGCATGTTTTCGGACGTGAAATACCCGCGCTTCTCGGGTACCCGCGTGCCGCGCGATTACGTCGAGTTCCCGTCGCAGGTCAATGAAATGTGGTCGGTCTGGCCGGAAGTGCTGGCCAACTACGCCAAGCATTACCAGACCGGTGCGCCAATGCCGAAAGAATTGCTGGATAAAGTACAGGCCAGCAAAAAATTCAATGAAGGCTTCCGCACCACCGAGTATCTGGCAGCCTCGCTCCTCGATCAAAGCTGGCACCAATTGGGCGTGAACCAGATCCCGACCGACGTGCTGGGGTTTGAAGCGAGCGCATTGCGCACGGCCGGCGTCGATTTCGCGCTGGTGCCGCCGCGTTATCGCACGACCTATTTTTCGCACGTGTTTTCGGGCGGGTATTCGGCCGGTTACTACGGTTATTTGTGGGCCGAGAAGCTCGATGCCGATACCGTTGAATGGTTCAAGGAACATGGCGGCCTGACGCGCAAGAATGGCGACCATTTCCGCAAAACGCTGCTCTCGCGCGGCGGCACCATCGATGCGATGCAGATGTACCGCAATTTCCGCGGGCGTGATGCGGTGATCGCGCCCTTGCTGGAGCGGCGCGGCCTGACCGGCAACTGAGCCACCTGCAAGGTTCTGGAACAAGCCACGGGCGCCTGCGCATCCGTGGCTTTTTTTATGGCGCTTTGCGCAGCGCTTTGACGCGCGCCGCCGAACTTGGCATATCCGGGGTGAGCACCAGCGCCCGTTCATACGCGGCCAGCGCCAGCGTCGGTTCCCCCGCCGCCTCGTACGCTTCTCCCAGACTATCCTCGATAGCGCCCCAGCGCGGTTCCAGCCTGATCCCCAGCTTGAACAATTCAATCGCTCCCTGTGGATGCTTCTTGCCCAGCATTTCATAACCCAGCGTATTCAATTCTGACGCAATCATCTTGAAATCCGGTGCGCTTTTTTGCATGGCGTCGTAAATGGCGCCGGCGTCCTTGAATTGGCGTCGCTTGAATTCGGCCGTGAACGCGAATTTGGATGGCAGGATGGCGGACGCCGGCCGTACTTTCATGTCCATCATGTGGGTCGGCACGCCGTTCGTTTCCGGCTTCGCTTTCAAAAAGGCCATGCCGGCGGCGTCCTGCTTCAGGTAGGCGTCGAGAAATGCGCGCACATAACGGGCCGTCCAGTTGTGCGCCAGCGTGACCTCGGCGCGGCTGTAGTCGACGAAGCTCGCCTCGGCGCCGAGCCGGATCCATGACGCGGAAAAATCCCGGTGTTCCATCGACTGCATCGTGGCGAGGTACACATCGGAGAACACCATCTTGTTGAGAAAGCTGAGCGCGGTGCTCTTTTCGCGTTCGTTGAGTGTTTCCAGCGATGGTGGGCGGGAGCCGATCGACAGGATCGGCACTGCGGTATTCGCCGGCGTGACGGACCCAGTCAGCAGTTGCGGATAGTAGCGCACCGAGCCGTCCAGGCTGACCAGCGCCTTGACGCGGCCCGAATGCGAGGCGGCGATCACATTCGCCAGGCCGCCCCAGCTGAATCCCGCGACGGCCAGTTTCGACAGGTCGGCGCCGGGCACGGTCGCGGCGTAGGATGCCAGCCACAGGATGTCCGTTGCCTGCGCCTCTGCGCCTGCGAGGTCGTCGGTCATCCCGCGCGCATGCGCGCCGCGGCTGGCGCTGGCGAGCACGATGTAGCCATGGCTGGCGAGGTATTCGCACAGGTCCGCATTCTTGTCGGGGTCAGCATTGAAGCTGGGTGCGTAGATCACCACAGGGAACGTGCCGCTGGCCGCTTTGGCGTCGCGCACGGCCAGCATCGTCGCTTGCGCTGCGGGATTGCCCTCCCATTTTTTGCTGGCATTGGCGAGCGCCGCCGCCGAAAGCGTGAAATCGTCGGCCATCATGCTGCTTTGCAGGTAGTCGAGATAGCGCACATGGGCAGCGCCGGAGGCTTGCGCCGGGTACCAGACCAGTGTCTGCATGGGCCGCGCCGCACCGGCCGGTTTGCCGTCGTCAAAGATGGCCAGTTTCGGGGTAGCGCCGCGGCTTGCGTCAAATTGTTGAACGATGTGCAGACCGACCGCGTAAGGGCCCGGGGCGGGCGTCATTGGCTGGCCCACTGCGGCCGTTGTCGTGAGCAGAAGGGTCAGACTGAGAAAGGCAAGGCGGCAGGACACGAAGCGCATGAAGGGTCTCGGGAATAGTTGCAATTTTGCAGGTTATGTCATTTTTAATAAGGCGGCAATCTGCAGTGCATAAGCGCTCCAGGCCTTTTTGTGTGCCGGTGTGTACACTGTTTACCTCTGTCGAAGAAAGCAATTGCAATGAGTGTTCAAGCCCTGCACGGTATTACCTTAGAATCGCTGTTAACCCGGCTGGTGACCCACTACGGCTGGGACGGCCTTGCGCGCAAGATCGACATCAATTGTTTTACCAATGACCCCAGCATCAAGTCGAGCCTGAAGTTTCTGCGCAAGACACCCTGGGCGCGCGAGCGCGTCGAGGCGTTGTACCTGGAGACGCAGTTCACTGAAACAGGAGCACAGCATGACCAATAACGAGACCCCGAACATCCTGACGCCATCGTCGGCCGCCAGCGCGCTGGCGCTGAAAACCCATCTGCACACGCTGCACCAGAATCTGGCCGCGGCCGGTGGCGACGTCGACGATGAAACCCAGGATCTGCTGCGCCAGCTCGACAGCGATATCAAGCAGGTGCTCGAGCGCCGCGCCGCCGACGCAGCCGATGCCGATGCTTACGGTCTCTCGACCCGCGCGCAGGAGCTCTCGGCCAGCTTCGCCGTCAAGCATCCGCGCCTGGAACCGGCCCTGCGCGAACTGGGCAATATGCTGGCGAGCATGGGCATCTGACCGTTTCAATCCATAGCGATGTTGCCAAGTGATTGATAACTAAGCCGTTTTTCGGGTGCGGGGGAGAAGGTATTGCGGTTTTCCGGTACAATACCGCCCCATGAGCTCCCCAATCAATTTATTTGCGACCGTTCCAAAACGGTCCAGCCGCGCCCCTGTCGCGCCCTTCCTGCCTATGTCTCGCGCCGAAATGGACGTGCTGGGCTGGGATAGTTGCGACGTGATCCTGGTGACCGGGGATGCCTACATCGACCACCCGAGCTTCGGCATGGCGCTGGTCGGGCGCCTGCTCGAAGCGCAAGGCTTCAAGGTTGGCATCATCAGCCAGCCCGACTGGCACTCGGCGGAACCGTTCAAGGTGCTGGGCAAGCCGAACCTGTATTTCGGCGTCACCGCCGGGAATATGGATTCGATGGTGAATCAATACACGGCCGACCGCAAGATCCGCTCCGACGATGCCTACACGGCCAACGGCGAACCGAATAAGCGGCCCGACCGCGCCGTCACCGTGTATTCGCAGCGCGTGCGCGAAGCGTATCCGGGCGTGCCGCTGGTCATCGGCAGTATCGAAGCATCGCTGCGCCGCATCGCCCACTACGATTACTGGTCGGACAAGGTGCGCCGTTCAGTGCTGCCCGATTCGAAGGCCGATCTGCTGCTGTTCGGTAACGCCGAGCGCGCGCTGGTCGACCTGACGCACCGCCTCGCTGCCGGCGAAAACATCAAGGATATCCGCGACCTGCGCGGCACCGCCTTCATGGTCCCCGCCGGCTGGTTGCCCGCCGCCGACTGGGGCGAGACCGGGTCGACCCGGGTCGACGTGCCCGGCAAGATCGATCCGCACTACAGCCCGTACAATATGGCCCAGGAAGACACCACCGCCTGCGCCAAGGAGAACGCGACGCCGGTCGAGAACATCAAGCCGATCCGCATCATGTCGCGCGAAGAGCGCCTGGCCATGGCCAAGGAAGTGCACAATAAAACCGTGGTGCGCTTGCCGTCTTTTGAAACGGTCAGCGCAGACCCGGTGCAGTATGCGCACGCTTCGCGCGTGTTCCACCTGGAGTCGAACCCGGGCAATGCGCGCGCGATGGTGCAGGCGCACGGCGAACGCGACGTCTGGCTCAATCCGCCACCGCTGCCGCTGCAGATGGACGAGATGGATGGCGTCTATGACATGAACTACGCGCGCGCGCCGCATCCGAGCTACGGCAAAGCCAAGATCCCGGCGTGGGACATGATCCGCTTCTCCGTGAACATCATGCGCGGCTGCTTTGGCGGCTGCACGTTCTGCTCGATTACCGAGCACGAGGGGCGCATCATCCAGAGCCGTTCGGAGCCGTCTATCCTGCGCGAAATCGAGCACATCCGCGACAAAACCAAAGGTTTTACGGGGACGATTTCCGACATGGGCGGCCCCACCGCGAACATGTATCGCCTGGCCTGCAAAGACAAGACCATCGAGGAATCGTGCCGCCGCCTGTCGTGCGTGTTCCCGACCATTTGCGTGAACCTGGGAACCGATCACAGCAAGCTCATTTCGCTGTACCGCAAGGCGCGTGCCATACCGGGCATCAAGAAAGTCTTGATCAGCTCGGGCTTGCGTTACGACCTGGCCGTGCGCTCGCCGGAGTATGTGAAAGAGCTGGTGACCCACCACGTGGGCGGCCTGCTGAAGATCGCGCCGGAGCACACGGAAGAGGGCACGCTGAATAAAATGATGAAGCCGGGCATCGGCGCCTACGACGAGTTCAAGGAAATGTTCGACCGCTTCTCGCTGGAAGCCGGCAAGAAGCAGTACCTGATCCCGTATTTTATTGCCGCGCACCCGGGTACCACCGACCTCGACATGCTCAATCTGGCCCTGTGGCTGAAGAAGAACAACTTCAAGCTCGACCAGGTGCAGACCTTCATGCCGACCCCGATGGCGATGGCCACCACCATGTACCACTCGCGCAAGAACCCGCTGCACAAGGTGACGGCCGATTCGGAAGTGGTGGAAACGGCACGCAGCGGCAAGGTGCGGCGCGCCCATAAAGCGTTCCTGCGCTACCAGGATCCGGCCAACTGGCCAATCCTGCGCGAAACCCTGGTGAATATGGGCCGTGGCGACCTGATCGGCAATGGCGACAAGCACCTGGTACCGTCGTGGCAGGCGTCGGAAGACGGTGGCCTGGCTGCCGGCGAGCGCAAGCGCCAGACCTCCGGCGCCGGCACGCTCGACAAATTTGCCGCCGCGCCGCGCCGCAAGACCGAGCGCGCACCAGCGCCGACCCCGTTCATCGCACCGCAATCGAAAGTGCGGCCGTCGATTCTCGACACCATCAAAACCAAGCCGAAAAACGCTGCCCGCAAGTAATTGGTCGGGGGATATTGGCGAACAATTCGACACTGACCCGAATGATTCGTATGAGCTTTTAAGCAATGATGCCACCTTCGGGTGGCTTTTTTTGGCCTCGATTTGTTAAAAATTTACTTCCGGTGGCGATGACCCGCCAATGACCATGTACTCCCTGTTACAGGCACTGTTCGATTTAAAGGCAAAGAAAACTGTAAAGACAAAAGCGTGTAACATCGTCCCCTTAGGAAATTATTGTTGTCTCGAAGATAATGTGCGTGCAGGTGTTGTGCGCAGGATCGAGCTGACAATTCTTCGTCAGAGGTGCGCTTGCTCGATCTACAAACTTTCATGCTGATTATCGGTATCGGCAATCTCAGCTTTGCTGCGCTGATGGGCGCCTACGCGCGCGATCCCGTGGCGCAGCCGGCGCTGCGCATGTGGATGTGGGCGCGCGTTCTGCTCGGTGCCTGCCAGGTGGCCAGCTGGGCCAACCTCAGCCTTGACTTCGGCCCGCTGACGCAGGTCATTGCGCTGTGCTGGGTTGCCGGCATGGCTATGGAAATGGCGGCCTACTGCCAGTTCTTCGGCTACGCCAACTGGCGCCGCCTGCTGTACCCGGCTACCGCCCTGTGCATGGTCGCGGTCGCTGCCGCCCTGCTGCGCGGCTTGTCCATCCCGCAAACCACCGTCGTCATTTCCATCGCGGTCGGCTTGTTTGCCGGCGTCATGGGCGTGATCCTGCTGTGGCCGCGCGGCGGCACGCCGCCCTTGCAACGCGCGATTGGCCTGACCGATGCCGCGCTGGCGCTGGCGATCCTGTTTTGGGTCTGGCCGGGCGCGCGTCCGGATGGCGCCGAGGCCGCCGGCGGTCCGCTTACCCAGTCGCTGGCTTTGCTCACCGGCTACGTGCTGATGATCGTCAAAGGCTTCGGCTTCCTGTTGCTGTGCAAGCAGGAAGACGACCGCAAGATGCTGCACCTGGCCACCGTCGATTCCCTGACGGGCCTGTTGAACCGCCACGCCTTTTTCGACCAGGCCACGGCCCTGCGCATGCGCGCTGCCGGCGCGGCCCGGATGGCGCTGCTGATGCTGGATCTGGACCACTTCAAGCGCATCAACGATCGCTACGGCCACGCCACCGGCGACGAAGCGCTGCGCATGTTCGCCCACACGGTGCGTACCACGCTGGCGGGACGCTACATCGTCGGGCGCCTGGGCGGCGAGGAGTTTGCGCTGGCCCTGGCCGGGCCGCTGGACGAAGCGCTGCACGTGGCCGAGCAACTGCGCGCGGCGGTGTCCGCCTTGTTGCTGCCGACCAGTGACGGGCCCTGCGCAGTCACTGTCAGTATCGGCGTTGCCGCGCTGCACGCCAATGAAACGCTCACTACCGGCCTGGCACGGGCCGACCTGGCCTTATACGACGCCAAGCGCGGCGGACGTGACCGCGTTTGCCGGGCCGTCGTGGAGCGCGTCGAGATCGAACCGGTGCACCCGCCCCATTCGCGCCAGCAGTTCTTCGCGTAGCAGGTCGAGCGCCGCCGCAGCGAGAGCATTGAACGGTACAAAAGAGAACAGGCCCGACGAATCGGGCCTGTTCTCTTTGTAACGATACAAAAAAAGCCCGACGAATCGGGCTTTTTTCTTTTTGCTGGCGGAGCGGACGGGACTCGCCGACATTCTGCCGGCCGCGGAATCGCTTGCAAGCGATTCCCTTCGAGTCCCAAACCGCATTGTCCGCAGGGACAATGCTCTTGTAACGATACAAAAAAAGCCCGACGAATCGGGCTTTTTTCTTTTTGCTGGCGGAGCGGACGGGACTCGAACCCGCGACCCCCGACGTGACAGGCCGGTATTCTAACCAACTGAACTACCACTCCGTTTTTGATCGGTACTGCTGATCAAGATGTTTTCTCTGTTTTGGTGGGCGCTGAGAGGGTCGAACTCCCGACCTAAGCCTTGTAAGGGCCTCGCTCTACCAACTGAGCTAAGCGCCCGCATGTCCATCCAGAGACTTCATCTGACGTTTGTCACCACGTCTGAAGAGGCACGAATCATAGCCAACGGCTGGCGAGTGCGCAAGGGGTTTTCGAAAAATAATCGAAATTGTTGAGTAGGCCATCTCGTCGAACCCTTAACTTAAAAGCAGCTTAAGTGTTGTTCTGACACGCCAATCGCACCAAATGTGGCAGATGTCCTTGCTACCTTTAGGCGCGATGACAGAAAATACCGCCTTTGCAAGTCGGCAAGGTATCAATACGATGCATTTGACCGAGGTGGGGCCACACCACCGCAGCGCAGCGCGCTGGATAAAAACGAGCTGGAGACACGGCCGTAGTCGACGCAATTCAACCACTCTCCAGGAACTTCAATGACCAAGATGTCCAAGATGCACAAGCGCGTATTGCGCGCACAAGGCGCCATGCTGGCGCTGTCCGCCGTATTGCCTATGGGTTCGGCAATGGCGCAGGACGCCACCGCCAGCGGCGAATTGCAGCAGGTCGTCGTAACCGCGCAGCGCCGCAGCGAAAACATCAAGGATGTGCCGGTCTCCGTCACCGCCCTGCGCGGTGAAAAGCTGGACGTGCTCCTGTCCGGCGGCGAAGACATCCGCGTGCTGGCCGGCAAGGTGCCGAGCCTGAACATCGAATCGTCGAACGGCCGTACCTTCCCGCGCTTCTACATCCGCGGCTACGGCAATACCGACTTTTCCGCCTTCGCGTCGCAGCCCGTTTCCCTGATCTACGACGACGTCGTCCAGGAAGCGCCGAGCCTGAAAGGTTTCCCGATTTTTGACGTGGCCAGCGTCGAAGTGCTGCGCGGCCCGCAAGGCACCCTGTTCGGCCGCAACACGCCAGCCGGCGTGGTGAAACTCGAGTCGGAAAAGCCGAACCTGAAAAAGGTCGAGGGTTACTACAACGTGTCGTACGGCACCCATGAAACCGTCAACGTCGAAGGCGCCGTTAACGTGCCGCTGTCCGAATACTGGGCCATGCGCGTGTCCACCCTGCGCCAGCACCGCGACGATTACGTCAACAACTACGCCGACCTGGCCAAGACCAAATTTACGGGCGAGCTGGATGGCTACAACGAGCACGCCGAACGCATCCAGTTCCTGTTCGATCCAAAGAATGGCTTCACGGGCCTGTTCAATGTGCACCAGCGCGTCACCGATGGCAGCGCACGCCTGTTCCGCGCCAACCTGATCCAGAAGGGCAGCAACGACGTCGTGCCAGGTACCGACCTGAACAGTATCGTCACCAACGGCCTGAACAGCCAGGCGCTGAATACCCAGGGTGTCAACGCACGCCTGTCGTATGACCTGGGCAACGGCGTCCAGCTGTTCTCGATCACCGGCTATGAAGCGGTCAAGAAGTACTACAGCCGCGGCGACATCGACGGTGGCATCGGCGGCGGCCCTGGCTTCATTCCCTTCCAGGCTGAAACCGGTGGCGGCATCAGCGGCCTGCACCAGTTCACCCAGGAGTTCCGCGCCGAGTCGAAATACACCGGCCCGCTCAACTGGCAAGGTGGCTTGTACTACTTCCAGGAAAACGCCAGCGGTTACTCGAACGCGTTCAACAGCACAACCTACGCCCAGACGTCGCACGTGGCCAGCAACCAGGTCAACACCGCCTACGCTGCCTTCGCGTCGCTGAACTACGCCGTCAACGACAAGCTGACCGTGCGTGGCGGCCTGCGCTACACGCAAGACAAGAAAGACTTCAAGACGGTCGACGCCACCGGCACCGTGCTGGTGCAGCCACTGTCCGCGAGCGAAAGCAAAAGCAAGGTCAACTGGGATCTGTCCGGCACCTACAAGCTGACCAATGACGTCAGCGCCTACGCCCGCGTCGCCACCGGCTTCCGCGCGCCAAGTATCGCCGCCTCGTCGACCTTGGTGCCGGTCACCGTGGCCAATGCGGAAACGATTACCTCGTACGAAGCCGGCATCAAGGCCGACCTGTTCGAGCGTCGTGCCCGTGTCGCTTTCTCGGTCTACGACTACGACATCAAGAACCAGCAGCTGACCGTGGTTGGCGGTACCTCGAACATCACCCGCCTGATCAACGCCGACAAGACCAAGGGTCGCGGCGCCGAGATCGATTTCGAAGGCAATGTGTTCACCGGTTTCCGCGTCACGGCCGGCGGTTCGTACAACTACACCCGCATCGACGACAAGAGCCTGTCGCTGCCTGCGTGCGCAGCCTGCACCATGACCGACCCACGCAACGCTGCCGGTCGTTACATTATCGACGGCAATGCCCTGCCACAGGCACCGAAGTGGACCGCCAACGTCACCGCGCGTTACGGCTTCCCGGTCGCTGACGGCGAACTGTTTGTCTTCACCGACTGGTCGTATCGTTCGAAGGTCAACTTCTTCCTGTACGAAGCAGTTGAATTCACCGGCAAACCACTCACCGAAGGCGGCCTGCGCGTGGGTTACATCTGGGCCAACGGCAAGTACGAAGTGGCTGCATTCGGCCGCAACATCGCCGACCAGCGTCGCATCACCGGCGCCATCGACTTCAACAACCTGACCGGGTTTACCAACGAGCCACGCACCTACGGTGTGCAGTTCAAGGGTAATTTCTAAGTTATTTTGCTGACTTCAAAAAAACCGCGAGCGATCGCGGTTTTTTTTCCTCAGAATCAGGGTAACGGAACAACCTGGAAACATTTGCATGAGAACGCTGATGCTGGCGGTGCTGGTGTCGTGCACATCGCTCGCCTCTGGCGCTGCGCCGGGCACGCCTGTGCAACTGGTCGATCTCGGTGAAATCCATGGCGCGGCGCTGGGCTGGATCCGCATCGCCATGCCTTTGTTCGAGCAGCAGATTGGCAGCGATATTAAACGTTACGCGATCTCGGTCCAGGAAGCGGGCGACGTCATCCATGTCGTGTTTCACCAAACGCCGGTGGTGCGCGGCCAGCGCGGCGCGGCGCGCGAAGGACCAGGGATGGAGGTCGAGATCAGCAAGGCAACCGGCGCGGTCACGGGGGCGCGCATCATTCGTTAAAGCGGCGGCACGCTGTGCGCCATAAATTTTTAGAGGGAAATAGCCTCAGAAAAACGTTGTCAGCCGAACATTATTTTTCATGTGGCTTTAACAAGAAATATCATCGCCAATACAACGCAAACATCACAATAATATTTGCAGTTTGTTCGATCGGTCTGACATTTAATTGGTTCCGAATCCCTGCGGTTTGCATGCACGAAGGATGGCGCTACGCTGACGCTTGTCCCGGCAAAGGGCGGTACCGATTATTTTCAGATGACAGGATCAGCATGTACCCGACAATTTTCACCATCGCGGCAGTTGCCGCTGTTTCAGTCAGCGCCCACGCCGCCGACACCGCCTGGCTTGCCGGCACCGACCGCCTGATCGTCAAGTACAAGGATGCCGTCCCGGCCGGCAAGGGCGCCGCGCGTGCCGCACCGGTCAGTGCCCAGCGCCAGGCACTGGTCGACCGCGCTGGCCAGCAGCTTGGCGCACGCCTGACCCTGCTGCGCGCCCTCGGTACCGGCGCGCACGTCTTTCAGCTCAGCCGCAAGGTCTCGATCGACGAAGCCAATGCCCTGGCCGCCGAGCTGATGGCGCGCGACGCCAGCGTCGCTTACGCCGAACCCGACCGCATCCTGACCACCCTGGCCACGCCCACCGACCCGCGCTATGCCGAGCAGTGGGACCTGTTCGAGTCTGGCGGCGGCCTGCGTATTTCTGGCGCCTGGGACCTCGCCACTGGCGCCGGCATCAATGTCGCCGTCATCGACACCGGCTACCGTCCCCACGCCGACCTGGCCGGCCAGGTGCTGCCTGGCTACGACTTCATCGCCAGCAGCACGGTTGCCGGCGACGGCAACGGGCGCGACAGCGACGCCACCGACCCGGGCGACTGGGCCGCCGCCAGCCAGTGCGGCGCCGGCATGCCCGCGGCGGACCAGTCTTCCAGCTGGCACGGCACCCACGTGGCCGGCACCATTGCCGCCAAAGCCAACAACGGCATTGGCGTGGCCGGCGTCGCTTACAACGCGAAAATCGTGCCGGTGCGGGTGCTGGGCAAGTGCGGTGGCTACACGTCTGACATTGCCGACGGCATCATCTGGTCGTCCGGCGGCCTGTTGTTCGGCGTCACCATGAATCCAAACAAGGCGCGCGTGCTGAATTTGTCGCTGGGCGGCGGCGGCAGCTGCGCCGCCACGATGCAGACGGCGATTAACGGCGCCCGCTCGCGCGGCGCTGTGGTGGTGGTCGCGGCGGGCAATGCGGCGATGGACGCCAGCAACTTCACCCCGGCCAATTGCGCCGGCGTCATCACGGTCGCGGCCACCAACCGCAGCGGCGCTCGCGCGTCGTATTCGAATGTTGGCAGCATCGTCGACGTGGCCGCACCGGGCGGGGACGCCAGCGCCGGCATTCTGTCGACCCTCAATGGCGGTACGCGCGCGCCCGCGGGCGACGCTTACGCCAGCTACAGCGGCACGTCGATGGCGGCGCCCCATGTGGCCGGCGTGGTCGCACTGATGCTGTCCAAAAATCCGGCGCTCACGCCCGACCAGGTCGACGTCGTGCTCAAGTCGAGCGCGCGCGCGTTTCCGGCCGCGTGTTCGGGCTGCGGCGCAGGCATCGTCGACGCGACCGCGGCGTTGAGCGCCAGCGCCACCATCGCACCCGTCACCTTGCTGGCTGAGCTCGAGCCGAACGACACGATTGCCGCCGCCAATCCGGTTGCTGTCAGCGGCACCATCGTCAACGGCGCCCTCGGTTCCGGTACTGACGCCGATTATTTCCGCATCGCTGTCCCGGCCGGCAAACAGCTGGGCGCGACCATGACGCCGGGCCCCAGCGCCCCCGACTACGACCTGTATCTCTACGACAGTGCCGGCGCCTTGCGGTCGTCCAGTGAAAACGGTTCCGGCGCCGTCGAGAGCGTCATGGTGCGCAATAGCGGCAGCGCGGCGGCGATCTATTACGTGGGCGTGCGCTATTACAGCGGCGCGAGTGGCGCAAAGAACGGCAAGTATGCCCTGCAACTGATTTGGTAGTGACGGCAGGAAAAGACTTTCGCTGCCCACAGGAAAGCGCACGCGTTTGGCAGCCTCTTGCGTGGAAGTCGAATTACGCGGATACTGTATGAATCTACAGTAGTTTGCTCCCGCCGGGGCGCCCCGTGACGTGAACGCCCCTTTCCGTAAAATCATCCACTGTGACTGCGACTGTTTTTATGCCTCGGTCGAGATGCGCGACGATCCCTCCCTGATCGGCCGTCCGCTGGCAGTGGGCGGGCGCGCCAACCAGCGCGGCGTCGTCGCCACCTGCAATTACGAGGCGCGGGCGTACGGCATCCACTCTGCCATGGCCACGGCGCAAGCCATGAAGCTGTGTCCGGAGCTGATCGTGATCCCGCCGGTGATGGAAAAGTACCGCCTGGCCTCGCGCCAGATCATGGATATCTACCGCAGCTACACCGAACTGGTCGAGCCGCTGTCGCTCGACGAAGCCTATCTCGACGTCACCGATTCGCCCCACTGCAAGGGCAGCGCCACCTTGATTGCGCAGGAAATCCGCCAGCGCATCGTTGACACGGTCGGCATCACGGCGTCGGCCGGCGTGGCGCCGAATAAATTCGTCGCGAAAATTGCCAGCGACTGGAACAAGCCGGACGGCCTGTTCCTGGTGCGCCCGGACGAAGTCGATGGTTTCGTGGCCGTCCTGCCAGTCAAAAAGCTGCACGGCGTGGGCAAGGTCACCACCGCCAAGCTGAACGGTCTCGGCGTGCAAACTTGCGGCGACCTGCGCAGCTGGACGATGCAGGAATTGGGTCACCACTTCGGCAAATTCGGCGAGCGCCTGCACGACTTGTGCCGCGGCATCGACAACCGCCCGGTGAGCAATGTGCATGAACGAAAATCGGTCAGCGTCGAAGAAACCTACACGCCCGATGTGCCAGACCTGGCGGCCTGCCTGGCCTTGTTGCCGCAGCTGCACACCAGCCTGCTGGGCCGCATCGAGCGGGCCAAGGCGGGCAGGCTGATCATTAAGCAGTTCGTGAAAATCAAGTTTGCCGATTTCCACCAGACGACGGTCGAGTGCGTCGGCAGCGGGCCGGCCATGGCGCAATACATCCGGCTGATGGAAACCGGATTTTTGCGTGGCAACGGGCCGGTGCGCCTGCTGGGCCTGGGCGTGCGCCTGGGGGACAGCGAACGCCTCGAGCAGCTGACATTGTTCGACGAATCCAACGACTAATCTGCCGTGCGCCAAAGTGTAGAATGTCGTTCCTGTGGAAAACTGAAACAAGCGGAAAACAATTATGTGGTTCAAGAATCTCCAGATTTACCGTCTCCCGGCACCGTGGGACTACACCCCTGAGCAGCTGGAAAAAGCGCTCGCGCCGCAAAGTTTTGTGCCGGCCAGCAGCAATGAATTGCTGCGCCAGGGCTGGGACACGCCACGCCCGAACGGCGGCCTGGTGCACGTCGTGAACAAGCAGATGCTGATTTTGCTGGGCACCGAGAAAAAACTGCTGCCGAGCTCGGTCATCAACCAGGTGGCCAAGGCCAAGGCAGCCGAGCTGGAAGAAGCGCAAGGTTTTGCGCCCGGCAAAAAGGCGATGAAAGAACTCAAGGAGCGCGTGGCCGACGAGTTGCTGCCGCGCGCCTTCAGTATCCGCAGCAATGTCTGGACCTGGATCGATCCGGTCAACGGCTGGCTCGTGGTCGATGCCGCCAGCCCCGGCAAAGCCGACGAAGTGATCAAGCTGCTGCTTAAAGCGGTCGATCGCATGCCGCTGGAGAGCCTGCGCGTGCAGAAGTCGCCGGTGGCCGTCATGACCGCGTGGCTGGAGATGGACGAAGCGCCGGCCGGTTTCACGGTCGACCAGGACACGGAATTGCGCGCCACCGGCGAGAGCAAGGCCGCCGTGCGTTACGTGAAACACGCGCTGGAGCCGGAAGACATCCGCCGCCACATCAAGGCCGGCAAGCAGTGCACGCGCCTGGCCATGACGTGGGACAGCAAGATTTCGTTCGTGCTGACCGAATCGCTGGCGATCAAGGGCATCAAGCCACTGGACGTCATCAGCGAAAGCGAATCGGTCACGCGCAACGACGAAGAGCGTTTTGACAACGACATGATGATGATGACGGGTGAACTGTCGAAAATGATGGCCGATATTGTCGAAGCCCTGGGCGGGGAAGCAAAGGCTTAAGAAGACAGGCGCGTAAAAAAAATTACCACGCGGCCGGGAATTGGTTCAACGCATTATTTGGCCGCGTGTTTTTTCGATGGACAAGCCATGTCCCAACCGACAATCAGAAGACCGGGCAGCGTTTCGCCTTGGGCGACGACTTTCAGGCACTTTGTACCTTTCGTATATCGGAAGATACAAAAGCTATCGACAGTGCAGCTTTCCACTTCGACGATATGACGTTCCAGAAGCGCCCGATCAACTGCAAGGTGTTCTGTCTGCTGACTTCGGACAGGTTTCCAGCGTTGATCCAGTAATTGCTTCCGAACCTGAGTAAACGGCATGCCTTTTTCGAGCACGACGCCAATGTTAGCAACGCCATGGCCACATATCGCCAACAGCAAGACTGTTGCTGATACTGTTGTCATCGAGCGGTACCCCCGCTGTCCGTAAATGCCCCCAAAAACTTCTCATACCGCATATAGGGTTGTCCTGCATCGTTGGGAATCCCCGGACCTTTTGGAATGGCGGCCCACACCTTGGAGGACTTGCGCGCAGCAGTCTCGACGTCGCCCGCGATGACGTCATCGATTGCATGAGCGTAGCGAATGGACTCCACTGCAATCAGGTCCTGTGTCTCGGCAGAGAAATCAGTCAAGCCCATCTTTTTCTCGCCATTTTCCTTCCAGTTAGCCATATTGATCTGATATCGCCAAGCAGCGGTCGTCCTGCCATCAATGCCGGGACCCGGGTGGGTTGAAAAATCGCTGAAGCGCCACCGATCATTTTTCTTTCCTATTACACCGCCATACATCAGGTTGTAATCACCACCTTCGGCAGCTGCAATGGCTGCGAGGTAAGCACGCACGTTACCGTTCTTTAAATATTCCCGGTTTTCGGCCAGACGTTTCTGCTTGCTGGCTAGAATTCTCAGTTCCTTGGCAGCGCTATCTTCCGCTGGCGTAGTTCTGCGGGACGCAACATAGTGCAGCGTTCGTCCAGAAGGTGACGTTAGCGTTCTGGCTGTCATGCTGGCTCCTCAGGCTAAAGGTGGCGTTCTCACACTGATGGGTCTATAAAGATGTGGACCGATTCCGATGCCGCAACGGCCGAAAGCAAGTGTGTCTCTCCTCGGTTATCAGTTTTCCCATACTCGATTTTCCCGCTTTCACGGGCAATCGCATATTCAATCAATGCAAGCGGTTTGCCTGTCGCATCGTCGATGAGCAAAAAGCGATCATCGAAAATTTCCGGTTCCTGATCAATGTTTTTTGATGGCATGGCACCGACAACGCTACTCGAATTTTTTCCCGTATGGGTCAGTGATGAAATCAAGTGAGCGCCACAAGCGGCGAGATCATCGTGATAGGCATAAGAGCGTCCAGCATGCTTGGCACCTACGCCATCAGGCTGAATGGGGAATTGGCCTTTGCAGCGCGGACAGAAGGTCAAGTCATCAGCCAACGACGCTTCTTTGCCCATCACGATTGACCCAGAACTTGCGCTTATGACATAGCCGCCATGATCCGTCTTGTCGCCAATCCGTATAACACCCGCCCTTCGTGTCTCATCATGCCTCCAACAATGACTGATAAAAATCAATCGTAGACTCGGCTGATATGTACCGCTTGCGTAAGCGCAAAGCGAGCTCTATTTGCTTGGTTGGCAGAAAAGGAAGTCGCCGAACTCGTCGAACGCAGTTAAGTTAACAGCAGGCCTGAAATTACTCGCCGCAATAAAAGCGCGGCTCAGTCTTAACTGAGCGGCATCTCGGCAGCAGTTGATTCTATCGGTTGTGCGGAGGTTCGTTCAGCGCGGCTGGAACACCCCGGCCGCGCGGTTCTTGGTCACGTTATTCCACGTGAACACCTGGCCGTTCATGGCCACGTACACGCCCGGCGCCAGTGTCTGTGCCACCCCGCACGCCAGGCCCAGGTTGAACAGCGCATCCGAGTTCGCGATTGCATAAGGAATCATTGCGCCCGTCAGCACGATGGTTTTCGCCAGGTTCGCGGCGCCCAGCACGGCCGCCGTTTCCGGCATCGTATCGGTGCCGTGCACGATGACGATGGCCTGCTCCGGCGCATCCTGGCACGCTGCCAGGATGCGGGCGCGGTCGGCATCCTGCATGTCGAGCGAGTCGAGCAGCGGCAACACGTCGAGCGCAACGGGAATGGTCATGCGCGAGCGCTGGATGACTTCAGGCAGGTGGCTGTCCTTGAAGCCCAGCGTACCGTTGAGTTCGTTGTAGTGCTTGTCGAAGGTGCCGCCGGTGGCGATCAAACGTAATGTCATGATGTTCTGTCAAGGGAGTGAAAAAAGCCCGCCCATGATACCGGCATTCGCCCTGTATCGAACTGTGTCTGGGCTAAAATCAGCGGAATTGGATGAGTACACTAGCTGTTTTGACCCAGACACATTGCCCATGAAAGCGCTTGCCCCAGGAACCGTGATTTTCCATCGCCACCGCGGCTATGGTGTCATTACGCACGTCAATTTGCTCACCGGCTGGATCTCGGCGCGCTTCGGCAGCGAGTCGCGCACGCTCGATTTGAACCTGTCCACCGACGCCGTCCAGCACGCCGATGGCGAAGCGATCCTGTTCCGGCGCGCGCCGCCCGACCGCATGCCGCACGCGCGCCTGATGGCGGTGGTGCGTGAACTGCACCAGGCCGGCTACGAAAAACTGTATCTGTATGCGTGGCCCAAGCCGTCCGGCCTGCACTGGCGCTGGCACCTCTTCACCGGCCAGCGCGACTGGATGGCGCGGCCCTGGCGCGAAGGCTGGTACGGCTCCGGCGCCGAGTACAACAACAATCCCGTCATGGGATGGGGTGACTCGCCCGGCGCCACCACCGGTGAGCTCATCGATGCGCTGGCACGCTTCGATCCCCAAGGGCTGGCCCAGGCGCTGGGGCGCGACGAAGACCACACGGCCTGGTTCGCCAACGTGTGCGCGCAGCTGCTGCCTGGCTATATGTACAGCCTGGACATGGAACGCGCGGTCGAAGGCGGCCTGCGCGAGCGGCCAGCGGTTCCCATCGTCGCCGTGCGCGCTGGCTTGCCGGCCTACGCCGGCCCGGATATCGGCTGGCCGCCCGGCTGGGCTGGCTTGTGGCAGGGCGTGCACGTGCTGCCTGCGCCAAAAATCAAGCTCACCGGGCACACCGAACCTGGTTAAAGCAGGTTAAGAAGGGCGAGCGGGCTGGATGCGGCGCTACAATGGCGCCATGAACGACGACCAACTGCTGCGCTATTCGCGCCATATCCTGCTCGACGACATCGGTATCGAGGGCCAGCAACACCTGCTGGACGCGCACGTGCTGGTCATTGGTGCGGGCGGCCTCGGTTCGCCGGCGGCGCTGTACCTGGCGGCCAGCGGGGTCGGCCACATCACGCTGGTGGACGACGATGAGGTCGACCTGACCAATTTGCAGCGCCAGGTCATGCACACGAGCGCGCGCATCGGCCAGCCGAAAGTCGACTCGGGCAAGGCTGCGCTGCTGGCGCTCAACCCGACCATCAAGATCACCGCGCTGCGCGAGCGGGCCCAGGGAGCGCGATTGGGGGAACTGGTCGCCTCCGCATCGGTCGTACTCGATTGCAGCGACAATTTTGCCACCCGCCACGCCGTGAACCGCGCCTGCGTGGCCGCCAACGTGCCGCTGGTGGCGGGCGCGGCGATTCGCTTCGATGGGCAAATCTCGGTGTTCGATGCGCGCGACCCCCAGTCACCTTGCTACGCCTGCCTGTTTCCCGAGGAGGGCGCCTTCGAGGACGTCGCCTGTGCCACGATGGGGGTGTTCGCGCCGCTGGTGGGCGTGATCGGCGCGCTGCAGGCGGCCGAAGCCTTGAAACTGATTTCCGGCGCCGGCCAGTCGCTGGCCGGCAAGCTGCTGCTGTTCGACGGCAGGGCCAGCGAATGGACCAGCATCGGCATCGCGCGCGACCCCGGCTGCGCCGTCTGTGGACAAGCTGTCTAGGCACTACTACAAGAATGGCGCCCCGCTGGCGCCGCCAGTACAATTGCTCGGCCGAAAAGGCGCATTTCAAGGGCGATTGGCCCACATTTCCCCTTATACTAGCGCGTTGTTCCCTATTCCTTACTAAGCAAGATTCCATGACTATGCACACTGTTTCGCACCGTTACGCAGCGCGCCGCGCGCGTGGATTCACCCTCGTTGAAATCATGGTGGTGGTGGTCATCATCGGCATCCTGGGTGCGCTGGTCGTGCCGAAGCTGCTGGGCCGCACCGGCGAAGCGCGCGTCTCGGCCGCCAAGACCGACATCGCCACCATGATGCAGGCGCTCAAGCTCTACAAGCTCGACAACGCGCGCTATCCGAACACGGAGCAGGGCCTGCAGTCGCTGATCACCAAGCCGACCACCGGCCCGTCCGCGAACGGCTGGAAAGCCGGCGGTTATCTCGAGCGCCTGCCGAAAGACCCTTGGGGCAATTCTTACCAGTACCTGTCGCCTGGCGTCCATGGCGGCGAAGTCGAAATCTTCTCGTACGGCGCCGACGGCCAGCCGGGCGGGGCCGCCGACGATGCCGATATCGGCTCCTGGGAAAACTAGGCGTACGCATGATGCCGCCGCGCCGCGCTCGCGGCTTCACCCTGGTGGAGCTGATGGTCGTGATGGTCATCATTGGCATCACGCTGGGGATGGTGTCGCTCAACGCCTTGCCCAGCCCGCGCCAGAACCTGGAAAATGAAGCCAAGCGCCTGGCGCTGTTGCTGCAACTGGCGCGCGACGAAGCCATCGTGCGCAACCGCCTGGTCGCCTTTGAAGCCGGCAGCGACAGTTACCGCTTCATCGTGCGCAACGACCAGAATAGCTGGGACCAGATCGTCGGCGACGATCTCCTGCGCCAGCGTCCATTCAAAAATGCGCCAGTCACCGTGCTGCTCGACCCGCCCGGCGCCGGCACCGGCAACCCGATGCGCATCACCTTCGGGCGCGAGCCGGTCGACAAACCCTTCGTCATGACGCTCATGAGCGGCGACATCGCCGTGAATGTACGGGCCGACGGCGTCGGTCACTTTACGGTCGAGTGATATGAAAACGGCACGCCAACGCGGCTTTACCCTGCTCGAAGTGCTGGTGGCGCTGGTCATCGTCGGCACCGCGCTGGGCGCTGCCTTGCGCGCCGTGGGCAGCCTGGCCGCCAACGGCTCCAGCCTGCGCGCCTCGATGATGGCAACCTGGTCGGCTGAAAACCGGCTGGTGCAGATACGCATCGAAAAATTGTTTCCGCCTGTCGGCAAGCGCAGCTTTGCCTGCCCGCAGGCCGATTTGCACCTGATGTGCGAAGAAGAAGTGCGCATCACGCCCAATCCGAGACTGCGCGAAATTAACGTCTCGGTGTTCGACGTCGAGAACCCCGGCCGCAAGATCGTGCGGCTGATCCAAGTGGTGCCGCAGCCATGACGCGCCAGCGCGGTTTTACGCTGGTCGAGCTGCTGGTGGCGATCAGCATCCTCGGCATGGTTGCCGTGCTGGGCTGGCGCGGACTGGACGGCATCGTGCGTGCGCGCGCCAACCTCACCGACCAGATGGAGGTCACCCGCGGCATGCAGCTGGCGTTCGCCCAGATGCAAAGCGATGCCGAACACCAGGCCGGCGCGGCGCTGGTCGGCAACCGCCAGACGCTCGACGCGGGCGATGGTCGCCTGACGCTGGTGCGCACCGTGTTCCTGGAAAACACCGCCTCGCGCGTGCAGGTGGTCACCTACCGCCTGGTCGATGGCGTGCTGCTGCGGCGCGAGTCGGCCGCCACGCGCGAACTGGCCCAGCTCGACCTGCTGTGGAAAGCTGCCACGTCGGACACCGACACCTCCGCGCCGGTGGCGCTGCAATCCGGTATCGCGGCCATGCAACTGCTGGTCTGGCAAAACGGCGCGTGGCAAAAGCCCGTCAGTGGTACCCAGATCGCCCCGCTGGGTTTGCAGGTGGCGATGCAGGTGCAGAACGTCGAAGCGCCGATGAGCAAGGCGTTCTTGCTGGGGGGCTTATGAAATCGATCAAGGGCCAGCGCGGCGTCGCGGTGATCACGGCCTTGCTGCTGACCACGCTGGCGGTGACGATCGTCGCCAGCCTGTTCTGGCAGCAGCAAGTCCAGGTGCGCTCGATGGAAAACCAGCGATTGCACCTGCAAATTCAGTGGATTTTGCGCGGCACGCTGGACTGGACCAAATTGATCCTGCAGCAGGAAGCGATCACGCAGCCCAACTACACATCGTTGAAGGATGTCTGGGCGGTGCCGCTGGCCAACACCCGTATCGACCAGTACGTCGACCGCGAACGGGTGGCCGGCGAAACCTTCGACGCCAATTTATCGGGCCAGATTTTTGACGCCACGGCCCGCTATAACCTGGCCAACCTGGCCCGCCAAGGCGCGAAGGTCACGCTGCAGGTGGACGTGTTCAAGCAGCTGCTGACCTTGCTGCGGCTCGATCCGGCGCTGGCCGATGGCGCCACGAAACTGATTGCCAGCAGCCAGGAAATTCCGGCGGGAACGAACAAGGCGGCCACGGCAGCCAAGCAGATGCAGGCCATCACGCTGGACGATTTGCTCGAGGTGCCCGGTTTTACGGTGGAGGCGGTGGAAAAACTGCGCAAATTCGTCATCGTGCTGCCCGAGCCGACACCGGTCAATGTCAACACGGCGCCGGCGGAGGTCTTGGCAGCCGTGTTGTCATCGCCCATCGCCATTGCCCAGGCGCTGGTGGCGCAGCGCGACCGCTCGGCATGGAACACCATCGGCGGATTCGAGAGCACATTGCTGTCGGTGGGCGGCCCGACCATTGCGGACAAGGACATCGGTATCAAAAGCGAGTGGTTCCTGGTCCAGAGCTGGCTCAAGCTGGACCGCGCCTCGCTCAATACCGAGGTGCTGGTCAACCGAAAGATGACGTCGCCCTACACGACCAATGTCGTCTGGATCCACCAAAATTAAGAAAGCGAGACGGTTTGAGTACACTTTATATCCGCCATCCAGCCCGCGCTGACGGGCCATCCGCCCTGTGCAGCTTTGCGCTGGTGGGCGATAACGGCACCATCGGGCAGCGCGGCGATGCGCCGCTGGCGAACCTGGGTGACATGGTGGCGGCAAGCCGGCGCGTGGTACTGCTGCTGGCCGGCGGCGACGTGACCCTGCTCGACGTGAAAACCCCGCCCCTGTCCGCCGCGCGCCTGCGCGCCGCGCTGCCCGGGCTGGTGGAAGAACAAGTGCTGGGCGACCCGCTCGACAACGTGCTGGTCGCCGCCCCCGTTTCGGCGGCCGGCATGCGCACCGTGGCCGTGGTCCAGCGCGAATGGCTGACCATGCTGGTGCGCCAGTTGCTGGCGCTGGGCGCACGCACGGTGACGGCATTGCCGGCGCAGTTGTGCCTGCCGCTGGCACCGGGCAGCGTCAGCGCCGCAATTAGTACCAGCGTCGGCGCCGGCGAACTGACCGTGCGCCTGGCCCAATGGCAGGGCCTCGGTCTGGGCCTGGAAGCCACGCCCGAGGTGGCCCTGCAGACGGCGCGTGCGCTGGCGGGCGATGCGCCGCTGGTGCTGTACGTACCGCCTGCGCAACTGGCCGAATACCAGGCACTGGCGGCCGAGGCCGGTCCCGGCATCGAGCTCGCAGCCGATGACTGGCGTTTCTGGGTGGCGGGTAGCAGCAGTGCGCCGCTCGACCTGGTGGCGGGTCTCGGCGCGTCCGGTGCGCCATCGCGCGACTGGGCCAAATGGCGCTGGCCGTTGCGCCTGGCCTTGCTGGCGCTGGTGGTCAATATGGTGGGCCTGAACGTCGAATGGCTGCGCCTGCGCGGCGAATCGAACGCCACGCGCCAGCTGCTGACGCAGACCTTCCGCTCGGTCTATCCGCGCGACCCGGTGGTTGATCCGGTGGCGCAGATGACGCAAAACATCGCGCGCGCCAAGGCCGCTTCCGGGCAGCCGACGCCAGCCGAATTCAACTACATGGCCGCCGCCCTCGGTGAAGCCGCGCGCGGCTTGCCGCAGCCGCTCGCGATTGCGTCGCTCGAATACCGCGAGAAAGTATTGAACGTGAAACTGAAACCGGGCGCGGTCGATCCGTCGCAAGTGAAACAAATGCAGGGCGCGCTGGCCACGCGCAAGCTGGCCATGACCGAGGCCGGCGCCGGCCTCTGGCAAATCCGCGATGCAGGAGTGAAACCATGAAAGCCGTCATGACCAGACTGGCACCGGCGCGCGACCGCTTCGCCGTCATGTGGCTCAGCCGTACCGCCCAGGAGCGCCAATTCCTGACGGTGGGCGCTGCCATCCTCGGCGTCACCTTCTTTTATCTGACCTTGCTGGCGCCCGCCATCGAAGGGCGCGCCGTACTAAAACGCTCGCTGCCGGAACTGAAAATCCAGGCAGCCCAGCTGCGCACCATGGCCGATGAAGCGCGCGCCCTGGCCAGCCAGACGCCGCCGCAAGTGGCGCCGCTGTCGCGCGAAGGCGTCACCAGCAGCCTGGCGGCGCGCGGCTTGAGCCCGCAGGGACTGAGCGTCACGGGCAATTACGCCAAGTTCCAGCTGGACAATGTCGCCTTTGCCAATTTGATGGCGTGGATCGATGAACAGCGTCGCACCAGCGCGCTCGGTGTGGAGGAAGCACAAATTAGCGCGCAGACACCGCTCGGGCAAGTCAACGCCACGCTCACCATGCGTCAGAATAATGGAGCGGGACAGTGAAGAAACTGCTGTTCTGGTTCAGCGTGACCGCCCTGACGGCGGCCTTGACGGTGTGTGCTTTTTTCCCGGCCGCGTGGCTCGCGCCTGTCATCGAACGCCACACCGATGCGCGTTTGACTCTGGGTGACGCGCAAGGTACGCTGTGGCGCGGCTCAGCCTTCCTGGGTGGTGCGCCCGGTCCGGGTGGTGCCGTGACGCCGCTCTTTCCAGGCCGCTTCAGCTGGAGCGTGTCGCCACTGATTTTATTCGGACGGGTCGACGTCACCTTGGCCAATCCGCAAGCGTTGACGCAGGCGGTGACGGTCACGGGCAGCTGGTCAAGCTGGCAGGTCAGCGCGGGCGAATTGCTGTTGCCGGCCGCAAGCCTGGCCGGCCTGGGTGCGCCGCTCAACACGCTGGCGCCATCGGGCAGCATGCGCCTGTCGTGGAATGTGCTCGACCTGGCGCGTGACGGCCAGAGCGTGGCGCTGATTGGTCGCACCGTGCTCTCGATGGCCGACATGGGCTCGCGCATGAGCCCGGTCAGCCCGCTTGGAACGTATGAAATGGCGATGGACTGGCGCGGCCAGAACGCGCAACTGAATTTACGCACTGTGAAAGGTGCGCTGCTGCTGTCGGGCGCTGGAGCGCTCGACCGTGGCCGCTTGACATTTTCCGGGCAGGCCTCTGCCGCGGATGGCTATGAAGAGTCGCTGGGCAACATGTTGAATCTGCTGGGCCAGCGCCGGATGGTGAACGGCAAAAACATAATCGCGTTAGAGTTCAAATGATGAAAAAATCCTCCCGTAACACCCGCACCGCAGTTCTCTCCACGCCGGCCCTGCGCCGCCTCGCTGCCGGCGCACTGCTGTGCTGCGCGTCGGTGGCCATGGCCCAGACCGGCGGCGCGGGTGGCACGTCCGGCAATGGCGCCGCGCTCAATTTCGTGGGTGCCGACATTGAATCGGTGATCAAGGCCGTCGGCCATTACACCGGGATGACATTCATCATCGACCCGCGCGTAAAAGGCACATTGACGCTGGTGTCAGAAAAAACCCTGACCAAGACGCAGGCGTTTGCCTTGCTGACCTCGGCGCTGCGCCTGCAGGGCTTTGCGGTCGTCACCGGCGACGGCTACGCGAAAGTGGTGCCGGAAGCCGAAGCCAAGCTGCAATCGTCGCCGACGAACGTGGGTGGCCGCGGCGCCAAGGTGCAGGGCGACCAGGTCGCGACCCAGATTTTTCACCTTTCCTATGAATCGGCAGCCAACCTGACGGCCGTGCTGCGCCCGCTCATTTCGCCGAACAATTCGATCATGGCCAATCCGGGCAACAACAGCCTGGTCATCACCGATTACGCCGACAACCTGCAGAGACTATCGAAAATCATCGCCGCGCTCGATGCGCCGGTGTCGTCCGACCTCGACCTGATTCCGATCCGCTACGCCATCGCCAGCGATGTCGCCACGCTGGTCACGCGCCTGATGGAGCCGGCCACCGGCGGCGACTCCGGTCGCGTCTCGGTGCTGCCCGACCCGCGTACCAACTCGGTGGTGGTGCGGGCCCCGTCGGCCGCGCGCGCCAACCTGGCCAAATCGCTCGTCGCCAAGCTCGACCAGCCGACCTCGGAAGCGGGCAATGTCCACGTGGTCTACCTGAAAAACGCCGACGCCACCAAGCTGGCGCAAACGCTGCGCGCCGTGGTGTCACAGGACACCTCGGCACCGCAATCCCAGCAGGGCACGCAGGGCGGCTCGGTGCAGACCACCGGCGGCGCAACCCAGGGCTCGGGCGCCAGCGGCGGCCTGCAAGGTCAGAGCGGCACCAACCTGGGCGGCGCCGGCAACACCTTGAATAATCAAACACAGGGCAGCGGTGGCAGCGCGCAGGGTTCCGGCTTCATCCAGGCCGATGCGTCCACCAACACCCTGATCATTACCGCGCCGGAAGCGGTGTACCGCAACCTGCGCGCCGTCATCGAGCAGCTTGACGTGCGCCGCGCCCAGGTTTATATCGAGTCGCTGATCGTCGAAGTGACGTCGAATAAGGCGTCGGAATTCGGCGTGCAGTGGCTCGGTTTGTCCGGCGACAGCAACAGCAGCTACCGCGTCGGCGGCCTGACCTCGTTCTCCAACGGTTCGAACAATATCGTCAACCTGGCGACTGCGGCCGCGTCCGGCACGGCCACATCGACCACGGCGCCGTCCGGCTTCTCGCTCGGCATTTTCAAGCAGGTGGGTGGCGCGCTGGGCTTGGGCGCCATTGCCCACGCGCTGGAAACTGACGGCAACGCCAACATCCTGTCGACGCCAAACATGCTGACCCTCGACAACGAGCTTGCCACCATCAAGGTCGGCAAGAACGTGCCGATTATCAGCGGCCAGTTCACCACCACCAGCGGCACCTCGACCAACCCGTTCCAGACCATCGACCGGCGCGACGTCGGCCTGACCTTGAAAGTGCGCCCGCAAATTTCCGAAGGCGGTACCATCAAGATGGCGATCTACCACGAGACGTCGAGCGTGGATGCATCCACCACAACGTCCGCGGCTGGCATCACCACGAATATCCGCGTCATCGAAAACAATGTGATTGCCGACGATGGCCAGATCATCGTGCTGGGCGGCCTGATCGAGGACACCGAGGGCGACAGCGAGGAACGCGTGCGCGGCCTGGGCGATATCCCGTTGCTGGGCAACCTGTTCAAATACAAAACGCGCAGCCGCAACAAGACCAATTTGATGATCTTCCTGCGCCCGGTCGTGGTGCGCAGCAAGGAAGCGAGTGCCACCATTGCCATGGATCGTTACGACTTCATGCGCGGTGCCGGCCAGGCCGCCCAGCCGGAAACCGGCAACCTCTTGCTGCGCGACCTGGGCGCCCCGGTCTTGCCTGCGTTGAACAACAACGGCCAGCCGCCACCGAACGGCGCGATGGCCCCGCTGCCCGCGCCGACGCCGTCCACCACGCGCGCCGCACCGGGCCAGCCAGGTTCGCAAGTCACACCAGGCCAGCCAGGCATCCGTGGTCAGGTGTTGCCGGCGCCGGGCGAGTTCCGCCCAGTTCAACCGACGCAGCAGTGAGAACATCATGAACAATTTGTTGCCTTACGCCTTTGCACGTGATTTCGGCGTGCTGGCGCGCTCCGGCGACGATGCCACCCAGGCGATCGAAGTCTGGGTCTCCGGCGCCACCGCCCCGGCCGCCATCGCCGAGGTCTCGCGCCGTTTCGGGCGCATTGCCCTGCGCCGCATGGACCGCACCGAACTCGAGGCCGCCATTGCCGGCGCCTACGCGGGTGGGGGCGGCGACGCCTCCCAGGTGGCCGACGAATTCGATGCCGACCTCGACCTGACCAAGCTGCTGCAGGACGTGCCGGCCATCGAGGACTTGCTGGAATCGTCCGACGATGCGCCCGTTATCCGCATGATCAATGCGCTGCTGACGCAGTCGCTGCGCGAAGGCGCATCCGATATCCACATCGAGCCGTTCGAGCAGACCTCGGTGGTGCGCTTTCGCATCGATGGCACCTTGCGCGATGTGGTGCGGCCGCGCAAGGCGATTCATGCTTCGCTGATTTCGCGTATTAAAATCATGGCGCAGCTCGACATTGCCGAAAAACGCCTGCCGCAGGATGGCCGCATCACCCTGCGCGTGGGCGGCAAGCCAGTCGACGTGCGCGTGTCCACCCTGCCGACCGGTCATGGCGAGCGCGCCGTGCTGCGTTTGCTGGATAAAGAAGCGGGCAAGCTCGACCTGTCGCATCTGGGCATGAGCGCCGAGTTGCTGCCGCAGTTCGACAACCTGATCAGCCAGCCGCACGGCATCGTGCTGGTGACCGGTCCGACCGGTTCCGGCAAGACCACGACGCTCTACGCTGCCTTGTCTCGTTTAAATGCGACCACCACCAACATCCTGACGGTGGAAGACCCGATCGAGTACGACCTGGCCGGCGTCGGCCAGACCCAGGTCAACGCGCGCATCGACATGAGCTTTGCCAAGGCCCTGCGCGCAATTTTGCGCCAGGACCCGGACGTGATCATGATCGGCGAAATTCGCGACCTGGAAACGGCGCAGATTGCCGTGCAGGCGTCGCTGACCGGTCACCTGGTGCTGGCTACCCTGCACACCAACGACGCCGCCGCGGCCGTGACGCGTTTGCTCGACATGGGCATTGAACCGTTCCTGCTGTCGTCCTCCCTGCTCGGCGTGATGGCGCAGCGGCTGGTGCGCAAACTGTGCCCGTACTGCAAGCGCAGCGACGGCGTGCACAGCCACGCGGTCGGCTGCGACAAGTGCGGCATGACCGGCTACCAGGGCCGGGTCGGCGTGTACGAGATGCTGCAAACGACCGAGGAAATCCGCGCCCAGATCCACAACCGCGCATCGGAAGCGGAGGTGCGCGCGGCGGCCCAGAAAACCGGCATGAAGACCATGCGCGAAGACGGCGAACGCTGGCTGCGCGATGGCACCACCACGCAAGCCGAGCTGCTGCGCGTCACGAAAGATTAATCCATGCCGGCATTTCGTTATGAAGCCGTCGATACCGTCGGCGCCACCCGCAAGGGTGTGGTCAATGCCGATACGGCGCGCGCCGCGCGGGCCGATCTGCGCCTGCAGGGCCTGGTCCCACTGACCGTCGATGCGATTGCGCACCAGGTCGACGCCACCGGCGCCACCCGTTCCCGCGGCTTCGGCGAGCGCCTGTCGCAGGTCGAGCTGGCGCTGTTTACGCGCCAGTTGGCCAGCTTGCTGGAAGCGGGATTGCCACTGGAGCAGGCCTTCTCTGCCTTGCTGGAGCAGGCTGAGCGCCCGTACGTGCGCGACCTGGTCGCGTCGATCCGCTCGGAAGTGGTGGGCGGCGCGTCCTTCTCCGATTCGCTGTCGCGCCACCCGCGCGACTTCGCCGAAATCTATCGCGCGCTGGTCGCGTCGGGCGAGCAGATCGGTCACCTGGCGCGCGTGCTCACACGCCTGGCCGACTACATCGAGCGCAGGAATGCCCTCGTACAAAAAGTGCGCCTGGCGTTCACCTATCCGGCCATCGTGACGGTGGTGGCGTTTGCCATCGTCATCTTCCTGCTGACCTACGTGGTGCCACAGATCGTTTCCGTGTTTGCCAACACCAAGCAGAAGCTGCCTTTGCTGACCATCATGATGCTGGGGCTGTCGAATTTCGTGAAGGCCTACGGCCTGATGGTGGGGGCGGTGCTGATCGCCGCCTGGCTCGCCTGGCGCCGCGCGTTGCGCAACCCGGACCTGAAACGCCGCTGGCATACCTGGCTGCTGACCGCGCCCGTGTACGGCAAGTTCGAGCGCAGTCTGAATACGGCGCGCTTTGCCAGCACGCTGGCCATCACGATTGGTTCCGGTGTGCCGATCCTGCGCGCACTCGACACCAGCCGCGACACCTTGTCGAACGTGGCCATGCGCGAGCTGGTCGAAGAAGCGTCAGCCAGCGTGCGCGAGGGCGTCTCGCTGGCGCGCGCGCTGTCCGTGCAAAAACACTTTCCGCCGATGCTGGTCCACATGATCCGCGCCGGCGAGATTACCGGCGAATTGCCGGCCATGCTGGAACGCGCGGCCAATTCGCAGCAGCAAGACCTGGAGCGGCGCACGCTGACCATCGCCGGCCTGCTGGAACCCGTGCTGATCCTGGCCATGGGTTTAGTCGTGCTGCTGATCGTGCTGGCGGTGCTGATGCCGATCATCGAAATTAACCAGCTGGTGCGCTAAATGAGGAAGACCATGAAACGATTGCCCCTGCTGGCCACTGTGCTGGCGCTGGTTGCCCTGTCCGCGTCGATTGCCTACTGGCTGATGCAGCTGAACCCGCCACCTGGCCGGCCACTGGCCAACGCCCCGCTCGCCGTGGTGCAGCCGCCCAGCGTCGATGCCGCCGCCACCCTGTTCGGCGGCCAGATCGCCACCGCCGTGGTCAGCAATTACGTGCTGACCGGCGTGATCGCGTCCGGTGCGCAAGGCGTGGCCATCATCGTGGCCGACGGCGGCTTGCCCAAGGCACTCAAAATCGGCCGTGAACTGGCGCCTGGCGTGACCCTGAACGAAGTGTATCCACGCTACGTGACCTTGCTGGACAACGGCATCAGCAAGCGCATCGACCTGGCCCCCGACAGCAAGGCTGCGTCGCCGATGGGAGAAGTGCTGACGGCGCCGGTCTCGTCGCAGCCGGCGGCGCAAGGCGGCGCCCAGGGGCAGAGCGCCGAGCCATCGATGGCGCCCGGGGCGGTGCAGCAGACCAATATGATGACGGGGCAGCCGCCGCAACAGCCGCCATCGGGCCCGTCGCCATCGAACCCGGGCGCGGTGCCGGGCCAGCCAGTGCCGCCGGGGCAAGTGCAAAGCCCGCCGCCGACGCGCAATTTCGCGACCCCGGCGACCGGGAATTCGACGCAGTAAAACTGACGATCGGCACCCCAATCCCTCCTGGCGCGGCGGTCAACATGAAGCTCAATATTTATGGTCGTTTTCATGTTGACGTTCGACGCGAAAACAAGCGGTGGATTGTTTACCGTTCAGAGCTCGGGAAACGGATTCAACTGAACGATGTCGTGGTGCCGTCGGACTTGCTGGAACACGAACTCGCAACATACCTCGATGATATTTTTCACGAATTTGCCGGAGCCGGGCAGAAGGTTGAAGTGATCCAGGACTAACAGGTGCCCGCGTTATGTGCGCCGCAGCGCCGTGAACGCGGCAAACTCCCACGACCTGAATCCCAGCAACAAGGTGTAGCCATCGCGCTCACCCGCGCCCAGGCGCCTGTCGTGGCGGTGCAGGCGCGCCAGGTCGGCCGCCAACTGGCCGATCTTCTGGTTCAGTTCCTGGGCACTTGCCAGCGACAACTGCGCCGGCAGGCACATCAAGGCTTCGCCGGCGCCATCGAAACGACCGCTGAAATAATCTTCCACCGCGTGCTCCCGGAAAAAATGCTGCACCGGGCCGTCCGGCAGCCAGCGGAAGGCATTCGACATGCGCAGGCTGTAGCGGTTCAGTGGTTTGAGTTCGATGAAGCCGAGCCGGTCGAGTTCGGCCAGAAAGCCGATGCACTCGGCTTCCGTCAAGGCATACGTTTCCACCACCTGTTCGAGGCTCCAGTGGCCCAGGCAGCAGATGGCGACCAGCAGCAGGCGCGGTTTGCTGACTAGCGACTTTTCCTGGGGCAGGGTGAGGGTGTCGGCCTGGGGGCGGGCGTCGGTGGCGCGGCGCAGGACGTCGTCCATGCCAATGCCGGCCGCCTGGCAAATCTGCGCCAGCCGCGACAGCGCCATGTCTTTCTGGCCGAACAGGCGCTTGACGCTCGATTCGCTCATGCCGATGCGTTCGGCCAGGGTGCGGTAGGTGATGCCAGCCGCGCGCAATTGCGTGCGCAGCACGTCGATGATCAACTCTGGGGAACTCAAAACAGGCCTCGGCACAGTGAAAGGTATCGGAAAACGCACCTCAATGTACCGGGATTTGATACTTCACACAAGCAATTGGCTACGCCTGCCTGCGAGGGCGACACTGTCGCAAGGCCTGATCGCGGACGCCGCCATGGCGTCCGCAGGCGGCCACACTTTTACTCTTCTTCCGGCTCCAATTTCACCTTCTTCAAAGCCTGCTTGGCAGCCTGGCGCTGCGCGCCCGTGCCGGGCGTGTGCGAACCGGCGGCGCGGGCCATGGCGGCCTGCGCAACCGGGTTGCGTGGTTTTAGCGCCTGCTGCGACGGTTCAATCCGCAAGCGCATTTTTTGCCGTGTGGCCAGGCTTTTGTTTGCCATGATTACAGCACGTAGCGCGACAAGTCCTCGTTTTCGGACAGTTTGTCGAGCCGGCTGTTGACGTAAGCGCCGTCGATGGCCAGTTCCTTGTTGCCGGCGTCGCTCGCCGTGAACGAGATTTCCTCGAGCAGTTTTTCCATCACCGTGTACAGGCGGCGCGCGCCAATGTTTTCGGTGCGCTCGTTGACGGAAAACGCGATCTCGGCCAGGCGCGTGATGCCGTCCGGGGCGAACTGTAATGTCACGCCTTCGGTGGCCAGCAGCGCCTCGTACTGCTTGGTGAGACAGGCGTCCGTGCCGGTGAGAATCGATTCGAAGTCGGCGATCGACAGCGATTCGAGTTCCACGCGGATCGGGAAGCGGCCCTGCAGTTCGGGAATCAAATCCGATGGCTTGGCCAGGTGGAACGCGCCGGACGCAATGAACAGGATGTGATCGGTCTTGATCATGCCGTACTTGGTGTTTACCGTGGTGCCTTCCACCAGCGGCAGCAGGTCGCGCTGCACGCCCGCGCGCGAGACTTCGGCGCCGCCGTGTTCGGAGCGCGAGGCGATCTTGTCGATTTCGTCGAGGAACACGATGCCGTTCTGTTCAACGTTGAAGATCGCTTTCTGCTTCAACTCTTCATCGTTGACCAATTTCGCCGCTTCTTCGTCGATCAGGATCTTCATCGCATCCTTGATCTTCATTTTGCGGGCTTTCTTGCGGGCCGCGCTGGCGCCAGCGAACATCGACTTGATTTGCTCCGTCATTTCTTCCATGCCGGGCGGGGCCATGATTTCCATCTGCGGATTGGCGTCGGCCACATCGATTTCAACTTCGCGATCATCCAGCGCACCTTCACGCAGGCGCTTGCGGAAGGTCTGGCGCGTCGTATCGCCTTCCTTGGCATCGTTCGAGGCGCTGCTGACATTGAAACCGAAGTCGCGCGCCGGCGGCACCAGGATGTCGATGATGCGGTCTTCGGCTGCATCTTCGGCGCGCTGGCGCACTTTTTTCATTTCGGTGGCGCGGGTTTGCTTGATGCCGATGTCGATCAGGTCGCGGATGATGGTGTCGACGTCGCGCCCGACGTAGCCCACTTCGGTGAACTTGGTCGCTTCGATCTTGATGAATGGCGCGTCGGCCAATTTTGCCAAGCGGCGCGCGATTTCCGTCTTGCCGACGCCGGTGGGGCCGATCATGAGGATGTTTTTTGGCGTGATTTCGTGGCGTAGTGGTTCTTCGACCTGCTGGCGGCGCCAACGGTTGCGCAGCGCAATGGCCACGGCGCGCTTGGCGTTAGCCTGGCCAACCACGTGTTTGTCGAGTTCGGAAACGATTTCCTGTGGGGTCATGTTCATGTGCTCGCTCCGTCGCTCAGCGTTTCAATGATGTGGGACATATTCGTGTAGATGCACAGCTCGCCAGCGATGGTCAGCGCTTTCTTGACCACTTCCGCCGGCGACAAGTCGGTGTTTTCCTGCAGGGCCTTGGCGGCCGACTGGGCGTAGATGCCGCCCGAACCGATGGCGCCGATGCCGTCTTCGGGTTCCAGCACATCGCCGTTACCTGTGATGATGAGCGTGACTTCGCGGTCGGCGACCAGCAGCATGGCTTCGAGTTTGCTCAGCATACGGTCGGTGCGCCAGTCCTTGGCCAGTTCGACCGAAGCGCGCAGCAGGTTGCCCTGGTGCTTTTCAAGCTTGCCTTCGAAGCGATCGAGCAGGGTGAAGGCGTCGGCGGTGGCGCCGGCGAAACCGCACAGCACCTTGCCGTTGTAGAGCTTGCGCACTTTGCGGGCCGAGCCCTTCATGACGACGCTGCCGAGCGTAACCTGGCCATCGCCGCCGAGGGCGACTTCTGCGCCGCGCCTGACCGTGACGATGGTCGTACCGTGAAATTGTTCCATTTATCTGCCCTATTTGTAATCTAGCCCTTCAAAATTGGGGGCAGGACCGTCAAATTGCAAGCCAGCGAAATGTGGAATTAATATTTGTGCGGGTAGAGGCGTGCGCAGTCAGCGCCGCCGAGCAGGCGCAGCAGTTCCATGACGAGGTGATTCAGGTTGCGCAGTTCGACTTGCACCTTCTCTTGTTGCAGCGCACGCAATTTCTCCACCAGCAAGGCGGCGCAGCCGTAGTCGACGCGCACCAGGCGCTCGCAATCGAGCACGGCCGGATTGTTACTTGATCCGTAGGCACCGATCGCGGTGAGCAGGAAGGCGCAGTTGCCATCGATGACGGCGGGCAGCATGAAGTGGTCACCGGCTGCGGCGCCGCCGCTGGCGGGCGCGGCGCCGGCCACGTGGTCGGCCGGCTCAAACGACGGCGGCGAGACCTCGAACGTGACACAGTAATCCATGGCCGCTTCTTCGAACTCCTTTTCCTGGTGCAGGATTTGCAGCAGTTCGATGCGCAGCAGCCAGGGTGAGGCGCCGATGGTGGTGTCGCCGACGATCAGGGCCGGGCGCAACAGGTTGGCCAGTATTTCGGCGCCGGCCACCACCAGTGGCCGTTTTTGCTTGCGCAAAGCCTGCAAAGTGGCCAGCAGGCGCGCGCAGCCGATATCGGTGACGGCGCGCACCTGGTCGAGTTCGATGCGCAGCACGGGGCTGTTGGCCGGCGCGGCGACCAGGCGCGCCAGCATCGGCACGCTGCTCTCGTCGAGCATGCCCGACAGCACGGCCGTCGGCGCCACGCCGCTGCCACCAGCCGCACCGCTGGCGCGCGGCTGGTAGGCCGGTGGCGAGGTTTCGAAATTGCTGGCGTAGTCGATGGCCATGCTGTTGAAGGCTTCTTCGCGGCCTTGCACCTGGTACAGGTCGAACAACATCCACCAGACGCGGTGCTCGCTGCGGCCGCTGCCGGCCAGGCTCTCGAGCAGCATGCCTTGCGCCGCGTCTTCCTGACCGTTGGCGTACAGGATGGCGCTCTCTTCGACCGGGGCGCTGGCTGGCGCCACCGCCGCTTGTGGCGCGTCGAATATGGAGTGCATGCCGGTTGGGTCGCCCAGCGTCAGCGTGGCGCCGGTCGGCTGGACGACGTGGTGCGGCTGCGGACTGCCCCAGGCTGGCTCGGGCTGGTTGAAGATGTCGGATGCCATTTCCATTTCGATGGCATCGATTTTGGCTGCTGTGGCGCGGGAAATTTCACGCTGGCGCTCGCGGTCGGCTTCGGTGATGGCGGCCGTGGGGCGCGTGGACTCACCGGTGCGCGTCACCGTGTCGATGGCGCTGTCCGGGTTGTCACTTTTTCTCGAAAAGAAGGAGAAAAGACCCACTGCTAGTCCTGTCGCGTTGTGTTAAGAACCTGTCCCTACCTGCCGAGATAGGTAATGGATATGACGTTAGCACAGCCGCACTGAGAACGCGGTGCGCGCACGTGCGCCGTGTCAATCAGGCGGCTATGCCAAGAATGAAGCGCTAGTGTAGCCGATGAGCAATAAGATGTGTCGTACTCGCGCATCGTCATGCACGCGCAGCGCAAAAAAAAGCACGCGCCGCAGCGCATGCCTTTTTCTGTCCGCGGTGTCTGGCGGTGAAAACGTCAGTCGCCGTACAGTTTTTGTTTCAGTTCGCGGCGTTGCTGGGCTTCCAGCGACAGCGTGGCGGTCGGGCGTGCGATCAGGCGCGGGATGCCGATCGGCTCGCCCGTTTCTTCGCACCAGCCGTAGTCGCCGCCGTCGATCGACGCGATCGATTGCTGGACTTTTTTCAGCAGCTTGCGCTCGCGGTCACGCGTGCGCAGTTCGAGCGCATGCTCTTCTTCGATGGTGGCACGGTCGGCCGGGTCCGGCACGAGGACGGTCTCGCGCAAGTGCTCGGTGGTTTCGCCGGCATTTTTCAACAGGTCTTTCTCGAGCTGCTGCAGGCGCTGCTTGAAGAAGGCCAGTTGGGCCGCATTCATGTAGTCCTGCTCGCCCATCGCACGGATTTGTTCTTCCGAGATGATTTGCTCTTCAGCTGGAGCGCTGTTCGATTTGCTAGTTTTCGTCATGACTTACTTACCTTCGATGCGACAGAGGTTTCCATATTATCAGTTAGCTCAGCAGTAACACCGGATCGCACTGGGTGGCTGGGCTGCTGTACTTTTGCTAGTGCGTTCTTGCTCGAAGGCACTTGGCTTGGTTCTCCAAAACCGGGACAGTTTATACCAAACACTGCTCCAAACCGCGGATAAACACGTCTTTCGGTAAATTCTTGCCAATAAAAACCATCTTGCTGCCACGTTGCTCATGTTCGGCCCATTTTGCGCCCAGGTCGCTGCCCATAATCTGGTGCACACCCTGGAACACGACCTTGCGTTCGGCTCCTTCCATCAGCAACACGCCCTTGTAGCGCAGCATGCGCGGGCCGAAGACATTGACCAGGCTGCCCAGGAATTCATCGAGGCGCTGCGGGTCGAATGGCCGGTCGCTCTTGAACACGAAGGCGGCGATGTCGTCGCTGTGGTGGCTGCTGTGGTGGTCGTGGCTGTCGTGTTCGTGGTCGCACGACTCGGTGTGCACGTGTTCGTGGTCGTGTTCCGATGCGTACGCTTCGTCGGCGGTGAGGAATGCCGGGTCGAGGTCGAGCTTGTCGTTCAAATTGAAACCGCGCAGGTCGAGCACGTCGGAAATGGGAGCATCGCCGAAATTGCTGGTGGAAATGGGCGCGCGCGGGTTGATGCGTTTCAGGCGAGCGGTCAGCTCGGCCAGTTGTGCGGCGTCGACCAGGTCGGTTTTCGACAGCAGGATCTTGTCGGCAAAGCCAATCTGGCGCTGCGCTTCTTCGTGTTCGTCCAGTTGCGCCATGGCGTGGCGCGCATCGACCACGGTGACCACGGCGTCGAGCAGGTAATGCACGCCAACGCCTTCGTCGACAAAGAACGTCTGCGCCACCGGGCCTGGATTGGCCAGACCCGTGGTTTCGATGACAACATGGTCGAAATCGAGTTCGCCGGCGTCGCGTTTTTGCGCCAGGCTCGTCAACGCCACGATCAGGTCGCCGCGCACGGTGCAGCAGATGCAGCCGTTGTTCATCTCGATGATGTGTTCGTTGCTGTCCTGGACCAGGATTTCGTTGTCGATGTTTTCCTGGCCAAATTCGTTTTCGATGACCGCAATGCGCAAGCCATGCGGCTCGTGCAGGATGCGGTTGAGCAGCGTGGTTTTGCCGGCGCCAAGAAAGCCGGTCAGGATGGTGCTAGGTATCAATGCCATGGAGTGCCAGTCAAATCGGGTGAAGCCAAACGCGGCTTTTAGAACCAGCGATTATGCCGGAATTCACAGCGTGCTTCATCCCGTCCGCGTGGGCTTGATGCAAATCATGCGTACTGGGTAGTTATTTACTTTTCGCGCGCGGGTGCGCCTGGTCGTAAACGGCGGCCAGATGTTGGAAATCGAGCGCCGTGTAGACCTGGGTCGAGGTGATGCTGGCGTGGCCCAATAGTTCCTGCACGGCGCGCAAGTCGCCCGACGACTGCAGCAGGTGCGACGCAAACGAGTGGCGCAGCACGTGCGGGTGGACGTGCACCGGGCTGCCGGAAAGGATCGCGTGCTGTTTCAGGCGCTGCTGGACGGCGCGCGGCGTCATGCGGGCGCCGCGCGCCGTCAAAAACAGCGCCGCGCTGCCGTCCTGCGCCGGCGGGCGCACGGCCAGCCAGGCGGCCAGTGCCGCCCGGGCCGGTGCACCGACCGGCACCCGGCGCATCTTGTTGCCTTTACCGGTGACCACGACGTCGCCGCCGGCCAAGTCGTACCAGCTGAGCGACTTGGCGTCGGTCCAGGCCAGGTCCAGGCTGGTCAGTTCCGACACGCGCAGGCCACTTGAATACAACAGTTCAAACATGGCGCGGTTGCACAGTTCGGCCGGCTCGGGGTGGCCATGGGTGTTGGCGGTCATCAGTTGCACCGCGGCGTCCACCGACAGGGCTTTCGGCAAACCTTTGGCGCGGCGCGGGGCGCGCACGCCGTCGACCGGGTTGGCAGCCAGGCCAGCGTGCTCGGCCAGATAAGCGAAAAAGCCACGCCAGCCGGACAGCAGGCGCGCAATGGTGCGCGGCGACATGCCTTCACCGTGCAATTTGGCGGCGTAGCGGCGGATCATGGCGTGCTCGACCGTCTCGATCGCGGCCGGCTCGCACAGGCGCGCCAGCACGGCCAGGTCGCGGCGGTAGGCCGCCACGGTATGGGGCGACAGGCGGCGCTGGGTGGCCAGTTGCGCCAGGTAGCGCGCGGGCCAGTCCAGCTCGCTCGACATCAGCTGCGCAGGCCGGCCAGCGCGACGCTGGCGGTTTCACCGATATGGGTCAGGAAGTCGGTGCCCATGTCGCCCGTAAAACGCTCGGGATCGGGCGAGCCGAGGATCAGCAGGCCAAAGGCGTGGCCGCCGGCCGTCAGTGGCAGGATCACGGTCGAGCGCACGACGGACGCATCTTCGAGCCAGCGCACGGCTTCAAAATCGTGGTTGCTGCCGCAGTAGGGCGCGCGCAGGCTGTTGGCGAAGATGCGGGCATCGTCCGAGACACCCTGGGCGAACCAGTTGGTGCTGTGGCCGTCGGCCACTTCCCACAGGCGCAAAGTCGCTTGTGGGACATTGAAATTCGATTGCAGGCCGGCCAGCAGGGCGCGCGGCATGTCGCCGGCGTCGTGGGCGCGCAACAGATCCTGGGTCCAGCCGTGGAAACGATTGGCGATGGCCGCGTTGTCTTCGGCGATGCGGGTCAGCTCGCTCATGCGCAATTCGAGTGCGGCATATTTTGAACGCATCACTTCCATCTGCCGTTCTTGCAGTGACACGGTCTTGCCGGTCAGCGGACTGGTCAGCTTGACTTGCCCCAGCAGCGCCACGTGCTCGTCAAAAAAAGCAGGATGGTCGGCCAGATAGGCGGCGACGGTGGCGGAATCCAGTGTTGCGGTCATCGGATGCAATCATGATTAAATAAGTGACTGCAATTTTAACCGAGGGGCCGTGCATGGACGGCCCCATCCGCGAAAAAGACGCCCGCGGGCGTCTTTCATGGATCAGAAGCGGTGGCGGATACCGACTTGCAGGGCGCGCCCGGTGTCGCCAGGCGTTTTCAGGAAGCCTCCCGGCGCGCCGGCCGTGCCCGGCGCGTACTGGCCGTCGTTCTGGTTGTTGATCTGCGCAACGACGGTATAGATGTCGGTGCGCTTGGACAGGTTGTAGTCGTAGCCGAGGGCGAACAGTTTGGCATCGCTGTTCGAGCTGGTGCGGTCATCCTGGAGCGCATACGAGGCCATGATGCGTCCGGCGCCGATGCGATAGTGCAGACCGAGCTGGTAACTGGCGGAGTCCTGCTGGGTGTTTAAATTGATATTGGTGACGAAGACATTGCGCAGGGCAGCTGCGGTGGGTGCGCCGAGCGGGGCCAGCAAGGGCGCGACGGTGCCATCCCAGCCAGCAATGTAATCGGCCACCAGCACGGAGTGGGTGTTGCGCTGGCTATGGTAGCCGGCAAAGAATTTCCAGGCGTCCAGCGTGTACGAGCCGCCGACAGTGATGGTGCGCAGACTTGGACGGTCCTGCTGGTCGTAGCCGTGGTTGTAGCCAATGCCCACGTCGAACGCGTTGGCTTTATAGGTCATCGCGCCGGCGCGGAACTTGTTGTAGCGGCCCAGGTAGCCCGAGTTTTTGGCGCCGTACATCAGCGAACCGCCCAGGCCGTTGGGCAGGGAAATGCGGTACTGGATCGATTCTTGCGAGCGGATGTCCGCGCCCAGCGCCGTGAAGCCTGCGGTGCCGCCGGTGATGCCGCCCCAGGTGCCGGCCGTGCCCGATTCGAACGCATCGGCGGCGGCGAACACTTCATAGCTTGGCGTGTACATGCGTCCAATCAGCACCGCGCCCATCGGGGTAATCAGTCCCACCATGGAGGTGCGGTCGAACAGGGCCTTTTCGGGATTGACGGCCGGTGCGCCGGGCACCTGGAACGCGCTGCGCAGGCGCTGCACGACGGCGGCCGGAATGGCGCCCATGCCGCGGGTCAGGTACAGGCCCTGGTTGTCGTTGATCAGTGCTGGGGTCTGGGTGCCGGTATCGAGCTCGATCCGCGCTTCGAGGTTGAACACGGCCTTGTAGCCGTTGCCCATGTCCTCGGTGCCTTTGAAGCCGATGCGCGAGCCATCGGCGATGCCGCTGGCAATGCGGGTTGGGCCGTCTTTTTGAAACATGACGCCGGCATCGGCGATACCGTAGATGGTGACGTTCGATTGCGCCATAACAGGGCAAGCGAATACGGCGCCGATCAGCGCGGCGAGGGTGCGAATTTTCATGAAGTCTCCGTTGTTTTTTGTATGCACTGCTGAAGCGAATATGCCATCGATTCGCAGGGCTGTACAGCCAGAACGGCGGCTTCATCGCCGGTTGCATGATACGTTGTCGATTAACAACGACACACAATGAAGAAGGGCGAACCCGGTTGCCCGGATTCGCCCTTCTTGACTACCTTACGGCTTCAACAATCAGAACGAGTGGCTGACACCGACGTCGTAGTGGTTGACCGTCGACGAGACGGTCGTGGTGCCGACGGCGGCTTCTTTACGTGCTGCATCGAGGTAGATGTAGGTGCGCTTCGACAGGCTGTACTCGTAACCGAGCGACATTTGCTTGGTCACTGGCTGGCCGTCAGGTGTTTTGCGGCCATAACCGGCCAGCAGCTTGCCCGCACCCATCGTGTAGTTCGCGCCCAGTACCCAAGCTTTGACTTCCGGGTTCACTGAAGCCGTGTGGTCACGGTCCTGGTGGGTGTAGGTACCCATCAGTTTCAGTTCCGGCATGACCAGGAACGATGCGCCAACCACGTACATTTTGGTTTCGACGGCGTTACGTTCGTAGGCCAGCATCGCGCCCAGCGGGCCGTTGCTGTAGGTACCGTTCAGCGAGAACGGGTTGCTGCTGGCCTGCGCGTTGGCAGCGTACTGCGGCAGCGTGGCGGTGCCGCGGCCGATGATGATCGGGCCACTGTTGGCTTCTTTGGTGCCGACGGCGCTGTTGAACTGGAAGCCGCTGAAATTCGGGGTGTTGTACCAAATGGCGTTCGACCAGCGGTTGCCGGAGTTACCGGTAGCGCTCAGTGGATCCGAGGTGTAGCCAGCGACGCTCAGGTCGGTATAGAAACCGGCTGGCGATGGCAGGCCGTGGAATGGCTCGAAGGCCATGATGGTTTCCTGCATCGGGGTCAGGCCGCGACCGATGCGGACCATACCGAAATCACCTTGCAGGCCGACGCGCGATTGGCCCTGGAACAATGGACGCTGAGCAGTGCCAGCAGCATTGGTTTCGACGGTGCCCGTGTCTGGCTCGTAGCGCATTTCCAGTTGGAAGATGGCTTTCAGGCCGTTGCCGAGGTCTTCGCTGCCCTTGAAACCCAGGGTGTTCGAAGCGCGCTTGCCAATGGCCAAGGTCTGGTCGCTGCGTTTGACGAAACCTGCGTCGATGGTGCCGTAGATCTGGACGTTGGATTGGGCTTGAGCGATGCCGGCGAATGCGCCCAGCAGTGCTACTGCCAACAGTGATTTTTTCATTGTAGTGATGTCCTTAAATTGAATCAGTATTCCCAGGGAGGCATCGAGTCGTTGCTGAATGCTCTGTTAGGTGAACCTTAAATGCTTGTTGCGTCAAGATTACCGGATTGGTCAATTATGAACGGTGCTCTTAGTCGAAAGCCAATAATTCGCTTTCGGCTGTTGTATTTTGGTGACTAAAGGTCGAACACTGCACCAAAAGTGTGCCAAAACGAAACCAAGACATGGATGATGTTGCCACAGAGTATCAGTTACCAACCTTGCGCCGCATCAAAGGATGGCACGTTCCGTCCGGCCTGCGCGGCGCGCTGGCTTAGACTGGCCCCACATCGGTGCGTAAAGCATCGCAACGCAGCGTTAGTGTTGTTTCTTGGCAACTGTAGCTGCCCCGTTGTATCATTCCTACTCACTTTGACAATCCATCATGGCTAACCGAGAAGAGCTGGCGATCATCCGCGGTGCACGTTCCGGCAATGCAGCGGCGCAGCTGACATTGGGCGAACGCTATTTGTTCGGCAGTTCCGGATTGCCGCGCAGTTTGCCCACTGCGCTGCATTGGCTCGATCGCGCGGCGCGCCAGGATTGCGCATCGGCGTGGGAACTCATCGGTAACCATGTACCGCTGGAACTGGCGCGCCAGAGTCCCGGTCCGGTATTGCAGTGGTACGAACGGGCCTGGCGCGCCGGCGTAGCGCGCGCGGGCCTGGTCTATGCCCAGCTCGCGTTGGGGCCGCGCTGCCCGGCCGCGCCCAGCGGCGCCGACGCCAGCGATGTGGTGCGCGCGCTCGAGACTGCCGCGCAAGCCGGATTTCCCGAGGCCCAGTGGATGCTGGCGCAGCGCCAGGCCCATGCCGCCGTGGCGCCCGGCGCCGGTACTGCCGTGGCGCCCGCCGCCAGCGCAGCCAGTCCCTGGCTGCAGCGCGCCGCCGAGAGTGGCGTGGCCGAGGCTCGTTTTGCGCTGTTCGAAGAGGCGTGGGCTGCACAGGAATGGCCCCTGTATCTGGCGCGCAGCCTGCCGGCGGCGCGCGCGTTGCTGGAAGCGGCGCACAAGCTGGGCCGGGCCGCGCCGCGTCTGGCCCCGGCCGAGGTGACCATGGTGTCGCGCTGCGCGCGCCTGCTGTCCGAGGGTGTCGCCGTCGACGCTGCCGGCAGCACCGGCCCCGACGAAGTACACCGCCTGTGGGAACTGGCTGCTACCGAGCAGGACGCACATGCCCAACTGGCGCTCGGTTTGTGGTGGGCGCGCATGGGTGTCGACGGCCGCCGCGACGACGCGCTGGCCGGCGCCGCCAACTTCAAAAAAGCCATCCGCTGGCTGGAGCAGGCGGGCGAGCAGGGCCTGGCGCAAGCCTGGTTCGCCCTGTCGCGTATCTATATGAAGCCGGAATTTTCGCAGCGCAATATCGCCGATGCCCAGGGTTTCCTGGAGCGCGCCGCCGTCATGGGTTATCGCGAAGCGCAGTTTGAATGCGGCAACCTGGCCTGGCGCGCACGGCGCGACCATGCGGGCAACGACGTATTGGCCGTGTTCTGGCTGCAAAAAGCCGCCGCCCAAGGGTGCGACCAGGCCACGGCCATGCTCGACAAGATCGCCCCGCGCTGCGACGGTCCGCTATTCACTGAAACCGGTGCGCTGGCGGCGCGGCGCGATCTGTCGACCGTGCAACCCTTGCTGGCGGCGCGTCTGGCACTGGCCGCCCTGTTCCAGCTGACGCGTGCCGAAGCGTTACTGTTGGATATCAAGGCGGCCGACCGTGGCCACTGCCTGGTGGTCGATATCCGCGCCAGCTACGGCCGCAGCAAGCGCCGCCTGGTGCAAATCAACCCGGTGCAGCGTCAGCGCTTCGACCAGATTCTCAGCGTGTTTGGCAATATCGATACCGGCCCGACTGGCCCCGAAGGAAATTATCGCCAGCGCCTGTATCGCCTGCGCACCTCCATTCCGGAAGCTGCGGCCGAACTCGACATGGCGGCGTAAGGCATCCAACAACCGTACTCACCTGCTTTTTCAGCGGGGCGAGCGACGAACAATCGGTGCATCGCCTGCCGTCGTCTAAAGCGTGATTTCACCTTTGAACACCGTGACGGCGGGACCGCTCAGATAGACCGGATGCCCGGGGCCGGCCCACGCAATCGACAAATTGCCACCGCGCGCGGCGACTTTTACCGGCGAGTCGAGCAAGCCGCGGCGGATGCCGGCCACCACTGCCGCGCACGCGCCAGTGCCGCAGGCGAGCGTCTCACCAGCGCCGCGTTCAAATACCCGCAGCTTGATTTGCTGGCGATCCACAATCTGCATGAAGCCCGCATTAACCCGGCGCGGGAAACGCACATGCGTTTCGATCAGCGCACCCGTCGCTTCCACCGGCGCAGTGTCGACATCGTCGACAACTTGCACCGCATGCGGATTGCCCATCGACACGACGGAAAACAGGACAACATCAGGGCCGATCTGTAATGGCCACAACCTGTCCACACCCTGCGCCACGCCATCCAGTCCGGCCGCGTCGAACGGCACGGCGACCGGATCGAGCACCGGTGCGCCCATGTCCACGGTGATACTGCCATCGCTTTCCAGGCGCGGCGCGATGATGCCCGCCATGGTTTGCACCCGAATGGTGTCAGCCGTCGAGAGGCCCTGGTCGCGCACGAAGCGGGCAAAGGCGCGCGCACCATTGCCGCATTGCTCGACTTCGCCGCCGTCATTGTTATAGATGCGGTAGCGGAAATCGGCGCCGGCAACCGTCGGCTGCTCCACCACCAGGATCTGGTCTGCGCCAATGCCGAAGCGGCGGTCGGCCAGCTGCGCCCACTGTTGGGGCGTGAAATCGGCGGGGGTTCGGGTGGCATCGATGACGATGAAATCGTTGCCGGCGCCGTGCATCTTGGTGAATTTAAGGTTCATAATTTATAAGCCATCGTACAGGGATGGTTCACCCGGCGGTCGCGTCTTGAAGCGTTTATGGGTCCACAAATATTCGGCCGGCGTTTCGCGCACGCGGTCCTCGATGAATGCATTCATGCGGCGCGCGGCCGCCACCATGTCGGTGCCGGGGAAATCTTCCAGTGGTGGATAGAACTTTACCTTATATCCTTTGTAGTCCGGCAAGAAAGTGGCGACCACCGGAATCACCCTGGCGCCGGTCGTGGCGGCAATGCGTCCCATCGCCGTCAGCGTCGCGGCTTCGACGCCAAAGAAGGGGACAAAGGCCGCATCTTTTGCGCCGAAATCCATGTCCGGCAACATGAAATAGGGGAGGCCTTCGCGCAGCGCGCGCAGGATCGGCTTGATGCCTTGCTCGCGCGTGAACAGGCGCACCGGGCCGTAGCGTTCGCGGCCGTAGCGCATCATGGCGTCGAAGGCTTTATTCTTTTGTTGCGCATACATGCTCGACAGCGGCATCACGCGCGCCGCCACGCCACCCACGTCGAGGCAAACGAAGTGCGGGCAAAACAGGATGGTCGGGCCACTTTTCATCAGCGCTTCCGGCACCTCGCCGTCGATATGGATCAGGTCGTACATGCGCGGAATCGGCAGCCACCAGATCAGGCAGCGTTCGACGATGCTGCGCGAATAAGCCTGGAAGTGACGCCGCGCCAGCGCCACCCGTTCTTGTTCCGACAGTTCTGGCATGCACAGGCGCAGGTTGATCAGCGCAATCTTGCGCCGCTTCGGGATCGCGTAATACATCAGGCTGCCGATGGCATTGCCGATGCGTCCCAGAATTGGCAACGGCAGGAAGTGCGCCAGCCACAGGAAGAACAGCAGGACCCTCATGCGCCCGCCTGTTGCGCTTCGGGGGCCGCGACGCCGTGCGGTTTCTTATAGCGGTTGTAGCTCCAGAAATACTGCGCCGGGCAACGGGCGATCAATTGTTCCATGGCGCGGTTGATGGCAGTGGCCTGGGCCGCAGCGTCGCCCGCCAGCGTGCCTTCGAATGGCACGAAGCGGACGACGAAGCCGCGGCCGTTCGGCAAGCGCTCGGCGTAGACCAGGATCACTTCCGCCTTGGCCATGGTCGCCAGCTTGGCCGGCAAGGTCATCGAATAGGCGGAGCGGCCGAAGAACGGCGCCCAGACGCCTTCGCCTTCCTGCGGCACCTGGTCCGGCAGCACGCCGATCGGTTCGCCGCGGCGCAGTGTCTTGGCCAGGATGCGCACGCCGGACATGTTGGCCGGTGCCAGGTGCAGGTTGTGGCGCGCGCGCGCGCCTTCCACCAGCGGTTTGAGCGCAGCCTGGCGCGGCGGGCGGTACATGACGGTCAGGGGCGTGTGCAGTGCGATTTGCTGGGCCGTCATCTCGAAGCAGCCCAAGTGTGGCGTTAAAAATACAATGCCACGGCCGGCGTCGAGCGCAGCTTGCACGTGTTCCCAGTTTTCCACCGTGGCGTGGCGGGCCACCCGCGCCGGTTTGGCGCACCAGACAAAGGCCAGTTCGACGATCGCTTTACCGGCTTCGGCAATGGCCGCGTGGAGGTGCTCGCCATAGCCGGCGTTCTCCAGATTGTCGCGCAGCCGCTTGCGGTGCGAGGGAGAGACGGCATACACCAGCCAGCCCAGTCCGGCACCCAGGGAGTGCAATTGACGCAGGGGAAAGATTGATAAAAAACGGAAGAGAAGAACTAACATAAAACCAACCTGAGTTCGTGAACAAGCGTGTTGCCTGCGCAAAATTTCGTAAGGAGCGTAAAATACCACTGAATGCAGGATCCGCCGAGTTAATAGACAACTTGCGAAGCGGAATATAAATGTCGCTAAAGCGTCGCGGAGCATGTGCTACTGCGACAGAAACCCTTTCTAGATCAGTAACAGGAGCTCCAGATGTCGAACGATTACCTCTTTACTTCCGAATCCGTCTCGGAAGGCCACCCCGACAAAGTCGCGGACCAGATTTCCGACGCGATCCTCGATGCCATCCTCGAGCAGGACCCGCGTGCGCGCGTTGCAGCCGAGACCTTGTGCAATACCGGTCTCGTGGTTCTGGCTGGTGAAATCACCACCTTCGCCAATGTCGACTACATCCAGGTCGCGCGCGAAACCATCCGCCGCATTGGCTACGACAATACCGACTTCGGTATCGACTACAAAGGTTGTGCGGTCATGGTCTGCTATGACAAGCAGTCGCCTGACATCGCCCAGGGCGTTAACGAAGGCGCCGGCATCGACCTCGATCAGGGCGCGGGCGACCAGGGCTTGATGTTCGGTTATGCCTGCGACGAAACGGCGGAACTCATGCCGGCTGCGATTCACTACGCGCACCGCCTGGTCGAGCGCCAGTCGCAACTGCGCAAGGATGGCCGCTTGCCATGGCTGCGCCCGGATGCCAAATCGCAAGTCACGCTGCGCTACGTCGATGGCCGCCCGGTCTCGGTCGACACCGTCGTGCTCTCGACCCAGCACGCACCGGAAGTGAGCCACTCGCAGATCGAAGAAGCGGTGATCGAGGAAATCATCAAACAAGTCCTGCCGCGCGAATGGCTGACCAACACGAAATACCTGGTCAACCCGACCGGCCGTTTCGTCATCGGCGGCCCACAGGGCGATTGCGGCCTGACCGGCCGTAAAATCATTGTCGACACCTACGGCGGCGCAGCACCGCACGGCGGCGGCGCGTTTTCGGGCAAGGATCCTACCAAGGTCGACCGTTCGGCAGCGTATGCCGCCCGTTACGTCGCCAAAAACGTGGTGGCTGCGGGTCTCGCGCGCCAGTGCCAGGTGCAGGTCAGCTACGCCATCGGCGTGGCGCGTCCGATCAACATTACCGTCTACACCGAAGGTACCGGCGTGATTCCGGACGAGAAAATCGCCGAGCTGGTGATGGCGCATTTCGACTTGCGTCCGAAAGGCATCGTGCAAATGCTCGACCTGTTGCGCCCGATTTACCAGAAAACCGCCGCCTACGGCCACTTCGGCCGCGAAGAGCCGGAATTCACGTGGGAACGCACCGACAAGGCCGCGATCCTGCGCGAGGCAGCCGGCCTGAAGTAATCCCGGTCCGCAGTCAGGAAGAACCGGCGCGCGCCCTTGTGGCGGCGCCGGTTTTTTATTTGGCCTTCACGAAACGGTACCCGTGGCGCGTCAGCCACGGCTGGCGGCTGGCAAGGCGATGCGTTGTTTGCGCATTTTTAGTTTCTCCTCGGGAACCATTCAAGCTTCGCCAGCGGTCTACAATCGGGCTCTTGCACAGGAGGCTAGATGGCAACGTTGAATCAGGCAGTACTTGCTTTGGTAGTGGGACTGGCCGGCACGGCGCACGCGGCCACGCCGTATCCGAATACCGAAGGCTTCGGCAGCGCCGTCGATCCGAAGACGCCGTGGTACCAAGAATGCCTGCGCGTGAAAAACGCCCAGCCGACTGCAGCAACAGCCGCGCCGGCGTCCTGCAAGGCGTTCGACTACTATACCAAGCGAGGGCAAGCGGCCACCAGCGCGGCCGAGTGGAGCGGCGTGCGGGCGTGCGCCGTCGCGGCCAGCGACAACGGCGTATTGGCAATGTTGTACGCGAATGGACTGGGTGTCGTGCGCAATCTCGATGTGGCGACCCTGTACGCCTGCCGCGCCGGCGGCGCGTACATGGAAGTGCAGGGCCGGATCGAACATTTGCAGGCATTGCAAACCAGCCCGCCCGGCACGTCGTACGATCAGTGCGACGATATCACCAGCGGATACATGATGGGCATCTGCGCCAGTATCGGCGATGGCCAGGCTGATAAAATCCGCAACGCCTATATTGCCCGCTTGCGGACCCAGCTGCCAAAGGCGCAGGTGGCCGCATTCGACCAGCTCGTTGCGGCCACCAACGCCTTTGCCAAAGCCCGCGGTGACGAAACCGACGTGTCAGGGACGGCGCGCGGCATGCTGGTCGTGCAGGCCGAGGCGCGCGAAAAGGAATGGCTGCGCGAACACTTGTACGCTTTCGAAAAAGGGACGTTCAAGGCGGCGCCGCAGCCGCTCACCGTGGTCGATGCCGAACTCAATCGCGCCTACAAAAGGCTGATGAGCGCACCGGCGACAGACCCGGCGCAGCCGGACCAGCTGGCGGGAAGCACCGTCACCAAGCGCGACGTGCGCGCTGCCCAGCGCCTGTGGCTGGCCTACCGCGATAGCTGGGTGCGCTTCGCCGCGCTGCGCTACCCGGCGCTGCCAGCCGACACCTTGACCGCCATCCTGACCGACTGGCGCGTAAAACAGTTCGAGCGCATGTGACGCTGAACTGCAGATCGGGCAACGTTTTGCTAAGCTGACGGCTTGGGTAACTCAGGCAGGCGCTTCAGGTGAAACGAACATTATTGGCAGCTGCCTCGGTGGGCATCGCGGGGATAGGTACCCTGCTGTATTTTTCGGGTTGGATCGGCACGACGGCGCGCGTCGCCAGACCTGGCCACGTGGCCGTGCTGCGCCAGGCCGACGCACCCACCAAAATCGACTGGCAGGCGCGCCTGGCGCCGCTGGCCGGCAGCGGCGTGGCCGGCACCATCGACGGCGCCGCGGCGGCCAGCCAGTTCAGCGATCCGTTCGGGGTCGCCATCGACCTGCTCGGCAACGTGCTGGTGGCCGACGGCGACCGCATTCGCCGCGTCACGCCCGAGGGCATTGTTTCCACCTTCGCCACCGGGTTCGACACGCCGTCGGCGCTGGCGTTCGACCGGCGCGGCAACCTGTACGTGGCCGACACGGGCAACCACACGATCCGCAAAATCACGCCCGCTGGCGTGGTGAGCACGCTGGCCGGCAGCGGCCACGCCGGTTACCTGGACGGCACCGGCAGCGCTGCCCAGTTCAACGGACCGGTTGGCCTGGCGCTCGACAAGGCCGGCAATGTGTTCGTTGCCGATACCTATAACGACCGCATCCGCCGTATCGCGCCCGATGGCACGGTGACCACGGTGGCGGGCAATGGCGCCCCGGGCGACGCCGACGGCGCCGCCAGCACCGCCGCCTTCGACACCCCCAGCGGCGTCGCGGTGGCGAAAGATGGCACGCTGTACATCGCCGACACCGGCAACGACGCGGTGCGTGCCATTGCGCCGACAGGCCTGGTCTCGACCCTGGCTGCGCCAGCCGAGGGCGAGCGCCGGCCGCTATTAAAACGGCCGGTCGGCATTACCGTGACCCATGATGGCGTGTTGTACGTGAGCGCCAGCAGCGGTGGCCGCATCCTGCAGTTTGCCAAAGACGGCACCTACCGTGCGCTCGACAATATCGACGCCATCAGCGACGACCGTGCATTGCGCCTGTTCGGTCCGCGCGGCATCGCCGTCGAGCCGGACGGCACCCTGCTGGTGGCCGACGCCCAGGCGCTGCGCGTCCAGCGCCTGTTTGCGCCCAAAAATGGGGCGCCGCCACCGCCGCAGCTTGCCGCCGCAGTCCAGCCGCCCGTCAAGGGCTTGATGCCATGGCCGATCGCGCCCCAGTTCGGCAGCCATGAAGTGGTGGGCTTGATGGGCGAAGTGCGCGGCAGCTACGACGGCGAAGCGCGCGACCATTTTCATGGCGGGCTGGATGTGCGCGCCGACATTGGTGAACACGTGCTGGCCGTGACCACGGCCAAGGTCACCGACCCCTACGCCAACTGGGGTTTTGGCTCGCTTACCGAAGGCTTGACCATCGGCGCGCTATCGTACGTGCACATGCGCGTGGGGCGTGAGCCGGACGGCCGCGCGCTCGATCCGCGCTTCATCGTGCTGCGCGGCGCCAAGGGCAAGCCCGAGCGCGTGCGGGTACCGCGCGGCACCCGCTTCGACGCCGGCGAGGCGCTCGGCACCGTCAACGCGATGTCGCACGTGCACCTCGATTACTACCCGGGCGGCCCGAGCACGAACCCGATGACCTTGCCGTTTGTGGGCCTGGTCGACACCGTGCCGCCGCAGATTAACAGCATTGCCCTGTACGACAATGCCAGCGGCCGGCGCCTGGTGAAAAAGGAGAAAGGCCGCCTGCTGGTGCCGCGCGGCGAAGGTGACCTGTCCATCGTGGCCGATGCCTGGGACCAGATGGACGGCAACCTGGCGCGCCGCCGCCTGGGCATTTACAAGCTGGGCTACCAATTGCTGCACGAAGACGGCACGCCCTTGCCCGGGTTTGACCAGCCCTTGATCACGCAAGTCTATGACCGCTTGCCACGCGAGCGCGAAGCCGTCAAATTGTTGTACGCTGCCAACAGCGGCATCCCCGCGTACGGCAGCCGCGCCACCCATTTCGCCTATGTCATCAACAACACTCTGAAGAATGGCGTGGCCACGGCCGGCAGCTGGAAAGTTGCTTCTCTTGCACCTGGGAATTATATTTTACGCATCTATGCGGCTGACTACGGAGGGCTCGCAGCGGTCAGCGGACGCGACCTGGCGCTATTTGTTGAGTAAGCCGGCGAATAATCCGTGATAAACTCGATGCTTCCGGGGAGCGCTGCGACGAATTCATTCGCCAGGCTCGGACATCAACACTGCGCTCACGTACCTTTTTCAACCATTGAAAGGAGGGCGTGATGAACGCCGTTTTCCAAACCCCGCACGCTGTAACCAACGACTACCACATCGCCGACATTTCCCTGGCCGCCTGGGGCGACAAGGAAATCCGCATCGCTGAAACCGAGATGCCGGGCCTGATGATGATCCGTGAAGAATACGCCGCCGCCCAGCCATTGAAGGGCGCCCGTATCACCGGTTCGATCCACATGACCATTCAGACCGCCGTGCTGATCCAGACGCTCGAAGCGCTGGGCGCCAAGGTCCGCTGGGCTTCGTGCAACATCTATTCGACGCAGGACCACGCCGCTGCCGCTATCGCTGCTGCCGGCACGCCAGTGTTCGCCGTCAAGGGCGAAACCCTCGATGAATACTGGGACTACACCCACCGCATCTTTGAATGGCCAGCCGATGCATCGGGCCCGGTGTATTCGAACATGATTCTCGACGACGGCGGCGACGCCACCCTGTTGCTGCACCTGGGCCAGCGCGCCGAGACCGATATCTCGGTGCTGGACAAGCCGGGTTCGGACGAAGAAGTCTGCCTGTTCAACTCGATCAAGGCGCACCTGGCCGTCGATGCTAACTGGTACTCGAAGCGCCTGCCGCACATCCTCGGCGTCACCGAAGAGACCACCACCGGCGTGCACCGCCTGTACCAGATGCACAAGGACGGCAAGCTGTCGTTCCCGGCCATTAACGTCAACGACTCCGTCACCAAGTCGAAATTCGACAACCTGTACGGTTGCCGCGAATCGCTGGTCGACGGCATCAAGCGCGCCACCGACGTGATGATCGCCGGTAAAGTTGCCGTCATCGCCGGTTATGGCGATGTGGGCAAAGGTTCGGCGCAAGCCATGCGCGCCCTGTCGGCGCAAGTATGGGTCACCGAAATCGACCCGATCTGCGCCTTGCAGGCCGCGATGGAAGGCTACCGCGTCGTCACCATGGATTACGCCGCCGAACACGGCGACATCTTCGTCACTTGCACCGGCAACTATCACATCCTGACCGAAGCCCATATGCTGGCCATGAAGGACCAGGCCATCGTCTGCAACATCGGTCACTTCGACAACGAAATCGATATCGCTGCGATCAAGAAATACCAGTGGGAAAACATCAAGCCACAGGTCGACCACGTCATTTTCCCAAGCGGCAAGCGCATCATCCTGCTGGCCGAAGGCCGCCTGGTGAACCTGGGTTGCGGCACGGGTCACCCGTCGTACGTGATGAGCTCGTCTTTCGCGAACCAGGTGATCGCCCAGATCGAACTGTTCGCCAACACGGCGAATTACCCGGTTGGCGTGTACGTGCTGCCAAAACACCTGGACGAAAAAGTCGCCCGCCTGCAGCTCAAAAAGCTCAATGCGCAACTGACCGAACTGACGGAAGAACAAGCCGCCTACATTTCGGTCAGCAAGGAAGGCCCATACAAGCCTGACCACTACCGCTATTAATTAGCAGAGACAGGGCACGGTACGCCGTGCCCTTTTTTTAATCATTTTTTCGACAACCTACGAGAGACTCGATGCGCCTGATCCTGACCTGGCTGATCAACGCCGCCGCCCTGCTGGCCCTGCCTTACCTGATGCATTCCGTCACTGTCACCAACATTGGCACTGCGCTGATCGCCGCGCTGGTGCTGGCGCTGGTCAACACGCTGATCCGCCCGGTGCTGGTGCTGCTGACCTTGCCTGTGACCTTCCTGTCGCTGGGGCTGTTTGTGCTGGTGATCAATGCCTTGCTGTTCTGGCTGGTGGCGACGATGGTCGATGGTTTCCATGTCGCCGGCTTCTGGTCTGCATTCCTGGCCGCCATTTTGTACAGCGTGATCTCGTGGGCGCTGTCGACCTTACTTCTGCGAAAAGATGGAAACAGCTAATTTCAGCATCGAGTTTTTCCCGCCCAAGACGCCGGAAGGCGTCGATAAACTGCGCATTGCGCGCGCCAAGCTGGCGGCATTGCACCCGAAGTATTTTTCGGTGACCTTCGGCGCCGGCGGCACCACCCAGCAGGGCACACTCGACACCGTCCTGGAAATCCAGGCCGAGGGCCACGCCGCCGCACCGCACCTTTCGTGCGTGGGCGGTACGCGTGCCTCGGTTCGCACCATCCTGCAGGAGTTCAAGCAGCAGGGCATCAAGCGCATCGTCGCCTTGCGTGGTGATTTACCGAGCGGCTACGGCGGCGCGGGCGAACTGCGCTACGCCAACGAACTGGTGGAATTCATTCGTGCCGAGACGGGCGACTGGTTCCATATCGAGGTGGCAGCGTATCCGGAAGTGCACCCGCAGGCCCGTTCCCCGCAGGACGACTTGCAGAACTTTGCGCGCAAGGTGCAGGCCGGGGCGAATGCCGCCATCACCCAGTATTTCTACAATGCCGACGCGTATTTCCAGTTCCGGGACGCGGCGCGCAAGGTGGGTGTGGATGTGCCGATCGTGGCCGGCATCATGCCGATCACGAATTACACGCAGCTGATGCGGTTTTCGGACATGTGCGGCGCGGAGATTCCACGCTGGGTGCGTTTGAAACTGGCCAGCTTCGGGGATGATTCGGCGTCGATCAAGGCGTTTGGCGTCGATGTGGTGACCGCGCTGTGCGAACGGCTGATAGCCGGTGGCGCGCCGGGTTTGCATTTTTATAGCATGAACCAGGCGGTGCCGACCATGGCTGTTTGGGAGCGCCTGGTTTCGCGTTAAGCGCGCAATCAGCATGGGCCCCGGCCTGCGCCGGGGTGACGGTCTTGAAGTCAGCGGCCAAAAAACCGTCATACCGGCGAAAGCCGGTACCCATACTTAGCATCAAAAACCGTTACCTCGCCGCCATCTGCACCTGATCCCCCGTTGCAATCCCATCCGGCGGACTATCAATCACCCGCTCGCCTTGCGCAATCCCGCTGGCCACCTCCACCACCGTCCCCAGATCCCGCCCCACCGCTACCGGTTTCAGCAGCACCCGATTGTTCGCGTCGACAGTCGCCACGCGCACCCCATCCTTCCCGTAAATCAGCGCCCCCGGCGGCACACTCAGCCCGCCCGTCGCCCCCGGCAAATCGAAGCGCACATTGGCAAACGCCCCCGGCAGTAAATCGCCCGCCGTGTTGTCCACCGTCAGCTGCACCAGCATCGCGCCCGACCCGGTATTGATCGAGCGTGCCAGCGACTGCACCACCGCCGCATACGTTTTGCCATCGCGTTCCGGTACTGTCAGCATGGCCTTGTCGCCGGCCTTGATCAGTGCCACCTGGCGCTGCGGCACGTTCACGTACACGCGCAGGCGGCTGATGTCGGACACGACGAACAGCTCGCTCCCGACCGTGCCGCCGGCATTGATCAGCGCGCCCACATCGGTGTTGCGCGCCGTGACGACGCCATCGAACGGCGCCACCAGTTTCGCGTAGCGCTGCATCTGCTGCATGCGCTCGACGTTGGCCGATAAAGCCTGCACCTGCGCCCGCTTGGCGCTAGAGTCGCCCAGCTTGTCGTCGGCTTCCTGGGCCGACACGGCATTCACGGCGCGCAGCGTTTTCCAGCGCGCCGACGTGGTGTCGGCCAGCGCCAGGGTGCTGCGCGCCACGGCCAGTTCGCCCTGCGCCTGCAGCAGTTGCTGGTCGACGTCGGGCGTCTCGATGGTGGCCAGCACCTGCCCGGCTTTGACCGGCGCACCGATGTCGACCTTGTAGTTTTGCAGGTAGCCGGACACGCGCGCGTAGATGGGCGCGCGGGCCCAGGCTTCCACCCGCGCCGGCAATTCCAGCGCGGAGACGGCGCCACTGGTCGGCGCGATCAATTTCACGGTGGGGACGCTACGCGCAGTGGCGGAAGCGTGCAGGCGCTCGGCCTGCGAATGGCGGCTGACGGCGCCGGCCACGACGACGATACCGGCCACGACGACGATGCCGGTGACTGCGCGGGACGTGCGCGAGCGCAGGAAATTAGTGGGCATGAACAGGCACTCCAGGAAGAGGGGAGGTAACGGTGCGCTTGCGCGCCTTGCGGTCGTGTACCAGGCTGAACAACACTGGCACGAACACCAGCGTGGCAATTGTCGAAAACAGCAGGCCACCGATCACGGCGCGGCCCAGCGGCGCATTCTGTTCGCCGCCTTCGCCCAGGCCCAGCGCCATCGGCAGCATGCCGATGATCATCGCCAGCGCCGTCATCAACACCGGGCGGAAGCGCACGAACCCTGCATCCAGAGCCGCGGCCGATGCATCGCCCAGTTCCGGCAAGCGTTCGCGCGCAAAGGTAATGACCAGCACGCTGTTGGCGGTAGCCACGCCCATGCACATGATGGCGCCGGTGAGCGCCGGCACGGACAGCGTGGTGCCGGTGGCAAACAGCATCCAGACGATGCCGGCCAGCGCGGCCGGCAGCGCGCCGACGATCACGGCCGGGTCGCTCCACGACTGAAAATTCACCACGATCAGCAAATAAATCAGCACGATCGCACCTAACAGACCGAACAGCAGGCCGGAAAAGGCGCGCTCCATCGTGCGCACCTGGCCCAACATCTCGACGCTGGAACCTTTCGGCAACTGCGCTTTGGTCTCGGCCAGCACGCGCCGGATGTCGGCCGCGACGGCGCCCAGGTCGCGGTCCTGGGTGGCGGCGTGCAGTTGCACCATCGGCTGGATGTCGTACTGGCTGATCAGGGCGCTGCTGCGGCCGCGATTGAAACTGGCCACGGCGCCCAGCGTCGCGTTGCCGGCCGCGGTGCCGGTCCCGATCGGCAGGTTCGACAAGGATTCCAGCGAGTCGAGTTGATATTGCGGCGTCTGCATGACGATGGAATAGCTGACGCCGTTGGCGGGGTTCAGCCAGAAGGTCGGCGCAACCTGGCTGCTGCCGGCCAGGTTGACCACCAGGCTGTTGGTCACGTCGCGCGTCGTCAAGCCGAGTTGCTGGGCCTGGGTGCGGTTGACGTCGATGTTGAAGGTTGGCGCACTGGCCGATTGCTGGATGCGCGGGTCGGCCACGCCGGGAATCGCGCGCACTTTTTTCAGCAACATTTGCGCGTAGGCGTAGTTGCCGGCAACGTCGCGGCCGCGCACCTGGATGTCGATCGGGGCCGGCGCACCAAAGTTCAAAATCTGGCTGACGATGTCCGCCGGCGGGAAGGAAAACGTGGTGTCGGGAAACGCGCGTGGCAATTCCTCGCGCAGCCTGCGCACGTAATCGGCCGTCGGGCCATGGCCTTCCTTGAGCGACACCTGGAAGTCGCCATCCTGCGAACCCATCACGCCGGTGTTGTTGTAGGTGAGGTTGATGCTGGATGCCGGCAGGCCGATGTTGTCGACCATGGTCTCGATTTCGGCGGAGGGAATCACGCGCCGGATGGCCTGGTCGATGGCGGCGAAGCGCACGGCCGTCTCTTCGACGCGGGTGCCGACCGGTACGCGCACGTGCATCAGCACCTGGCCGGAATCGACGGAGGGGAAGAAATTGCTGCCAATAAAAGGGACCAAGGCGAACGAGGCCAGCACGGCGACGGCGAACACCGGCAGGAACAAACTGCGGCGCGTGATGGCGCTATGTAAAACGTTCTTGTAGCCGCCGCGCAAGTGCTCGAAGCGGGCTTCAAAACCGCGCTGGAAGCGGGCCAGCGGATTGGTCGAGCGGGCGGTGCCGTGCGCTGCGTGTTTTTGCAGCAGGAAGTTGGCCATCGTCGGCACCAGCGTACGCGACAGGATGAACGAGCAGACCATGGCAAAAATCACCGCTTCGGCCATCGGCACGAACAGGAAGCGCGACACGCCTTCGAGGAAAAACATCGGAATGAACACAATGCAGATGCACAGCAGCGAGACCAGTGCCGGCGTGACGATCTGGGTCGCGCCATCCAGAATCGATTGCTCGACTTCTTTCCCTTGCTCGAGGTGCCAGTTGATGTTTTCGATGGTGACGGTGGCGTCGTCGACCAGGATGCCGACCGCCAGCGCCAGGCCGCCCAGCGTCATCAAATTCAGGGTTTCGCCAAACGCGGCCAGCGCGATGATAGAGCCGAGAATCGACAGCGGAATCGAGATCGCGATGATGACGGTGGAGCGCCAGCTGCCCAGGAACAGCAGGATCATGATGCTGGTCAGCAGCGCGGCAATTACGCCTTCGAGCGCCACGCCTTTCACGGCCGCGCGCACGAACAGCGACTGGTCGTTGATCGGCGTGACCCGCAGCACCTCCGGCCAGCCCGGTTTCAGCGTCTCCAGTTTGGCGCGCACGCCGTCGACGATGGCCAGGGTCGACGCGGTGCCGTTTTTCAGCACCGACATGAGCACCGAGCGCTTGCCGTCGACGTGGACGATATTCGTTTGCGGCGCATTGCCGTCATGGACGTCGGCCACGTCGCGCATCAAAATCGTGGTGCCGTTGACCACCTTGACAGGCAGCCGGCCCAGGTCGGCGATGGCCGACGGCGCGCTATTGAGTTGCAGCGTGTATTCAAAGCTGCCGATCTTTTGGGTGCCGATCGGCACCAGCACGTTTTGCGTGGCCAGCGCATTGGCCACGTCCTGCGCCGACAGGCCGCGCGCCTGCAGCGCATCCGGTTTCAGGTCGATCTGCACCTGGCGCTGCTTGCCGCCGTACGGCAAGGGGATGGCGGCGCCATTCACGGTCACCAGCGGCGTTCTCACGGTATTAAAACCCAGGTCGAACAGCTGCTGTTCGTTCAGGCCGGCGCCGGACAGGGCCAGCTGCAGGATCGGCACCGTGGCCGCGTTGTAGTTGATGATCAGCGGTGGCGTGGTGCCGGCTGGCATCTGGCGCAGGGCAACCTGCGAGATGGCCGTGACCTGCGCATTCGCGGTCGCAATGTTCACGCCCGGCTGAAAGAAAATCTTGACGACGCTGATGCCCGGATAGGTATTCGCTTCGATGTGTTCGACATCGTTGACGGTGGTGGTCAGGGTGCGCTGGAACAGCGTCGAAATGCGGCCGGCCATCTGGTCGGGCGGCAAGCCGGTGTATTGCCAGGCGACGGCGATGACGGGGATGCGGATGTCGGGAAAAATATCGGTCGGCGTGCGCAGCGCGGCCAGCGGACCGATGATGACCAGCATGAGCGCCAGCACGACAAATGTATAGGGCCGGCGTAAGGCGACGCGGACAGCACCAAGCAGCATGGACAGGACTCCAAAGAGGTAAGCGGTGAGTGTACCGAAAGTAGCACTCCGCGATAAGCACCGGGCATCGCATGCAGCTATGAAAATGGCTCATGAATGTACGTACATACAGCAACCGGAAGGCAGTAAGCGCACGGCGCTTGCTAACTCCCGGTACTTTTTCTATAATGAGAATCATTCTCATTGGCGTGCGTCCTGGTGCGTGTCACCCAACTTCAAGGTTCCCATGTTTGCACTGCGCCCCCTGTTCGTCATCTGGCACCGCTGGTTCGGTCTCGCTGCCGCCATCTTTCTATTTATCTCGGGTGTCACCGGCGCCTTCATTTCGTGGGACCACGAACTCGACGCCGCGCTCAATCCCGCGCTGTTCCAGGCCAAAACCAGCGCACCCGAGTTGCCCGGCACCTTGCTTGCCTCTCGCCTCGAGCAGCAGGATCCGCGCCTGCGCGTCACCTACATGCTCACCACCGTTGAGCCGGGCCATACCTCGCTGATGTCGGTGGAAGGGCGCATCGATCCGGCCACCGGCAAGCCGTTCGAGCTCGGCTTCAACCAGGTCGCCATCGACCCTGCCACGGCGCAGATCCAGGGCAAGCGGCAATGGGGAGAAATTTCGCTCAGCCGCGAAAACCTGCTGCCCTTCCTGTACAAATTGCATTACACGATGCACTTGCCGGAAGCCGGCGGCATCGAGCTGGGCATCTGGCTGATGGGTTTGATTGCGATGGCGTGGGTGCTCGACTGCGGCATTGCCTTGTGGTTGTCGTTTCCAAGCTGGAAGGGGTGGAGGAAGTCGTTCGCGTTCCGCTGGAAAGCCGGCGGCCATAAACTCAATTTCGATTTGCACCGCTCGGGTGCGGTCTGGGTCTGGCTGTTGCTGCTGGTGCTGGCCATCACGTCGGTCTCGATGAATTTGACGACACAGGTGATGCGCCCGCTGGTGGCGCAGTTTTCCACGCTCACGCCCACCGCCTTCGACACCATGACCCCGCGCCCGCTCGACCAGCCCATCGAGCCGCTGCTTTCGCGCGATCAAGCCATCGCGCTGGCCCAGGCAGAAGCCGATAAACGCGGCTGGACCACGCCCGTGGGCGGCTTGTTCTATGCGCCCTTGTTCGGCGTGTACGGCATCGGCTTTTTTGCGCCAGGCAATGACCACGGCGATGGCGGCCTGGGCAATAATTGGCTGTATGTCGATGGCCGCAGCGGTGCGCCCGCAGGCGCTTTCCTGCCCGGCACCGGCAGCGCCGGCGACATCTTCCTGCAAGCCCAGTTTCCACTGCACTCGGGCCGCATTCTCGGCGTGGCCGGGCGCGTGTTCATTTCCATCATGGGCGCGCTGGTCGCCATGCTCAGCGTGACGGGCGTGCTGATCTGGGCGCGCAAGCGCAAAGCCCGCCGCGCGACCAGCCAGCCAGTAGCGATCACGCCGGCAGCGGTACCCGGTTTGACAACGGCGCGCCATCTTCAAAAGCACTGATGCTCTCGATGGTGGTGGCCATGATCTGGCCGATGGCCTCTTCGGTGAAAAACGCCTGGTGGCCGGTGACGATCACGTTCGGGAACGACACCAGGCGCTGGATCACATCGTCGGTGATGATGGTCGACGATAAATCCTGGAAAAACAGACTGGCTTCCTGCTCGTAGACGTCCAGGGCCAGCCCGCCCAGCTGGGCGGTTTTCAGCGCTTCCACGGCCGCTTCCGTATCGACCAGTCCGCCGCGGCTGGTATTCACCAGGATGCAGCCGCGCTTCATGTCAGCCAGTGCAGTGGCGTTGATGATATGGCGATTCGCTTCTGTCAGCGGGCAGTGCAGCGACACCACGTCGCTGCACGCCAGCAGTTCCGCGATCGGCAGGTAACGTCCGCCCAGCGCTTCAAAGGCTGGCGCGGGGTATGGATCGTGGCCGACCACGGTACAGCCGAAGCCGCGCATGATCTGCGCAAAAATCAGGCCGATCTTGCCGGTGCCGACCACCCCCACCGTCTTGCCGTGCAAGTCGAAACCCATCAAGCCGTCCAGCTCGAAATTGCCGTCGCGCGTGCGCGTGCTGGCGCGTGCAATCTTGCGGTTCACGGCCAGCAGCAGGCCCACGGCGAACTCGGCAACGGAATACGGCGAGTACTCGGTGACGCGCACCACGGCGATGCCAAGCTTGTCGGCGGCGACCGTATCGATATGGTTAAAGCCGGTGGAGCGGGTGGCGACCAGTTTTGTGCCCTGGGCGGCCAGCGCGGTCAGCACGGCGGCGTCGACGGTGTCGTTGACGAACACGCAGACGGCGGCGCAGCCCTTGGCCAGCGCGACCGTGTCCAGCGTCAGGCGGTCCTGCAGGAAGGAAAGTTCATGGCGCTTGCCGGTATTGGCTGCCGTGAGCAGGGTCTGGTCGTAGCGGCGTGCACTGAAGACGGCGGTTTTCATGTTTTTTCCGTAAAGATGACGTCCAGCGCGACGTCGAACGGCGCCGGGCTGAACACCGCGCGCTGCCCACTGTACGCCACGCCGACCGTGGCCGGCCGAATTGCGTCGGCAAGCGTGCGGTCATAAAAGCCGCCGCCATAGCCCACCCGGTAGCCTTCGTCCGAGTAACCCAGGCAGGGAATCACCAGTGCCGGGGGGCGTTCCAGCATGCGCAAGCGGGCCGGCACCGTCATGCCCATCAGGTCTTTGGCCATCGCTTCACCGGGCGTCCACTCGGCGAAAGCGAGCGCGTGATCGCGCGCCAGTACCACCGGCAAGGCCAGCCGTACGCCTGCATCGGCCAATTCCGCGTAGGCTGCCCGCAAGTCGGGTTCCCCCGCCAACGGCCAATACACACCGATGGCGGGGAACTGACGCAAACGCCACCAGGCCAGCAACTGGGCGCCGATGGTGGCGTCCCATTGCACCCGGGTAGCGGGCGCGACAGCGGCGCGTGCCTGCCTGAGCGCCAGGCGCAGCGCCTGCTTGGCCAGCGCGGCCGTATCCTGGTCGTCCCGATTCAAGGCTGGCGGCGCCGTTGGGGCGCGTGGTATTCTTGACTCGCCAGTCATGGTTTAACTGAAGCACTGAGTGAGAGTTGCATCGATGGTTCCGTTGAAAATGTTAGTGGGCGCGCTGGTGGCGGCCGCATCCTGTACTGCACTGGCCCAGACGACCGATTTGCCCGAGCCCGACTCGGCGGCGCTGTACCGCCCGGTGCAGGACGCCGCCACGGCCCCTGCAGTGTTGCCGAGTTCGCCCAATAGCAACGCGGACGATGACGTATTTCTGCAACTGCGCGACGCGGTACGCCAGAACGATACCAATAAAGCCGCGGCACTGGCGGCGCGCCTGCCGAATTACGCCATTCCCGGCTACGTCGACTATTATCGGCTCAAACCGCGCCTGAAGGACGCCAGCGCCCCCGAAGTCATGGCCTACCTCGCCAGATACCAAGGCATGGCGATTGCCGACCGCATGCGCAACGACTGGCTGCTGGAACTGGGCCGTCAGGGCGACTGGGCCAATTTTGACCGCGAATTTCCCCTGTTCGTATTAAAGGACGACACGCAGGTGAAGTGTTACGCGCTGCAATCGCGCCTTGCCAAGGGAGAAAACGTGGCAGCGGATGCGCGTGCGCTGTTGCTCAGCCCACCGGGTTATGGCGACGGTTGCGGCGGCCTGATTGCGCAACTCGCCCAGGCTAACCAGTTCAGCCAGAACGATTTGTTGACGCAATTGCGTCTGGCCGGCGAACAGCATGCCACGGGTCCGGCGAAACGCATCGCCGTGCTGCTGGGTGCGTCCGACACGCGCGCGGCGCAGGCCGTCGACGTGCCGGCGCTGGCAATGGCGCGCGGTATTGGCGATAGCCGGGCCGAGCATGAAATCTATCTGGTCGCCGTCGGCCGCATGGCGCGCACCAGCCTGCCGTTGGCGAAGGTGGCGCTGGACAAGAACACGCCACGCCTGACGCCCGACGAAGTCGCGCTCGGCTGGGCCAGCATCGCGCTGGCGGCATCGATGAAGCTCGCGCCCGAGGCATACGATGACTGGCGCCGTACGACCGGCGCCGCGCTGTCGAACGACCAGGCGATGTGGAAAACCCGCATCGCGCTGCGCCATGGCGACTGGAAAATGGTGCGCGCCACCATCGAAGCGATGCCGCCCATTCTGCGCGCCGAGAACACCTGGACCTACTGGCTGGCCCGATCGCTGGCCAGTACGGCGGACGGGCGCGAGGCGGCCCGGCCGTTGTTCTCCCGCATCGCCGAGCAAAACAGTTTTTATGGCCAGTTGGCCATGGAAGAGCTGGGGCAATTGATCAGCATTCCACCGGCGGCAATGACGCCGAGCGCAGCCGAACTGGCGCAGGTGTCCGCCAACCCCGACCTGCGCCGCGCGCTGAAATTTTTCGGCATGCGGCTGCGTTTCGAAGGCACGCGCGAATGGAACTGGGCGCTGCGCGGGATGAGCGAGCGTCAACTGCTGGCCAGCGCGGAATTCGCGCGCCAGAACAATATCCTCGACCGCATGGTGAACACGTCCGAGCGCACCCGTACCGAGTTCGACTACAGCCAGCGTTTCCCGGCGCCGCACAACGATCTGGTGCACCCGACCGCGCAAAGCCTGAACCTGGATAAAGCCTGGGTGTACGGGCTGATCCGGCAAGAGTCGCGCTTCATCGTCGATGCCCAGTCGGGCGTCGGTGCCTCGGGCCTGATGCAGGTGATGCCGGCCACCGGTAAATTCGTGGCCGCCAAGATCGGGCTGACCGATTTCGTGCACGGCATGCTCAACGATCTGCGCACCAATATCACGCTCGGCGCCAACTACATGAACATGGTGCTGGCCAACGCCGACGGCTCCCAGGTGCTGGCCACCGCCGCTTACAACGCCGGCCCGGGGCGCTCGCGCACCTGGCGCGCCACGCTCGACCAGCCGATGGAAGGGGCCATCTTCATCGAATCGATTCCATTCACCGAAACGCGTGGCTATGTGCGCAACGTGATGAGTAATGCGACCAATTACGCCGCGCTGTTCGAGAAGAAGCCGCAATCGCTCAAAGCCCGGATCGGCACCATCACGCCGCGCGGCGCCGCCGCCGGCCTGCCCTGACTTTCACAGAAAAAGAACATGATGCGAGATATGAACGTTGTTGTTTTTGGCGCGACCGGTTTCATCGGCAGCCACCTGGTGGCGCGCCTGGTGCAGGAGGGCGTCGCCGTAACGGTCGCCACGCGCCGCGCCCTACACGCGCAGCACCTGGTGTTTTTGCCGCGCGTGACCATCGTCGAGGCGGATATCCACGACGATGCCGCGCTGGCCCGGCTGGTGGCCGGTTGTGACGCGGCCATCAACCTGGTTGGCGTGCTGCATTCGCGCCGCGGCACGCCCTACGGCCCCGAATTCAAGCGCGCGCACGTGGACCTGCCGCGCCGCATCGTCGACGCCTGCGCCAGGGCCGGCGTGGCGCGCTACCTGCACATGAGCGCACTGGGCGCGGCCGTCGATGGCCCGTCGATGTACCAGCGCTCGAAGGCAGCCGGCGAAGAAGCGGCGCGCGCGCACCCGGAAGTGGCGGCGACCATTTTCCGTCCTTCGGTCGTGTTTGGCCCGGGCGACAGTTTTTTGAACATGTTCGCGCGCCTGCAAAGCATGCTGCCGTTCATGCCGCTGGCCTGCGCCGACGCCGACTTCCAGCCGGTGTACGTGGGCGACGTGGCCGACGCCTTCGTGCACGCGCTGCGCGACCCGAAAACCCGCCACCAGGTGTTTCAGCTGGGCGGCCCGCAAATCTACAGCCTGGCCGAGCTGGTGCGCCTGGCCGGCCACTACAGCGGCCATGTGCGCCCAGTGTTCGGGCTGCCGGCGGCGCTGGGGCGCCTGCAGGCGATGCTGTTTGAAATTTTGCCGGGCACGCCGATGATGACGCGCGATAACCTCGATTCGATGAAGGTCGACAACGTCATCGACCCCGCCATCCAGGAAACCACTGCCGTGGCGCTGGGCATCAAGCCGACCGCACTGGAAGCGGTGGCGCCGCGCTACCTGTCCACGCTCGATCGGCTCGACCAGTTCCGCGCCCGCGCCGGCCGTTAATCAAATTCCATCAGGGAGCCGTCATGCAGAGCACAGAACTTGACCCCACGCTGTCCAATGCCCTCGACCGCGCGCGCCAGCCCGGCTTGACCCTTGTCATTGGCAACAAGAATTACTCATCCTGGTCGATGCGGCCGTGGGTGGCCGCGGTCGCCTTCGGCATCCCGTTCAATGAAGTGCGCATTCTGCTCGACCAGCCGGAAACGGCCGCCATCATCGCGCGCTTTACGCATGCCGGACGGGTGCCCGTGCTGGTGGCCGGCGAGATCAGCGTCTGGGACAGCCTGGCCATCTGCGAATACCTGGCCGAACAATTTCCCGACCTGCACATGTGGCCACGCGATGTGGCGGCGCGCGCGCTGGCGCGCTCCATCACGGCCGAGATGCACAGCGGTTTTACCGGCTTGCGCAGCGCCATGTCGATGAATATCCAGGCGTCCTTGCCGGGCCGTGGACGCAGCAATGAAGCCCAGGGTGATATCGGCCGCATCTGCGAAATCTGGGAAGATTGCCTGGCTACCTACGGCCATCATGCCTTCCTGTTCGGCGATTTCTCGATTGCCGACGCGTTTTTTGCGCCGGTGGTGATGCGCTTCAAAACCTATGGCGTGTCGCTGGCGCCGGCGCTGCAAGCGTATTGCGAGCGCGTCCAGGCCCATCCGGCCGTGGCGCGCTGGGTGCGCGAAGCGATGGCCGAAACCGAGAAGGCGAGTTTCCACGAAGACGATTTGCCGACGTGAAGACCGCATTCAAGACCTACATTGTCGGCGGCGCCGTGCGCGACGCCTTGCTCGGCTTGCCTATCAAGGACCGCGACCACGTCGTTGTCGGCGCCACCCCGGAAGCCATGCTGGCCGCCGGTTACAAACCGGTGGGCAAGGATTTTCCGGTGTTCCTGCACCCGCACACGCACGAAGAATATGCGCTGGCGCGCACCGAACGCAAGACCGCGCCCGGCTACAGCGGCTTCGCGGTTCACGCCGCGCCCGATGTCACGCTGGAAGACGACCTGGTGCGTCGCGATCTCACCATCAACGCCATCGCCCAGGGTGACGACGGCGTGCTGGTCGACCCCTACGGCGGCCAGAAGGATATCGCCAACCGCATTTTCCGGCACGTCTCGAACGCCTTTACAGAAGATCCGGTGCGTATTCTGCGCCTGGCGCGCTTTGCCGCGCGCTTTGCCGATTTCGACGTGGCACCCGAAACCAATATCCTGATGCGCCGTATGGTCGACGACGGCGAAGTCGATGCGCTGGTGGCCGAGCGCGTCTGGCAAGAGCTGGCACGCGGGCTGATGGAGAAGCGGCCGTCGCGCATGTTCGCCGTGCTGCGCGACTGCGGCGCGCTGGTGCGCATCCTGCCCGAACTGGATGCGTTGTGGGGTGTGCCGCAGCCGGTGGCGCACCACCCGGAAATTGATACCGGCGTGCACGTGATGCAGGTGCTCGACTACGCCGCCGCTTGTGATTACGCGCTGCCGGTACGCTTCGCCGCGCTGATGCACGACCTGGGCAAAGGCGTCACGCCAGCGCAAGAATGGCCGCGCCACCACGGCCACGAGGGACTGGGTGTGGCGCTGGTCGAAGCGGTCTGTGCGCGCCTGCGCGTGCCGACGGAGTGCCGCGACCTGGCAGTCATGACGGCGCGCGAACACGGTAACTTGCACCGCGCGTTGGAACTCAATGCCACCACGGTGGTCACACTGTTCACGCGCTGCGATGGCTTTCGCAAACCGGAGCGCTTCGGCCAGATGCTGCTGGCCGCCGAGTGCGACGCGCGCGGGCGGGTCGGGGGCGGGCACGATTTCCGTACCAAGCCGTATCCGCAGGCGGCTTATCTGCTCGCTGCGCTGGCGGCGGCACGCGGTGTCGATGCGGGCGCGATTGCTGCGCAGTGCGGTGACAACAAGCAGCGCATTCCCGACGCCGTCTACCAGGCGCGTGTGAGCGCGGTGAAGGCGAGCTGGCGCTAACTGGCAAACAAGTACGCTAGAATAGGTTCTTTGGCGCAGCGCACAAGACAGGTTGCAAGTCATGGCCGACAAGCCCGAATCCCCTCCCGTTCCAGTCCCAGTCCCAGTCTCAGGCAGCGTGTTTAGCCGTTGGTGGAACCGCAAGCGCCGCGCCCTTGTCATTGTCAAGCAATTGCAGGAGCGCGACCGCCGCCGCATGCTGAAACACTTCATGGGCCTCGACAACAGCGACCGCCTGCTGCGCTTCGGCACCGTCCTGCCCGATGAGCAAGTCATCAAGTACGTCAACAAAATCGATTTTTCGCGCGACGTGGTGCTGGGCGTCTACAACAACGTTTTTAAATTGGTCGCCGTGGGCCACCTGGCGTTTGCGCCGAAGACCGAGGCGACCGAGAAGGAACGCGTGGCCGAGTTCGGGGTATCGGTGTCGAAGTCGGCACGCGGCCTGGGTATCGGTTCGCGCCTGTTCGAACGGGCCGCCATGCATTGCCGCAACCAGGATGTCGATACGCTGTACATGCAGTGCCTGTCGTCTAACCGGGTGATGATGCACATCGCCAAAAAGGCGGGGATGGAGATCAAGCGCGAGTATGGCGAGGCCGATGCGTATCTGCAGCTGCCGCCGCCGAATCCGGGCAGCGTGTTGCAGGAGGCGCTCGAGGAGCAGTTTGCGATGATCGATTACACGCTCAAGGCGAATGCCCGGGCGGCGGTGAAGTGGTTCGAGCCGAAGAAAACCCGTCCCCGCGACGCTGGAGACGCATAGATATTCGCGCCCCTGCGCATCGATTTTCGTGATTTTTCACGCGTCAGGTAGAATCAAAGTGTTGTGGAAAATCACAAAAATAGCGACATCTTAGTTTCCTTGTGGAAATTGACTTCTATAATGGACGGTCAGTTTTAGACACACGGTAGTCGTCCTGGCGATACCGTCAGTCAGATCGCCTACAAGGAACAACAATGAAGATGCATTCTGTAATCGCGACGCTGGTCGCTATCGTGGCGCTTTCCGGCTGCGGCGGCGGTGGTGGTGGTGGTACCTCGACCGCCACGCCTGCTGCGACGACCGCGCCGGTCACGCCCACAACACCCGCAACGACGCCAACAACACCGGCGACCCCAGCGACGCCCACGACACCAACTGAGCCCGTCCCGGCCCCGGCTCCGGTGCCGGGTGCAGTCAACCCGCTCAACCCCTACACCGGTCAGCCAGCCAGTGGTAGCGCGACGACGATGGTGTCCGGCATGGTCGTCAGCAACATCACCGTTGGCGCCACTGTCAAGGCGTATGCGATCCTGCCGAACGGCTCGAATGGCGGCGTACTCGGGGTGTCGTCCGCGACGGGCGCCGATGGAAAATTCACGATGCAGTTGACCAGTACGCCCACTGGCATGGTTCGCTTCGTGGCGACTGGCGGCTCGTTCATCTCCGAGGCTGACGGCTCCAAGCAGGCCAACACCGCAACGGAACTGGTAACGCCCTTCGTCACGACTGACCTGAACTTCTTTGTCATTACGCCAGCAACGCACTATGTTTCGCACCTGGTGTCGTATAACGCCAAAGCGGGTAGCGACCTGGTCACGTCATATATCAACAGCTTTGGTTCGTTGATGTCTCTCGCGACAAACAACAAACTCCTGGTTGACGACGCATTCGCGGGCATTAACTTGCTGAAAACCGTCCCCGGATCGGTCGACGATACACGCAGTACCTACCAGGATGTCCTGTCCAGTTTTGAGTGGTTTGGCGTGCGCTACGATTTGCCTTCGAGTGTCGTCATCCGTCTCTTTGCGGCGCATGCCGAAAATAACGCGCCGCCTGCCGGTGTGGACGGCAGTGGCGTTCCGATCAATGTGGGCCAATGGGTGAATGGCATTTTTGACGAAACGCAGCCCCTGACGCTCGATGAACTCACTGCACGCAAGAATAGTGACGGCACGATGCAACGCGGCACCGATGGCAAACTCATCACCGACATTCCAGAAGGCACCTTGCAATGGGATTTGCTTTATTACTTCTACTACGTCAGGGCTTGCGCCGATACCAGCGCCATCCCAGCGCTCCTTCTGCGCTATACAAATATCGGCAATATTCCCGGTGATCCCAAAACGAACGCCACTTACTGCGCGGCGCAAGTGAACAGCATCGCCGCCCTGAAAGCGCGCATTCCGACCAACAACCGCAGCAAATAAGCAGTCTGCACGGCAGCCAACGGCAGGCGCTTGCTCACACCAATGGCAACGCCGTCGTCTCCTTGATCTTCTGTAACGCAAAACTCGACTTCACATCCAGCACCGCCGGATGGCGCAGCAAGGTTGCCATCATGAACCGCGAAAAGTGGTCCATGTCCTCCACGTGCACGCGCAGTAAAAAATCCATCTCGCCGGTCATCGCATAGCACGCCACCACCTCCGGCCAGTTCGCCACCGACAAGGCAAAATCGTTGCGCGGGCTGGTCGGGTGGATGCGGCTGTTCCCTTGCGGATCGCTGTGCTTTTCCAGCCGCACATTCACGTACGCCAGCAAACCGAGTCCGATCTTGTCGGCATCGAGCAGCGCCACGTACTGGCGAATCACGCCCGCTTCTTCCAGCCGCTTGACGCGGCGCAGGCAGGGCGACGGCGACAGGCTCACTTTCTCGGCCACGTCCTGGTTCGACAGGCGACCATCTTCCTGCAATATGGCAAGGATTTTGCGGTCGGTTTTATCTAGTTCGATTTTTGACATATTTGCTCCACTATTGAACTTATCCCGCAATTTTATTGCGCTTCTCGCGCAGGTGGGGGAATCGTTTGGCATTTTATGCCGGATGCGCAGGGCTATACTTGTTCGACAAAAATCAAGGAGACAGCGCATGCAATTCCAACCCTGGGACAATCCGATGGGCACCGACGGCTTCGAGTTCGTCGAGTTCGCCGCCCCCGATCCCAAAGCCATGGGCGCTTTGTTCGAACGCATGGGTTTTACGGCCATCGCGCGGCACCGCCACAAGGACGTCACCCTGTATCGCCAGGGCGAGATCAATTTCATCATCAACGCCGAGCAGGATTCGTTCGCGCAGCGTTTTGCCCGCACCCACGGCCCGTGCGTGTGCGCCATCGCCATCCGCGTTGACGACGCCGCGTTTGCCTATCAACGCGCGCTGGAGCTGGGCGCCTGGGGTTTCGACAATAAAAACGGCCCGATGGAACTGAACGTTCCCGCCATCAAGGGTGTCGGTGATTCGCTGCTGTACCTGGTCGACCGCTGGCGCGGCAAGGGCGCGGCCAAGGGCCAGCCGGCCAACGCCATCGGCGACATCAGCATCTACGACGTCGACTTCGTGGCCATCCCCGGCGCGGTGGCCAATCCGGTCGGCAGCGGCCTGACCTACATCGACCACCTGACCCACAATGTGCACCGCGGCCGCATGAAGGAATGGGCCGGTTTCTACGAGAACCTGTTCAATTTCCGCGAAGTGCGCTACTTCGATATCGAGGGCAAGTTGACTGGCCTGAAATCGAAAGCCATGACTTCGCCGTGCGGCAAAATCCGCATCCCGATCAATGAATCGTCGGACGACAAATCGCAGATCGCCGAGTACCTCGACGAATACCACGGCGAAGGCATCCAGCACATCGCGCTGGGCACCGACGACGTCTACGCCTCGATCCAGAAAATGAAGGACGATGGCATCGCCTTCCAGGACACCATCGAAACCTATTACGAGCTGGTCAACCGGCGCCTGCCGAACCACGGCGAAAACCTGGACGAACTGCGCCGCCTGCGCATCCTGGTCGACGGCACCACCACCGACACCTCGCGCGAATTGCTGCTGCAAATTTTCACGCAGAACGTGATCGGCCCGATCTTCTTCGAAATCATCCAGAGGAAGGGCGACCAGGGTTTTGGTGAAGGGAACTTCCGCGCGCTGTTCGAATCTATCGAGCTGGACCAGATAAAACGGGGCGTACTCACCGACCCCGCGACGGCCGCTTGATCGAGCAATCATAAAAAATATAACGGAGACACCGTCAATGAATGCACCACAGGATCTATCAAAGCTAGCGCCGCCGCCCGAGCAGGACATCACCCTGGAAGACAAGTGGACGCTCGAGCGCGGCCGCGCCTTCATGACCGGCACGCAAGCCCTCATTCGCCTGCCGATGATGCAGCGCGACCGCGATCTCAAGGCTGGCCTGAACACGGCTGGCTACATCACCGGCTACCGCGGCTCGCCCGTCACCTCGGTCGACATGACCGCGGTGAAAGCCAAAAAACACCTGGAAGCGCACCACGTGCACTTCCACCCGGGCCTGAACGAAGACCTTGCCGCCACGGCGGTCTGGGGCACGCAGCAGACCAATCTGTTCAAGGATGCCAAGTACGACGGCGTCTTTTCGATGTGGTACGGCAAGGGCCCCGGCGTCGACCGCTGCGGCGATGTCTTTAAACACGGCAACAACGCCGGCAGTTCCAAATTCGGCGGCGTGGTCATCCTGGCCGGCGACGACCATGCGGCCAAATCGTCCTCCACCGCGCACCAGTCGGACCACATCCTCACCGCGTGCGGCATTCCCGTGCTGTATCCGTCGTCGGTGCAGGAATACATCGACTACGGCCTGCACGCGTGGGCCATGAGCCGCTACACGGGCTTGTGGGTATCGATGAAATGCGTGACCGACATCATCGAGTCGGGCGCCGTGGTGGACTTCGATCCGGACCGCGTGCAAATCACGATCCCTACCGAATTCGAGCTGCCTGTTGACGGCCTGAACATCCGCTGGCCGGACGCCATCCTGGACCAGGAAGTCCGGATGAACAACTATAAGTGGTATGCCGCGCTGGCCTATGCACGTGCGAATAAACTGAACAGGATCATCTGGGACAGCCCCAAGCCGAAGATCGGCATCATCACCGCCGGCAAGAGTTACCTCGATACGCGCCAGGCGCTGGCCGACCTCGGCATTGATGAGCAGGCTGCCGCCGACATCGGCATCCGCCTGTATAAAATCGGCATGACCTGGCCGCTGGAGGCGGACGGCGTGCACGATTTCGCGCGTGGCCTCGACGAAATCCTGGTGGTCGAAGAAAAGCGCCAGGTGCTGGAATATGCCCTCAAGGAAGAGTTATACAACCTGCCCGACGGCGAGCGTCCGCGCGTGGTGGGTAAATTCGACGACAGCGGCGAGTGGAGCAAGCACGGCAAGCACGCCCACACCGGCCACGGCGACTGGTTGCTGCCGGCCACCTATGAACTGAACCCGGCGCAAATTGCCCGCGCCATCGCCAGCCGCATCTCGCACTACTGCGCCGGCCACCCGGTCGAGCAGCGCGTCAAGGAACGCATCGCCTTCCTCGAAGCGAAGGAACTGGTGCTCAAGGCCGTACCGGCCAAAGCCAATCCGGAAACCGACCGCACGCCCTACTTCTGTTCGGGCTGCCCGCACAATTCTTCCACCAAAGTGCCGGAAGGCTCGCGCGCGCTGGCCGGCATCGGTTGCCACTACATGGTGCTGTGGATGGACCGCGAAACCTCGACGTTTACCCACATGGGCGCGGAAGGCGTTACCTGGGTCGGGCAGGCGCCGTTCACCACCGAAAAACACGTGTTTACTAACCTGGGTGACGGTACCTATTTTCACTCGGGCATCCTGGCGATCCGCGCGGCGGTCTCGGCCAAGGTCAACATCACCTATAAAATCCTGTTCAACGATGCGGTGGCGATGACCGGCGGCCAGGAATTCGACGGGCCGCTCGATCCGGGCATGATCAGCCGCCAGATCGCGGCCGAAGGCGTGCACCCGATCATCGTCGTCACCGATGAGCCGGACAAGTATCCGGACGACTACAAATGGGCCGACGGCGTCACCGTGCGCCACCGTTCCGAACTGATGGACGTGCAACGCGAACTGCGCGACATGCCCGGCGTCTCGGCCATGATCTACGACCAGACCTGTGCCTCCGAAAAACGCCGGCGCCGGAAGAAGGGCGAGTACCCCGACCCGGCCAAGCGCGCGGTCATCAACGAGCTTGTGTGTGAAGGCTGCGGTGACTGCTCGGTGCAATCGAACTGCCTGTCGGTCGAACCGCTGGAAACCGAACTGGGCCGCAAGCGCCAGATCAACCAGTCCTCCTGCAACAAGGATTTTTCCTGCACCACTGGCTTTTGCCCGAGCTTTGTCACCGTCGAAGGTGGCGCACTGAAAAAGCCGAAGAAGGCCGAGGCCGGCGCCAAGGCCCCGCCGGCGTTGCCAAGCCCGCTCGTGCCCGGCACGGCCGAGCCGTACGGCATTTTGATCACCGGCATCGGCGGCACCGGTGTCGTCACCGTCGGCCAGATTCTGGCGATGGCCGCGCACGTGGAAGGCAAGGGCGCCATCGTGCTCGACATGAGCGGCCTGGCCCAGAAGGGTGGCCCGGTCATGTCGCACGTACGTCTTGCCGATCACCAGTCCGACCTGCACTCGACACGCGTGGGTACCGGCAGCGCCAACCTGGTCATCGGTTGCGACCTGATCGTCACGGCCAGCCGCGACGCCCTGTCGCGCATGGGCGAAGGCCGCACCTTTGCGGCCATCAACTCCACCGGCTCGTCGACGGCAGCCTTCGTGCGCAACCCGAACTGGCAATTCCCGGGCGCTTCGGCGCAAGCTGAAATCGTCAAGGCCTGCGGCGCCGAACGTGTCGAATTCGTCGACGCCGGCCAGATCGCCAGCGCGCTGATGGGCGACGCCATCGCCACCAATATGTTCATGCTCGGCTATGCCTGGCAAAAAGGGCAGGTGCCCCTGGCCGAAGCGTCGATCCTGCGCGCCATCGAACTCAATGGCGTGGCGGTCGGCTTCAATAAAACCTCGTTCCACTGGGGCCGCACCGCCGCGCATGATTTGCCATCGCTGGTGAAGATGACGACGCCAGCCAAAGTCATCGAATTCAAGCGCACGCAGACCCTGGACGACTTGATGAAACGCCGCGTCGAACTGCTGACGGCCTACCAGGATGTGGCGTACGCGCAGCAATACCTGTCATTCGTCCATGAAGTGCGCACGGCCGAAGCGCGTCTGAACCAGGGCACGCGTTTGTCGGAAGCGGTGGCGCGGTATTTCTACAAACTGATGGCGTATAAGGACGAATACGAAGTCGCGCGCCTGTACACCGATGGTGCGTTCAAGGAAAAAATCGCCACCATGTTTGAAGGCGACGTGACCTTGAAATTCCATCTGGCGCCGCCGCTGTTTGCGAAGAAGGACAAACAGGGGCACCTGGTGAAGCAGGAATTCGGCCCGTGGATGCTGAAGGCGTTTGGTTTGATGGCGAAGATGAAGGGCTTGCGTGGCGGGCCGCTGGATATCTTCGGCTATTCGGCCGAGCGCAAGATGGAGCGGGCGCTGATTGCCGACTACCGCCGCACGGTGGGCGGTTTATTGACCCGCCTGAACGGCGAGAACCTGGCGCAAGCCGTAGCCATCGCCAGTATCCCGGAAGATATCCGCGGCTATGGCCACGTCAAGGAACGCCATTTGAAAACGGCGAAAGAGAAGGAAGCGGCGCTGCTGGCGGCGTTTCATTCGCCGTCGCCGGTGGGCGAGCCATCCGGCGCGCACGCCGCATAAAAACCGAACCCGCCGCCTGGCGGGTTTTTTCGGTTCTGTCGCATTAGCGAACGCCCGCGGGCCGGTCGAGTAAACTCCGGTGCCCGAATCCAGGGCGAATCCACATGGTCATCTTAAAAGGTATGCGTTTTCCGATCGACGTGATTCTGGTGTGCATCTGGTATGCGGCCTACCCGCTGCGTTATCGTCACTTGGAGGAGATGATGCAAGAGCGCGGCGTGTCGGTCGACCACTCATCGATCAACCGGTGGGCGATTCGTTTCCTGCCGCTCATCGAGAAGATGGCCCGGAAACACGAGCGCCCGGTCGGCGGCAGCTGGCGCATGGACGAGACGTACATCAAGGTCAAGGGCGTCTGGAAATACCTCTACCGCGCAGTCGACAAGCAGGGCAAGACTGTCGACTTCCTGCTGACGGCGAAGCGCGACATGGCCGCGGCGAAGCGCTTTTTCGACAAGGCTATGGGAGCGAACGGCGCTCCGGAAAAGGTCGCGATGGACAAGAGCGGCGCCAACAAGGCGGCGTTCGATGCCATCAACGCTGGGCGCTCCCTGCCGACCCTGGTGCGCCAAGTCAAATATCTCAACAACATCATTGAACAGGATCACCGCGCCATAAAGCGGGTGACCAGGCCGATGCTCAACTTCAAATCATTCCGCGCCGCCGGTTCCGTTCTCGCCGGCATTGAGCTTGTCCACCTGATCCGCAAAGGCCAGTTCGCGATTGACGGCACGGATGCGATGTCGTTCGCAGACCAATTTGCACGCTGGCAGAAATGGTCCGTCCAGTTTGAGCGGGACATTGCTCTTCCAGGGAAATTCCGGCGTTTGATCAACAACGCGACAGAGCCCAAGCCCACATGTCGTATGCCAACCGCGCCGAAAAAAATTAATGCGACAGAACCTTCGCTAATGCGACAGAACCGCCGATACCGGCCTGTTCTCCGGCGGCGGCATCTGACGAAGAATAGCTTCCTTGCGTTCTGCTGGATACTGATTCACTGCATGTCTTCGCTCCGCCCCCGGATGGATTAAAGTGATTCAAGTGACGCGACATCTTTCCTGACAGAGGGGGCTAATGCGACAGAACCGATCCGCTTCCGGTTGTTCCTGGCATCACCCATAAAAGCTGTTGATCTTAAAATTAAAATTGAAAAAAACCCGCCTTAATAGGCGGGTCTAATAAAAATAAATGTATTTAAAGTTGTGTAGTGGCAAAACTGTAACTGCCAGTTTGGCTCTTCGTAACCTCCACATCAAACATTTTCGTTGGTAGTCCTGAATCCCCTTGCGCCAAAGGAAGGGTAATTATGGATTTTTGTGTGCCTTTCAATGTTTTTATCTCTATTGTGGCCTGCTGAGGACCAACGCCAAAAGTACTTTGATAATAATTCGCAGCAAATATATAGTGCCCAACTGCTAATTCTTGTGAGCAAGATGTAAAATAATGCTCTGGACCAAAACCACGCGTATTGTCGAGATCAAGTTTCCCCATCGTCCCAATTGCATTTTTATACCACACATGCGAACCACCGGGCTCATAAATGTGCAAATCAACGTCGCCATAATTCGCCCAAGTGAGCGTTGCAGTAATAGGCCCATCGCTAGTTAATTTTTTAGGATCAATCGCAACATTAATTGCTTGCTGGATAAGTGATAAAGTCTTAGAGGCTAGTGAGTTAGCATCAGACGTCCCTGATGGCAGGGCATGACTGAGATATATCTCCGTGAACCCATGACCCGTACTATCGATGCTCCAAGCACCAGCAGCGTCAAAATTCGCAGCCATCGGCTGCTGAGCCCCGATCGTTGCAGCAAGTGCTCGCGCTGCAACATTAATAACCAAATCTTGAGTGCCTGTGACGTAAAGGCCAGAAGATGCCTTAGCGGCTGCATTTCCAACATTAACAACAGCTAATCCGCGTGAAATGTCTTGGTTAAGATCTGCATTTATTGCTGTATAAACATCATTGGCAAACATATTTCCCTGAGAATGAGAAACAATAATAACTTTATTTCCATTCCTCAGTTGTCCTGCCACAGTATTTTCAAAACTTTTAACTAATTCTGCAGTAGTGGTGCTAGATCCATTAACTGTGAAGGTAGTACTTAAATTGTATTGGAGAACAGCGGTTGCTATCTTATTTCTGACCTGTTCCTTTTCTGCGTCTGTCATATCTGTAACCATACCCCATGCACTGAGTCCTGCCTGCACAAAGGTGTCGACAATCGATGCGTTACGCCTAGCCGTCATCTGACTTGCCAGTTCCCATAACACATCCATCACGATAGTATCTGATGGGTTATATAGGTAACTTGTCTCTTTGTACCCACTCATGTTTTTTAAACTGACTTCCCTGCCTAATATTCGAGAGTCGACAGCAACTTGTGATGGAATTGGCTTATTGACACCATTAAGATAGTATAGGATCGCACCCTGAGAGCACACATTGACGGTCTGCGCAAAAGAGGCAGTTAATTGCGCGGACAACATTGTAAAAACAAGAAATATTCGCAGTATTTTTTTAAAATAAATCATTTGCATACCACTCCTTGGGAGCTACGCGTAAATTGACCTACTTTGAACATCAAACTTTTAATTTGCTGCTGTCGTTGCTGCGTATTAAATGTTCGAAGAACCATATCATCGTTGATATGGATTGCAGTTACATTGTCTGATGGGAATTTATCGACCAGGCACGCGCCAGAGTCAGCTTCTGCATATACAGCAGCGGTCGCAGCATTAATGTCTGTGATAGAAGTAACAAGAAGATTTTGCTTAGTCTTGGCAGCCAACTGGGCACCGGAATATTTCACAGGATCAGCACCATACGTTTGAGCATTGTACCTGTCCACCTCATCACGAATACCATTACGATCAGTGTCGACACCTGCAATTGTTGTATCAGCAGCAGATCCTGGATCAGGTGGAACTGTAATGCCATGAAAAACTGACAGGCCAGCATCAACTGGTGCGGTGGGTGCTGGTGTCGCAGTAGTATCTGGATCGCCGCTACCAGAACTACAACCAGACAGTGCCAGCAATAGAGCCAACAAAATTCCTCTTTTATTCATTTCATCTCCTTAATCAAACGTACTTCAACATTTACAGCAAGATCAATTCTTCTCACTGTGTTAGTTACTACGAGGCGGATCATAAAGAAACAGAATGTTGTTGTCAATTAGTTAAATTTACATGAATAACCGAAAGTAAAAATCTTTTATGACAACGACCTGTTTGACTGCATTTGTGAAATGCATGATCGAACAGTGACGCGCAATGGTTCTTTCGGGTTCTGTCGCGTATCGCGTTAGCGGACGCCGGCAGGCCGTTCGGGTAAACTGCGGTGCCCAAATCCAGGACGATCGACATGCTCAACTTCAAAGGTATGCGCTTTCCGATCGACGTGATCCTGGTCTGCATCCGCTGGTACGCCGCTTATCCGCTGAGCTACCGGCACCTCGAGGAAATGATGGAAGAGCGCGGCGTGTCGGTCGACCATTCGTCGATCAACCGATGGGCGATTCGTTTCCTACCGCTCATCGAGAAGATGGCCCGGAAACACAAGCGCCCGGTCGAGACGTACATCAAGGTCAAGGGCGTCTGGAAATACCTCTACCGCGCCGTCGACAAGCAAGGCAAGACCGTCGATTTCCTGCTGACGTCGAAGCGCGACATGCCCGCGGCGAAGCGCTTCTTTGACAAGGCCATGGGAGCGAACGGCGATCCGGAAAGGGTCGCGATGGACAAGAGCGGCGCCAACAAGGCGGCGTTCGATGCCATCAACGCTGGGCGCTCCCTGCCGACCCTGGTGCGCCAAGTCAAATATCTCAACAACATCATCGAACAGGATCACCGCGCCATCAAGCGGGTGAACAGACCGATGCTCAACTTCAAATCGTTCCGGTCCGCCGGCTCTGTGCTCGCCGGCATCGAACTGATACACATGATCCGCAAGGGCCAGTTCGCAATCAAAGGCGCCGAAGCCATGTCATTCGCCGACCAATTTTCTGCGTTGGCAGGAATGATCCGTCCAGTTTGAGCGGCACAGTGCCGTTCAGGGGAATTCCGCCGTTTGATCAACAACGCGACAGAGCCCTCGGCATGCCTCGCCTCACTTGACCTCAACTACTCGAACCGCCCGGTGCGGACCCGCATGCCGGGTGGTGTGGCAGTGGGGCAGCTACGTTTAGCTGCCCGCTATGCCGATTATGCGCCGCCCAGAATCGCCGCCAATACCAGCCCCAGTCCTGTCGTCCCGACCATGAACACCAGCGTGCGCGCCACGGGAATCCCGAACGCGTACAGGGGCAGATACACAACGCGGGCAATCAGATACATCCAGCAACCCCATAACGTCAGCGCGCCGTCGCGGTCGGCCACGTGGGCGATCAGCACCGCTGCGATGAACAGCGGCAGGGTTTCGAACAGATTGGCCTGGGCGCGCTGCACGCGGCCGGTGATCGGGCGCGTGGGCGGGCCCGGTTGGTCGCGCGGGCCGACGTTGTAGGCCGTGCCGGTTTCCTGCGTGCGCAGCATGCCCGCCAGGCCGATTTGTACAAGCGCCAGCACTAGCGTCCATGCCAGCAGGGTGAGTTCGATTGTCATGATTTTCCTTGCAGTGTTGGTAAAAGTGCCACTTCGTCAGCATAACCGAATGCCACTACAACAAGTCACGCAATTCGTGACGCGGGGTAGCAACAAAGTTGCCCGAAAACGCGCAGAAGTTGCTTTCCGGAGCGCCTATTTTGGAACGGCCACGACTATAATTCTCTAATGAAACCAACCGCCAAACCCACTGGTCGATTGACCAACACGCGCTTTTGCCTGCTCCCGATTGCCTTCGCGGCCCTGCTTGCCGGTTGCGGCGGTGGCGGTGGTTCCCCGGGGGTGTCGTCCGCGACGCCGTCCAGCATGACGCCCACCCCAACGCCGTCGACAACGACACCGACACCGGATACATCCAAATACCTGGCCAGCCAGAATTTCTGCGCCGCGCCGCGCTCGGGTATCGACCCGTTCACTGGCAAGGGCTACCCGGACAAGGCAGGCACCCTGACCGACGAGCGCACCTTCCTGCGCGGCTGGATCGACCAGACCTATCTCTGGTACAAGGAAGTGCCGAGCCTGAACCCGCTGAACTACAGCACCGCCATCGATTACTTCAACGCACTGAAAACACCCTTGATGACCGCGTCCGGCGCGGCCAAGGACAAATACCATTTCACCTACACCACCGCCGAGTGGAATGCCCTGTCGGGTCAGGGCGTGGAACTGGGCTACGGCATCAGCTGGTCGCGCAATACCGGCGCCAATATTCCGCGCACCTGGGTTGCCAGTGTTGTCGAACCCGGCTCGCCGGCAGCGGCCGCCGGCCTGCGCCGCGGCGACAAGCTGTTGACCGTTGACGGCTACGATTTCGTCAACGGCAGTGACGCCGCCACGGTCGACAAGATCAACGCCGGCCTGTTTCCGGAAAAAGCCAACGAGATCCACCGCCTCACGCTCGACCGCAACGGCACCACCATCGACGTCAGCCTGACGGCCCTGGCCGTCACATCGGCGCCGGTGAAAAACACCAAAACCATCGATACGCCCACCGGTAAGGTCGGTTACCTGACGTTCGACAGCCACAACGAAGTGTCCGAGCGTGCGCTGATCGACTCGATCACGACCCTGAAAGCGGCCGGCGTGACCGACCTGGTGCTGGACGTGCGCTACAACGGCGGCGGCCTGCTGTTCATCGCCAGCGAACTGGCCTACATGATCGCCGGCCCGGCGCAAACGTCAGGCAAGGTGTTCGAAAAGCCGATCTTCAACGACCGCTACGCCGACCAGCCAGCGTACGAGTTCCGCTCGACCGCCTACGGCTTTCAGACGACGGTGCCAGCCGGCACGGTACTGCCGACGCTGAACCTGAAACGCGTGACCTTGATCACCACGGGCGACACCTGCTCGGCCAGCGAATCGATCATCAACAGCCTGCGCGGCGTGGATGTGCAAGTTGACCTGATCGGCGGCCAGACCTGCGGCAAACCCTACGCCTTCACCCCGGTCGACAACTGCGGCACGACCTATTTCGCGATCCAGTTCCAGGGCGTCAACCAGAAGGGTTTCGGCGACTATGCCGATGGCTTCGCGCCGACCTGCACGGTGGCGGACGACTTACAGCATGCCGTGGGCGACACCAGCGAAGGTTTATTGGCCGCGGCGCTGCAGTACCGCGCCACCGGCGTCTGCCCGGTGGCCTCAAGCAGCGCCACCGCACAAGCAACGACGCCGCTGCAGATGGTGCGACCATTCGTGTCCGGCCTGTCGATTGTGCGCAGCGCCCGGTAAGCGGGCTCTGAGCACCGCCAAAGCCAGCCTCGCAAGCTGGCTTTTTTTTCGGCAATTTTTAATTCGGCAACGACTATAATTTAACTCTTTGTCACTTTGCCGGAGTCCGTTCGATGATTCGTCCCGCCTTATTGCTTGTCCTGATGGCCGGCGCGCCCCTGGCCTTGTCCGCGCCAGAGTTGAGCACCGTGTCCGAACGCTCCGGCTTCACCGCCACCGGCCGCTATGCAGAAGTCGAGCAACTGTGCGCGGCGTTCCAGAAGGCATATCCAGGCGCCGTACGCTGCATCGAATTTGGCCGCACGCCGGAAAACCGGCCGATGCTGGCGCTGGTCGCCACGCGCAGCGGCGCGTTCACGGCGCAGGCCGCCAAGCAACGCGGCTTGCCGGTGACGCTGATCCAGGGCGGCATCCACGCCGGTGAAATCGATGGCAAGGACGCCGGCTTCCAGGCCCTGCGCGAAATGCTCGAGGGCAAACTGGCCAAGGGTGCACTCGACCAGCAGGTGCTGATTTTCGTGCCGGTGTTCAACGTCGACGGCCACGAGCGCTTTACCAAAAACAACCGCCCGAACCAGCGCGGCCCGGTCGAGATGGGCTGGCGCACCACGGCGCAGAATTTCAATCTGAACCGTGACTACGTCAAAGCCGACGCGCCGGAAATGCAGGCCATGCTGGCGCTGGTCAATGCCTGGGATCCGATCGCCTATGTCGACCTGCACGTCACCGACGGCGCCAAGTTCCAGCACGATGTGTCGATCCAGGTCGAGCCGGTGTATTCGGGCGACCCGCAATTGCGCGCGGCCGGCATCGCCTGGCGCGACGGCGTGATCGATACCATCCGCAAGCAGGGCTCGATGCCGCAGGCCTACTACATGTCGTTCGCCACCACCGACGATCCGGCCTCGGGCTTCGTCGATGGCGTGTCCGACCCGCGCTTCTCGACCGGCTATTTTCAGCTGCGCAACCGGCTGGCGATGCTGGTCGAAACCCACTCGTGGAAAGATTACCCGACCCGCGTGCGGATTACCCACAACGCCTTCGTGTCGGTGCTCGAGCAGGTTGCCGCGCATGGCAAACAATGGCAGCAGATGGCCGCTGCGGCCGATGCACGCGCCGTGGCGCTGGGCGGCCAGCCGGTCACGCTGACCTACAAAACCACCGACAAGACCACCATGGTCGACTTCAAGGGCTATGCCTACACGCGCAGCATGTCGGATGTGTCCGGCATGCTGATGACGCACTACGACGAAACCACGCCGCAGGTCTGGCACGTGCCGCTGCGCGACGAGGTGGTGCCGGACCTGGTCGTCAACGCGCCGCGCGCCGGCTACCTGGTGCCGGCCGCGTTCGCCGCCATGGTTGGCCGCAAGCTGGCCCAGCACGGCATCGTGTACCGGACCCTGGGTGCGGCAATCGATGCGGCCCCGGTCGAAACCTTCCGCGCCGACGTCGCCACGTTTGGCGTGAAATCGGTGGAATCGCACCAGCGCCTGGCGCTCAAGGGCAGCTGGAAAACCGAGTCGCGCAAGGTGGCAAAAGGTGCGCTGTTCGTGCCGGTCGCGCAGCCGAAGGCGCGCCTCGTGGTGGCGATGTTTGAGCCGCTGGCGCCCGATTCCTTGCTCGCCTGGGGGCTGTTTAACAATGCCTTCGAGCCGAAGGAATACATGGAAGAGTACGTGGCCGAAGACGTGGCGCGCGAACAGATGGCGGCCGACCCGGCGCTGGCTGCCGCGTTCCGCAACAAGGTTGCCACCGACCCCGCCTTCGCGAAAAATCCGCATGCCCGCCTCGAATTCTTCGCCCGCCGCCACACCTCGTGGGACGAGCGTTTGAATTTGTACCCGGTGATGCGCATGGACGTGGCGCCGAGCAGTACCCACTAAATGCAAAACCGTCACCCCGGCGAAAGCCGGGGCCTATGCTGAGCGTGCTAAACCGCGCTCAGCTCCGTCGCCAGGGCTGCATCCAGGGCGGCGGCCTTGATGGCCGCCGGCCGCTCCTTCACCCGCTTCACGTACGCGACAATCTCGGGCAACTCCGGCACCAGCTTGAACGCCACGGTCCAGCCCAGCGCCATCCCCCACAGCACATCGACCGCCGTAAAACGCTCACCCAGCAGATACGGCCCCTTGCGCAACTGCGCCGTCAAGGTGCCCAGCATGGTGTCGTAGTCGCCATACGGACAGAACGACGGCGGTGCCGGTTCGCGCTTGAGCGACTTGTCGATCAGCGCCGGCTCGAAGCTCGAACCATAAAACACCATCCAGCGCAGATAGGGCCCGCGCAGGGGATCGTCCAGCGCCGGCGCCAGGCCGCGGTCGGCATACAGGTCGGCCAGAAAAATGTAGATGGCGGGCTGCTCGGTGACCAGCGCGTCACCATGCGCAATGGCCGGCACCTTGCCCATCGGATTGACCGCCAGATAGGCCGCGTCGCGCTGCTCGTTTTTTTTGAAGTTGACCGTATGCAGGGCGTAATCGGCGCCCAGTTCTTCCAATAAAACCCGGGCGCCTGCCGAGCGGGTATTGGGTGCATGAAACAAAGTAACATGACGATCCACGACGGTTCTCCTTGTATGATTGATCACACAGAATACGCCCAAAACCGGACGCCGATAAGCCACCGTCACGCCGGCATCGACTTCCTGCGCGCAGTCGCCATTCTGTGGGTGATGGCTTACCATCTCGACGGTTCCGACCTGCGCTTGCCGGCCTGGACGCACCACGGCTGGATGGGCGTCGACCTGTTTTTTGTGCTGAGCGGCTACCTGATCGGGCTGCAAGTGCTGCGCCCGTATGGCGCCGGACGACAGCCCGACTGGGGCCTTTTCTTCCAGCGCCGCGCCTGGCGTATCCTGCCCGCCTATCTCGCCGTGCTGGCACTTTATTTGGCCGTGCCGGCCTGGCGCGAAAGCGACGCCATGGCGCCGTTGTGGCAATTCCTGACATTCACTACCAACCTGTTGCCCGACTACGCCCGCCAGCGCGCGTTTTCCCATGCGTGGTCGCTGTGTGTCGAAGAGCATTTTTATCTGCTGCTGCCAGCCGTAGTGTGGCTGCTTGCGCGTGCGCCGGATGCGCGCCGGGTCGCGGGGTGTGCCGTCCTCTTGCTGATTGGCGGCATCGTGCTGCGTGGCTGGGCCTGGTACGACGCCGTGGCGCCCGCCATTGCCGCCGGCGGCGATGGGGTGCTGGCCTATGTCGAGCGCATCTATAACCCGACCTGGAACCGGCTCGACGGCTTATGGATGGGCGTGGTACTGGCGTCGGTGCGCGTGTTCAGGGGACGCTGGTGGACGGCGCTGATGGCGCGCGGCTGGCTGTTGTTGCTATTCGGCGCGCTCGGGATGGCGGCCAGCCTCGCGCTCGACTTCACCAGCGCTGCCGGCGCCATGCTGGGCTTTCCCCTGCTGTCGGCCAGTCTGGCCTGCCTGCTGGGCGCGGTCCTCAGCGATGCCATGACGCACTGGCGCTGGCCTGGCGCGCGGGCGGTGGCCACGCTGGCGTATTGCCTCTACCTGACCAACAAGCAAGTGTTTTATTGGGTGGATGCACACGCCGACCTGGATGCCATGCCGGCGCTGGCGCTCAAGTTGCTGGCGGCATTCGTTGTGGCAGGCGTGCTGCACCTGCTGGTCGAGCGCCCCGGGCTGGCGCGCGGCGTGCAAGTGTCCCATCGTCGCCAGCTGCCTGTTCACTTTTGACACAGCGCCGCCACGTCCGCAGCGTGCGCCGCTATGCCTCTTGGGGAGGCACGGATATTGCAGGTAACTCTGTGCAATTGCTCGCCCATCCCATCACGAATCAAGGAGACCACCATGAAATGGACCAAACCTGAATGCAGCGACTGGCGTTTTGGCTTTGAAATCACGCTGTACATCGCCAACCGCTAACGCGACGCGCCAGGCGCGCCGGCAGCATCAGGCCGGCGCTGCCTCGCGCGATTGCAATTCCTTATTTACTTGTGTCACCAGAAACCCCGCCACGATCGTCGTGCCGACCACGACATAGCCGACCAGCGGGAAACCCTGCAGCCTGCCGTCCGCACCGGTGCTCACCAGGTGCCCCGCGATGACCGCCGCCAGTCCACCCGACAATTGCTGCAACGATGCGCTGATCGCATTGAAGGAACCGCGCATGCCCGCTTCCGGCACCGCCGCCGCCAGCGCCTGGTAGGGAATCATGCGCGAAAAAATACCCAGGAACATGACGACGTTGACGGCGATGACCACTGGCAGCGGCACGATGGACAGGTGGGTGTAGGTCAGCACCATGACGATGGTCACCAGGCTGCCGAAATAAAACACCGGCATCTTGCCGAATCGGTCGGACAGCTTGCCGATCAGCGGGCCAACGAAAATCGTGCACAGGCCCGTGATCAGATAAATCGTCGGCAGTTTTTCGATGCCAATGCCGAGGTTGTTCACGGTGAAGACGCTGCTGAACGGCATCAGCATGAAGCCGCCGGTGGCCAGGAGGCAGGTGGTGGCCAGCGCGGGCAGGTGGCGCCGGTCGGTCACGGTGGCGACCAGGTGCTGCAAGGCATTCGCGCTGGTTTGCCCTTTTAAATGGGCATCGACCGGTTCCAGTTTCCAGGCCAGCAGCATGCCGCCCACCGCGCCGACGCCGACAATCAGGAAGAACGGCGCGTGCCAGTCAAAATGGTTCGACAGGTACAGGGCGACCGGAATGCCCATCACCTGGCTGGCGGCAAACGCGGTCTGGATGATGCCCATCACGCGGCCACGCAGGGCGGGTGCGTACAGGTCAGTGGCAATGGCCAGCAGCACCGAGCCGATCACGCCGCCAAAAAGGCCGGTGACGATGCGCGCCGCCAGCATCGCTTCGAATGAGCGCGCCAGGCCGCACCACAGGGTGCCGCACAGGAAGCCGACATAAAAGAACAGCAGCAATTTTTTGCGGTCGAAGCGGTCGGCAAAGCCCGCCGCCAGCAAGCCGGACAGGCCGGCGCTGAACGCATAGGCAGACACCACGATGCCGAATTTGGCCGGCGAGATGCCCAGCGACGGCATGATGACGGCGCCCAGCGGCGACATGACCATGAAGTCGAGGATGACGGCAAATTGCAGGAAGGCGAGCAGGCCGGCGACGAATTTCTGGTAGCCGGTGAAAGCAATCGTGGGCGGTTTCGGGGACGTTTTATCGAAGGCTGACATTGCATTCCTGGTTGACGGTGGCGCGCCGCATCCGACGCGGTGCATGCCGCAATATACTGGAATTTTGACAAGCCTTCGCGGGAGAACTGCGACGCGCTTTCGTTGTCAGGCCGGTGCCGAATGCTGACCGAGGTAGTGCGGCGCCATCATTTCAGTTTGTAGATCACGTCCACATCCTGCACCAGCCGGACAGGCGCGACCAGCGTGTAATCGCCTGCGTCCATACTGGGGCGGCGCTGGCGATACCCTTCGGCGCTGGAAAAGCCGAACAGCGCCGACAAATTCCTGATCGGGGCCAGCGCGACACCGTTTGCCTGGCCAAGCTGGCGGCCGGCACCACGCGCCAGGTCGTCCGCCTTGCGCCGCGCATCGGCCAGTGCGCTGGCTACCAGCTCGGTTTCGATCTGGCGCCGATCGCTGCGCGAGAATGTCACGCTGAACTGGGTCACCTCGGGCATCTTCAGCAGCGGCGCCACCAGGCCGGCCCATTTCGATACATCGCGCACCGTCAGGTGCAGTGTACAACTGGTGTAGAAGTTCGCCGGGTTGGCCGCTGGCGTGCCGTCCTGCTTGCGTGGGCCACGCACGATGCTTTGCACGTCGACATCGGCAACGGGCAGACCCTGTTGCGCGAGCAGCGCCCGCACCTCGGTCAGCCGGCTCTCCAACGCAGTCCACGCCGCGTCCGCGTTCTGGTCGGGCGAGGACAGTTCCATATCGATTTCACCGATATCGGCCAGCGCGTTGATATAGGCCGAGCCACTGGTATGCACGAACGGAAACTGCGGCAGGTCGCTGGCCGGCGCGGCGCCCGCCATCAGTGCGCATGCGGTCGCCACGACAGCGGAAAGTGCTGCGCCCCTCATTGCAAGGTCCAAAGGTACGCGACCGGTACCCAGCTCTGCACCGCGCGACCGTTTTCCATGGCGGGTTTGAAGCTGCATTTGGCAATAGCCAGGCGCGCTGCTTCGTCAAGCGGCAGGTGGCCGCTGGACCGGTTGACCCGTGAGTCGCGCACTGTGCCGTCGGCGCCGACCAGCAAGTCCAGCGCGACCGTGCCGGTGTCCCGGTCGCGCAGCGACTGATCGGGATACACCGGCGCCGGGCAGCTGGCGAACTGGACGACAGCGGGGGTGGCGGCGCTTGTCACGCTGGCGGGCGGTGCCGGCGCTACCTGGGCGCAGCCGGCAATCAGGGCGGCAGTCAATCCCAGGACGGGCAGCGCCGCCTTCCAGTTCAGTCCTTGCGGTGCGGGACGCAGCAGTCGGGTGATACGAAACATGAGCTCTCCTCCATTGGCGGCCAGCGCCAGGTCGTGGTGTGAAAACTGGCGTTTTTCCAGTTCGGACAAGGCGCGTGCCAGGCGGTGCGCGCCAACGTGCTGCGCGGCCAGATCGTCGGCGATCCGTTCGCGCTCGATGCGGATGCAGCGCGACAGCCACCACACCGCAGGGTGATAGAACAACAGCGTTTCAATGACGTTCTGCAGCAGGTTGACGACGTAATCGGCGCGCTTGACATGCCCTAGTTCATGGGCGAGCAAGGCTTCCAGCAACTCGGGCGGCATGCCGGTAAGCAGGCTGGCGGGCAGCAGCACGACCGGGCGCAGCCAGCCGGCCGTGACCGGGCTGGCGATATCGTCGACCACGCGCAGGCGCACCGTGCGGCGGATGCCGAAGCGGCCGGCCATGCTGGTGATGCGTGCCTGCCATGCAGCGTCGCCGCATGGGCTGCGCGCGGCCCTGGCGATCCACCACAGGCCAGCGAGCATCCGCAGCGCCATCGCACAAGTGCAGCTTGCCCACGCCAGCACGATCGCGCCGGGATGCGCCTGCGGCCAGTGCAGCGGCACCAGGGCGTACAGCGCGCCGGTGCCGGCACGCAGGGCAAGTCCCGCTGTGCCGTCGACCAGGGCCGGGGCATGCAGGCGCGCAAGCAGGTCCGCCACAGGCCAGGCCAGGCAGGCCAGCAGCGCCAGGCAGGCGAGGGCATAGCGTGCTTGTGGCCGGCGCTTGCGCAGCGCCACCATGCCGATCCCGGCCACGCAGGCGATCAGGGCACCCTGCCATATAAAGTCCAGCAAGGTCGCGCCCAGGTGGCCGATCAGGGTGGCCATCATGGCTGCTCATCTTTCAGCAGGCGTTCGATTTCGGCGCGTTCTTTTTTGGACAGTCCGCTGCGCAAAGCTGCCAGCACGAGTGCCTTGGCGGAACCGGCGAAGGCCTTCTGGATCAGGTCCTTGAGCAAGTTAGTCTGCAAGCTGTCCTGGGCCTGGGCCGGCGCGTACACGTGCGCGCGCTCGCTTGCGTCGCGAATCAGAATGCCTTTGCCGTGCATGATCTGCATCAGCCGCAGCACGGTTGCATAGGTGACGTCGGGGCGCTCGACCTGCATGGCCGCGTGCACCTGTTTGGCGGTCGCGGCATCCAGCGGCCACAGGGTTTGCAGCAGATCCAGCTCGGCTGCGGTGGGCTTCGGAATGGTGGTTGTCGGGTTCATGGCACGCTCCTTTGAAAGAAGCGTAACCAACATAGACATAATTGTCTACTTATTTGTGTTGCCGGGCCTGAACCTGCATTCTCGTGTGAGGATGCGATAGAATTTATTGTCTATGAAGCTGCCAGTTCTACACGCACATGGCCCGCTTCTGCGGCCGGCATCAGGGCCAGCGTGTGCTTCATGAACTGCGCTTCGGCCACCGGGCTGCGGCCGAACATGCGCTTGAATTCGCGCGAGAACTGGGACGCGCTTTCGTAGCCGACCAGGGCGCTGGCGCTGGCAGCCGTCACGCCGCCGCGCACCATCAGCAGCCTGGCCTTGTGCAGCCGCGCCGCTTTCACATACTGAATGGGCGAGCATTGCGTGACGGCTTTGAAGTGGGCATGGAAGGCAGGCACGCTCATGTTCGCCTCGCACGCCAGGCTGGTCACGTTCAGATCGCTCTGGTAGTCCTGGTGGATGCGGCGCAGGGCGCGCGCGATCTTGCCGAAGTGCCCCTGGTGGGTCAAGGCCGCGCGCATGGCGCCGCCTTGCTCGCCCATCAGGACGTGGTAGAAGATTTCGCGCACCAGGCCCGGGCCCAGCACGCGCGCTTCCAGCGGCGAGGCCAGCGTTTCGAGCAGGCGCTGCACGGTCGCTTCCATGCGTGCGTCGAGCCGGGTCGTCATGACGGTGGCGGGGGCCTGTTGCGGCGCCTCGTCACCCTCGATGGCGACCAGCAGGTCGGCCAGCAGGGTGCAGTCGATCCGGATCATCAGGCCCAGCAAGGGCTCGGCAGCAGTCGCTTCGGTTTCGCTCATGAATGGCAGCGGCACCGACAGCACCATGTAATGCTGGGCATCGAAAGCGAAAGCGAAGGCGCTGTCGCCAAGATAGCAGCGCTTGCGTCCCTGCACGGCAATGCAGATGCACGGATCGTACAGCGCCGGGGCTTTCGCGGTCGTTCCGTTCGCGCGCATGAGCGTGACGCCGTCCAGCGCGGTCAGTGTCATGCCGGCGACAGGCGCCAGCCGGGCAATCATGGTGGCCATGTGGTTCATCGTGCTTCCTCGTTGTTGCTCATCGTCGATGAGAGGAATGATCCATGAAAGCGCGGGCCAGCGCCACCTTTGCCGATGTCGTGTAGAGGATCGGGCAAGAACTGCATTGGAATGGGTATGGCCGCGTGGCGCCGCCGGCCTCAAGATCGGTGCCTTCATCACCAGCCATGCAAAGGACGCCATCATGACTTCCCCTATCCAATCCAAAGTCATCCTGATTACTGGCGCCAGCAGCGGCATTGGCGCAGCCACGGCGCGCCATTTGGCCAGCGAAGGCCATCGCGTCGTGCTGGGTGCGCGCCGCACCGGGCGCCTGGTGGCCATCGTCAGCGAGCTGCGTGCCGCCGGCGGCACGGCCGATTGCTTCGCCCTCGACGTGACCAGCCTGGAGAGCATGCGCGAGTTCGCCGCGTTCGCCGAAGACATCCACGGCCGCATCGACGTTATCATCAACAATGCCGGCGTGATGCCGCTGTCGAAACTCGAGGCGTTAAAGGTCGATGAATGGAACCAGATGATCGACGTGAACATCCGCGGCGTGCTGCACGGGATTGCCGCGGTGTTGCCGGGCATGCAGGCGCGGCGGGCCGGACAGATCATCAATATTTCGTCGATTGGCGGTCATGCGGTCAGTCCGACCGCCGCGGTCTACTGCGCCACCAAGTTTGCCGTGGGCGCCATTTCCGAGGGGCTGCGCCAGGAAGTGGGCGCCGACATTCGGGTCAGCGTGATTTCGCCCGGCGTGACCACCTCCGACCTGGCCGAATCGATCTCTGATCCGGTGGCGCGCGACGCGATGCGCGCGTTTCGCCAGGAAGCGATTCCGGCCGAGGCAATTGCCCGCGCCATCAGTTTCGCGGTGGGGCAGCCGGCGGACGTCGATGTCAGCGAGATCATCGTGCGGCCGACGGCGAGTGCTTATTGAAACGGTCAGAAACGATGCTGGATACCGGTCATGATGCCGCGCTGGGTGTCGGCGAAGCCGGCCTCGTTGCGCGACAGGCTGACGGTTTTACCGTGTTTGGCTTTGGCCTTGGCGGCGGTCAGGTACAGGTCGGTGCGTTTCGATAAGGCATAGCGTGCGCGTGCCACGTACATGACCGGGTCGGCATCGGCGTTGGTGGCCAGGTTCTTGACGTCCTGGTCGTACACGGCGCCGGTCAGCAGCAGGGCCGGCATGGCTTGCCAGGTCAGGCCGGCCCAGTACAGGTTGGCGCGCACGGCGCGCAGGGTGGCGTTGTTCGGCTCATTCTTGTAGCTGCGCCCGGCCAGCTGCCACTTGAATGCACCGCTGCTGTACATGGCGCCGACATGAAATACGCTGGCCTTGTCGTGACGGGCCGTGGCGGCCACGTTGTTGCCGTTGGCACGTTCAACGGTGCTCACCAGCGACAGGGCGCCGTTGCTGTAGCTGACCCCAGCCTGGTATTTGGCGCCGTCGGCAGTGCCAGTGGACTGTTCGCCGAGTGCATAACTGGCGCCGAATTTGAAGGGGCCCTTCTCGAGCGCGTACTTGAGTAAATTGTCGGCGCTGGTGGTCATGCTGTAGGTGCTCACGTTCGACGCGCTGCCGCCCGACGCCCACGAATAATACGGCGCATACGACATCGGATCGAACGGCACCATGAAGTCGTAGGTGGTGGTGAACGAGCGTCCCGCCACCAGCCGGCCATAGCTGCCTTCGATGCCGACATTCGCCTGGCGCCGGAACAGGCCGCCATCGGAGTTGCCGGTGTCGGTGAGCAGGCCACCTTCGAGTTGCCACACCGCCTTCAAGCCGTTGCCCAGGTCCTCCGTACCGCGAAATCCGAAGCGCGAATTGTTCATGCCGCCCGAGCTGACACGGGTTACCGCGCCGCTGCCCGGCGCCGTATTGGTCAGGTTTTCGATGCCGTTGTCGAGGATGCCGTAGATGGCGATGTTTGATTGCGCCAGGACCGGGCCAGTGACGGCCAGGGTAGCCACGAGGGCGCCGGCGAAGGTGGTGTAGTTCATGCGAGTCTCCGTTGTGTGATGCGTTCTTGTGGTACGAGTTGAAACACACTGACCACTTCAGCCAGTGCCGCCGCCTGCTCTTCCATCGATGCCGCCGCCGCCGCCGCTTGCTCCACCAGCGCGGCGTTCTGCTGGGTCACCGAATCCATCTGGATGATGGCGCGGTTGACTTCATCGATGCCCACACTTTGTTCACTGCTGGCCGCGGTAATCTCGGCCACGACCTCGGTGACGCGGCGCACGCTGTCGACCACGTCGGCCATGGTCTTGCCGGCACTTTGCACCTGGGTGGTACCGGCCCCGACTTGCACCACCGAATCGTCGATCAGGGTCTTGATTTCCTTGGCAGCGGCGGCGCTGCGCTGCGCCAGGTTGCGTACTTCGGAGGCCACCACGGCAAAGCCGCGGCCCTGTTCGCCCGCGCGGGCCGCCTCCACGGCGGCATTCAGCGCCAGGATATTGGTCTGGAAGGCGATGCCGTCGATGACGCTGATGATGTCGACGATCTTGCGCGACGAGGCGCTGATCGATTCCATGGTGGTGATGACCTGGCCGACCACGGTGCCGCAATGCCCGGCCACGCTCGATGCCGATTCGGCCAGCTCCTTGGCCTGGCGCGCATTGTCGGCGTTCTGTTTGACCGTGGCGGTAATCTGCTCCATGGCCGCCGCGGTTTCCTCGAGCGAGCTGGCTTGTTCTTCGGTGCGGCTGGACAGGTCCAGATTGCCGGTGGCAATCTCGGCGGAGGCGGTGGCGATCAGGTCGGTGCCGCTGCGGACCTTGCCAACGACCTGCAGCAGGCTGGCGTTCATGGCGCCCAGCGCGGTCATCAACTGTCCGGTTTCGTCGGCGCCGCCCGGCCCGATGTTGGTGCTCAGGTCGCCTGCGGCAACGCGTTGTGCGATACCGACCGCCTGCTGCAGTGGCGTGGCCACGGTGCGGGCCACGAACAGGGCCAGGCCCAGTCCGACCACGACCAGCCCGAGCAGGGTGGCGAAAATCAGCTGGCGTGCCGTGCCAAAGGTGGCGCGCGCCGAGTCGTCGGAGGCCTGGCTGCCGTCATCGTTGATCTTGGCCAGGGCTTCGAGTTGTTCATTTAGTTGGCGAAACACCTTGTTCGAGGCGCCGCGAAACATGGCGCGCGCCTCGTCTTTTTTGCCCGCGTGCGAAAGGGCCGCGACCTGGCGGCTGTGCTCCAGGTAATCCTTGAGGGCGGTTTGCAAACTGGCATAGACGCGCTTTTCTTCGGCCTCGGAGATCAGCTTCTCGTACGCCGCCTGCTGTTTGGCCAGCGTGGTCAGGCGCGTGGCCAGGGACTTGTCGACGTCCTGCATCTCGCTTTCCTCGGAAGACAGGATGTGGTTGCCTTCCGAAATACGGTAGCGCGCCAACGAGGCTTGTATCTGACCGAGATGGCGCACGGCCGGCAGCCAGTTTTCGGCAATGTCGCTTGAGGCCTGGCTGACCTTGACCAACTGGCTGATGGAAAAGACGCCCAGCCCACAGCTCATTGCGAGCAATATGGAGAAAGCCAGGATCAGCTTTTTGCCTATCTTGAGGTTGTAAAACCATTGCATGACTTACCTGATTTCTTTTGGTGGGTAAGTCCTGAATATAGTTCGATAGATTTCCTCAGTCTATCGAATGTTGTATTTGCGAAATATTTTGACAATATTTCGTCGCATATTTGGCCTGCGGCAGCACATGACCGTCCCTGTTTCGCCAGGCTCAGGCGCGCCGGGAGCGCACGACCAGTTCCCGAAACCCCGATCCGTCGGGGTCGGTTTCGCGGCTGAACGCATGGTCGGGCAAGATGGCCAGCAAAAGCTCGGCGGTTGTACGCACCATGCATCCCGCGGCCACATGGCCGCCGACGACCCGGCCCTGCGCATCCGAGACGCTCATGTGCAGATGCGCGCCATCGGGCGAGATGGAACCGGCCAGAGTCAGGATTTCGAGGTCGCCCCGCAGTTCGGTGACCAGGTCGACACCGGCAAAGCGCAACTGCGCCACCGACAGGCTGCCGATGCCTTGCAGGACAAAGGCAGCCGTGTGACTGCCGAGCGCCGCCTCGATCGCCAGGCGCAGGTCCTGTCCGGGAGTCAAGCGCAGCGGCAGCGTCTGCATTATTAGTCGACCGGTTGAATCGCGAACACGCCTGGCGCCGGCGTCGAGCACGGTTCCTCGTCGAAGGCGATGTCGCCCAACGGATTGGCCACGCCATCGGTTTTCAAATCCGTGAAACCGAACAGGTCGCGATCCATCAAATGCGAGGGCACAACGGTCGACAGCGACGAGAAAATGCTCTCCACGCGTCCTGGATATTTCTTTTCCCACTCGCGCATCAGGTTCTTGATCTGTTTTCTCTGCAGGTTTTCCTGCGAGCCGCACAGGTCGCACGGGATGATCGGGAAGCCTTTTACGGCGGCGTAGCGCTCGCTGTCTTCTTCCTTCACGTACGCCATCGGGCGGATCACCATGTGCTTGCCGTCGTCCGAGACCAGCTTGGCCGGCATGGCTTTCAGTTTGCCGCCGAAGAACATATTCAAAAAGAACGTTTCCAGGATGTCGTCGCGGTGGTGGCCGAGGGCGATTTTGTTGCAGCCGAGTTCATCGGCGACACGGTACAAGATGCCGCGCCGCAGGCGCGAGCATAGCGAGCAGGTGGTCTTGCCTTCCGGGATCAGGCGCTTGACGATGCTGTAGGTATCCTGGTTTTCGATGTGGAAATCGACGCCCAGTTTTTCCAGGTAGGCAGGCAGGATTTCAGCCGGGAAATTCGGCTGCTTCTGGTCGAGGTTGACGGCGATGATATCGAAGTGGATCGGCGCGCGTTCGCGCAGGGTCAGCAGGATGTCGAGCAGGGCGTAGCTGTCCTTGCCGCCGGACAGGCACACCATGACCTTGTCGCCGTCTTCGATCATGTTGAAGTCGCCGATGGCCTGGCCCACCAGGCGGCACAGGCGCTTGTGCAGCTTGTTGTTTTCCAGCGTGGTTTTTTCGCTGACGCGCGCGCTCACCGGCGTGTCAATGGCGACAGCATTGTTCATGCTTCATCCTTGATCTGGAAAACTTCCACGCCGACGCCTTCGCAGTCGGGATACACGTCCGGCTTCATGGTCGAGACGCGCACGGCGCGCACGCGCGGGTGCGCCAGCATCGCGGCCACCAGGTCATCGCACAGGGTTTCCTGCAACTGTACGTGGCCGCGCGCCATGCGGCTGGCGACGGTGGTGCGAATGAAATCGTAATCGACTACTTCGTCGAGCTGGTCCATGCGCGGCGTCGATTCGGCCAGCGGGATGTACAAATCGACATTGATCAGCAAACGTTGTTCGCCCAGCTTTTCAAAGTCGTGCACGCCGATGTTGATCATCACTTCGTAATTGCGCAGAAACAGCCGGCGGCAATGGCGCAGGCTCGGGTGGGACAGGGCGGAAAACATGGGGACCTTCTTGGCTTGAATGGATGACTGGCAGGGCGTGCCCCGCTGCGCGCTGTGAGCACAAGGGCGTTATTATCGCTGAAATTGCCACTTTTTGTGGCAGGTTTTTCGACCCTCCCTTCAGCCATAGCGCGTACTGATATGGCACAGCGTGGCTGCTTGCCAGTTGAACCCGTCGAGGTATTCCTTGAGTAACTCGACAGTTCGGGCGTGTCCCAGGTCGCGCCGCGCCCGCGATTGCAGCATCAGGTTGCTGCTGGGCGCGCCGATCCGTTGCAGGCAAACCCTCTCGCCATGGGCTGTCATTTGCCAGTCCCAGCCAATGGTAAGCAAGCGCCCACCCTCGCGGACCCACTCGGTATAGCCGGTGATGTGGGTGGCCACTGCGCCAGGCGCAGTGGCCAGTCCGTGTTGCGCGTCGACGCCGGAAATCAGGTGAACCAGTGCACCGGCGCACAATTCGTCCACCGTCAAATAGAGATAACCCGTGTCAGGCATGGCGCATTTCCTTGCAATTGCAGATTCTTTACGCAGCTTCATCGACCTCGATCCAGCATGCAAAAATAGGGTGGCCGTCGA